>QXZH01000001.1 GCA_009886465.1 Opitutaceae bacterium
GTCACACTCGGTTGCTTGATGATGCGCGTTTGCCATAAGAACACCTGTCCCGTGGGTGTGGCTACTCAAAACCCTGAATTACGCAAGCGCTTTGCAGGTGGCGCTGACGCAGTTGTTCACTTCATGAACTACGTCGCCGAAGAACTCCGCGAGATTATGGCACAGTTTGGCTTCCGTTCGATCCCAGAAATGGTCGGCCGTGTCGATAAACTTGAAATGCGCGCAGCCATCGACCACTGGAAAGCCAAAGGACTCGACTACAGCAAAATACTCTATCGTCCAGCAGTAGGCCCCGAAGTCGGCACCTACTGCCAGATGGATCAAGACCATCTCCTCGACCGATCGCTCGATCTCACCGAGATCCTCAAACGAGCACAACCCGCCATCCAAGAGGGCAAGTCCGTCGAGATTAATCTGCCCATCGTAAATATCAACCGCGTCGTCGGCACGATCACAGGCGCAGACATCTCGCGTAAATATGGCGCAGAAGGCCTCCCTGAAGATACAGTTAAGGTGAATCTTTCTGGCTCTGCTGGCCAATCACTCGGCGCATTTTGCCCGAAAGGTATGACCTTCACTGTGATAGGTGACACGAATGACTATCTAGGCAAAGGCCTCTCCGGTGCGAAGATCATCGTCCGTCCCGATCCTGCATCACCATTCGTAGCCCACGAAAACATCATTACGGGCAACGTCTGCTTCTACGGGGCAACTAAAGGTGAAGCTTACATCGCAGGCATGGCAGGCGAGCGCTTCTGCGTCCGAAATTCAGGCGTTGAAGCTGTAGTCGAAGGACTCGGTGATCACGCGCTGGAATACATGACCGGTGGCATGGTAATGAACCTAGGCACCACAGGTCGTAACCTCGGTGCGGGCATGTCCGGCGGCGTTGCTTACATCTATGATGAATCGGGAGACTTCGTTCAAAACCGCTTGAACCCAGATATGGTCAACGTTTATCAACTGATCGAGTGTGGCGACGAAGAGATGGACTTAGTCAAAACTAAGCTCGAAAAGCATTTCGCCCTCACCGGTTCGAAACGGGCCGAGAGCATCCTCGCCGATTGGCCAGAAACAGCCGGCAAGTTCCTCAAGATTCTTCCACAAGATTACGAACGCGTGCTGCACGCCGTCAAACGTGCTGAAGAACGTGGTCTCGCAGGTGACGAAGCCATCCAAGCCGCATTTGAAGAAAACGTGAAGGCGGGTCACTAGTAACCTGCAGTCACAATAAAGGAGTCGAAAGACAAAAATCAGAAGTTTGATTTAATCTCAAAAAATAAAACTCTTTCCGCTCCCAACT
Organism: Opitutaceae bacterium; assembly: GCA_009886465.1. Taxonomy (GTDB): domain Bacteria; phylum Verrucomicrobiota; class Verrucomicrobiia; order Opitutales; family Coraliomargaritaceae; genus Thalassobacterium. The sequence continues at coordinate 1,304 of QXZH01000001.1, forward strand.
AACAACTTTCAACTCTTAAAAATTATGGGAAAAGCAACTGGATTTATGGAAATCGAGCGCAAGACGATTGCGAATCGTCCACCACTCGAACGTGTCAAAGACTGGGACGAAATACACGAACATTTTGACGAAGAAAAAGTGCAAAGGCAGGGCGCACGTTGTATGGACTGTGGTACACCTTACTGCCACACAGGAATCACCCTCGCTAACATGGCCAGCGGTTGTCCGGTAAACAATCTGATACCCGAGTTCAACGACCTCGTCTACCAAGGTAAATGGCAGGGCGCTTATGAGCGCCTCATGAAAACGAATAACTTCCCCGAGTTCACTGGCCGCGTCTGCCCCGCTCCTTGCGAAGGCTCTTGTGTGCTCGGTGTGATCGAGCCACCCGTCACGATTAAAGACATCGAGTGTTCCATCATCGACAAAGCATGGAATGAAGGCTGGGTCACCCCCACCCCGCCCAAAGAGCGCACTGGTAAAAAGATCGCTGTGGTCGGATCAGGACCTGCGGGTCTAGCCGCAGCCGACCAGCTAAACAAAGCCGGCCACTTAGTCACCATTTACGAACGCGCCGATCGCCCAGGTGGGCTTCTCATGTATGGTATCCCCAACATGAAGCTAGAGAAGGACGTCGTCACTCGCCGCACTGAGTTGATGGAAGCCGAAGGCATTACCATCACTTGCGGCGTCGAAATCGGCAAAGACATTTCTTCCAAACGACTAATGGAAGACTTCGACTCCGTCGTCCTTTGCTGCGGTGCTACCAAGCCGCGTGATCTACCAATCGAAGGCCGTGATCTTAGTAACATCCGATTTGCGATGGAATTCCTTGGACCGAACACGAAGGAACTTTGGGACGTCAAAGAAGGTAAGTCTGAACAATTCAGCGAACTAGCCAAGGGCAAGAACGTCGTCATTATTGGCGGTGGTGACACCGGCACTGACTGCGTAGGCACCTCACTGCGTCACGGTTGCAAGAGCGTGACGCAACTCGAGATCATGCCGAAGCCTCCCGAAGAGCGCGCAGAGGATAACCCATGGCCAGAATGGCCCAAGACTTACAAAATGGACTATGGCCAAGAAGAGGCTGCCGAGATTCAAGGGGAAGACCCGCGCCAATATCTGGTCACTTCCAGCAAGTTTGAAGGCGACGAAGACGATAAGGTCAAAGCCGTGCACATTCATAACATCGAATGGACGAACGAAAACGGTCGCTTCATTCCGAAGAAGGTCGATGGTAGTGAGCGAGTGCTCGAAGCAGAGCTTGTTCTGCTTGCAATGGGATTCTTAGGTCCCGAAGCAACCATCGCCGAAGAGTTAGGCCTCGACCTCGACTCCCGATCCAACGTGAAGGCCGAATACGGTGAATTCGAAACTAGTGTCGAAGGCGTCTTCGCGGCGGGAGACATGCGCCGCGGTCAATCGCTCATCGTCTGGGCGATCAACGAAGGTCGTGCCGTCGCTCGCGTATGCGACAAGTTCCTCATGGGCACGACTAAGCTACCATAGAATAAATTGGAACTTAGTAGCTAATAATTAGTTTTAAAAAAGCAGGCCCTTATTTCTCCATATCCTCCATTTCGATCTCCAAGGCTCGGCCAGACAGGTGTATTTCCCGGAGACAATAGAGTAGGGAGTTAAGCATCAGTCCCAAGCTGAGGCCAAAAAGAATTTTACCAAGAATCAGCTGCCCGAGGAAGAGGACGATGACTGAGAGAATACAGGCAAAGAGACTCAAGATACCGAAGGTCTGCATCTTACGAATCAGCCCGAGTCGTGCGCGTAAATTCTCGATTTGGCGGCGCACAACGCTGCTGCCTTCAGCTTTGTAACGGCTGTGTAGCACACGGATAATACTAGCGATGGCTAAAAAGCGGTTAGTATAGGCCAGCATCAGCAGGCTCACAGCTGGAAAAAGGATGGCCGGCGTAGTTAGAGTAATTTCCATAATAAATAGATGCACCGCTCTTGGAATTCTCGCAAGCGTGGAGTCCATCGGATGGAACTACTGAAAAATAGGCATTACAGAGTCAAGTAACGGATTGCCAGCCTCTGAGTTCTGCCTTCTGATCTGAGCTATCTGAACAATCGCCCATCTATGGAGACCATCCCCAGCATACGCGTCAAAGATCTCACCCGCCAATACGGGGCATTGACCGCTATCCGTAAAGTCAACTTTACGGTCAATCCGGGCGAAGTTGTCGGCTTCCTTGGTCCCAATGGCGCTGGTAAGAGCACGACTATGCGGATCCTCTCTGGCATTATGTCAGCCACCTCGGGTTCGGCTTGGGTCGGTGGCATCTGCGTAGCGCAAAACCCGCACGAGGTGAAACGTAAGATTGGCTATATGCCGGAAAACAATCCTCTACCAGACGACATGAGGGTAGTCGAATATCTGCGCTTCCGTTCGCGACTCAAAGAAGTCCCAGGGCATAAGCTCCGCGCCGCCGTAGAAGAAGCAATGGAGATTTGTGACCTCGCCCGTACAGCTCGCCGTAAAATCATCGGTACACTTTCCAAGGGCTTTCGCCAACGCGTTGGTATTGCCGATGCCCTACTTGGTGATCCCGAAATAATCATCATGGACGAACCGACCATCGGCCTCGACCCACACCAAATCCAAGGAATCCGTAAACTAATCGACAATCTACGCGGCAAACACACCGTCATCATCTCCAGCCATATACTACCCGAGATCGAGCGCTCTTGCGATCGCGTGATCATCATTAACCGTGGTCGAATCGTCGCTGCGGGCACGAGTAAGGAACTACGCGAGGAGTTTCTACCCAGTAATCGCTTTAGCTTAATCGTCGAAGGCAACGACAGCGCCGTCGCCGCTTGCCTCGCCGGTCGTGGAATCGATGCTGAAATACTTGAATGCACTCCGATAGCCGAAAATTGGTCCGAACTAAACCTCCGCGTTGAAAATGAAGGCAACCTTGGCCCACAACTGATTCAACTACTCAGCAATCAGCGTGAATTCATCCTACACAGCTTGGCCCCTCGCGAGCCCAACCTCGAAGAGATCTTCCTCGCCGCGACCAAGCGATCTTGGGAGGAAACCATCGAAACCAAGCCCAAAATCAGCGCTTAGTCTCTCTCCAATTACTACTGACCAATTTAAAGTGCGCCACTTTTTCATACTATTTAAACACGAGCTACGCATGCTGTTCATCAGCCCGCATACCTACATTGCCGCAGTGCTCTTCCTCTGCCTGATGGGCTTTATTTATTGGGCAATCTTGCGCGGCATGGTCAATACTCCCTCGGAGACCTTGCCTACTGTTCAGTTCTTTAGCGTCTTTTGGATTCCTGTTTTCTTCGTCGTACCCCTTCTAACAATGCGAAGTATTGCAGGCGAACGGAGTATAGGAACTTTAGATACACTAATGACCACTCCCACCTCGCGCGTAGCCGTAATTTTGAGTAAATTCGCTGGAGCTTATCTTTTCTACATGCTGCTCTGGGTATTGACGATTGGTTTTCCCCTAGTCACCGAAAAACTCTACCCTAACGCTGCAGAAAGTGGTGCTCTTTTGGAAGTAGAACCGCTCGTAGGCAGCTTCCTCTTCCTCGCAACAAGTGGTCTACTCTTTATCTCGATTGGTATCTTTGCCAGTAGTATAACCCGTAGCCAACTCGTCGCGGGGATGCTCACCTTCACAACTCTCTTCGTAGTCATCATCGGTGGCCAACAAATGGGTAATCTCGCAGATGCAGGAGGTGAGCTCTCTAGTTGGGTAGTAGCCGCAGTCAACTACCTACAAATTTTCGAACATCTCGACGACTTTTCGCGCGGTATTATCGATACCCGCCCCTTCTTCTATTACACCAGTACCACTTTTCTATTACTTGGCCTCTCCACTCTCGTAATCGAAGCGAAAGCATAGAATGTCATAATTACCCGGATGCAAATCAACCGTTTCAACGAATACCGTGTCGCACGCCGTTTCCGCGTAGCCAATCGCATAGTCCAGATCATACTCGGATTATGCTTGATCGCCTCGCTCAATTATCTGGCCGCAAAATACTTCTCTAGGATCGACCTAACACATTCGGGCAGTTATTCCCTCGCGCCTGAGTCAAAAGCCCACATCCGTGCACTGGAGGAGCCTGTCAATATCATCGTTACCATTCCGAATGATCCCGAAGTCGACGAGCTAAAACAGATTCACCAACACCTGCGGAAGCTCTTGCGCGAATACGAAGCCGAGGGAATGAAGGAGGGCAAAGCCTACATTAACATTGAGTTTGTCGACATCTATCGCCAGAGAAAGCGCGCTCAAGATCTGAGTAACAAATATAAGCTGACGCAGGAGAACATCATCTTAATCGCAATGGGGGAACGCACACGAGAGATTCGCCAAGCTGAACTCTACGAAGTCGCGGACAATCAAATAACAGGCTTTCGCGGCGAAAAGGTGATTACTTCAGCAATCATTGACGTCTCCGCGAAAGATGAGGATAAAATTTACTTCCTAGTTGGTCACGGCGAGATGCGCCTCGAAGATGTCGACCCCCTACGCGGTCTATCACAGCTCGAAGCCTTTCTCCGCGAGCGTAATTACATACTCGCTACGCTCGATCTGGCAGTTGCAGAAAACGTACCCTTAGATGCCGACTTGATAGTCGTCCCCTCCCCCCAGGCCGGTCTCCTCTCCGAGGAAGTCGAAAAGCTGCGTCGCTACATGAGCGAGCGTAATGGCCGGATGATGGTATTGATCGATCCAGGTCGACGCCACGGCATGGAAGAGCTTTTCTATGATTGGGGCGTACTTGCTGATGACATGTTGGTTGAAGATATTGGCCCCGACTTTCGGGCGCAAGGCGGTGATCTAATCATTCGTCGCTTCGCCGCACACCCGATCACAAAGCTACTCGTCGATTACCAGGTCACCGCCCTCTTCGGTCGCCCACGCCCCATGCGCACCGATCCTGGCTCCCTCAAAGACCCACGCCTAAAGGTTACTCAAATCATCGGCACCTCTGACCAAAGCTGGGCGGAGAGCGACTACCGCACGGAAGATCCGATGAAATTCGATGAAAAGCGCGACCTCAAAGGCCCCATCCCCATTGCTACAGTTTCCACTCGCACTGCAGGCACAGAGCTCGGCATCAATATCCCCGGTGGCCGCTTTGTCGCCTTTGGTAATTCTGACTTCATCACCAACAACCGCCTACGTGCCTTCGGCAACCGTACCCTTTTCTTCAACTCGATGAATTGGGCACTCGCTAAGAATAGCATGCTGAACATAGCGACTCGACCACTGGAAAGTTACCAAGTCGTCATGAGCAAGCGCGACCTAAACCGAACTCTCATTTATTACGCAATCTTACCGAGTGCCACTGCGCTGCTCGGCTTGCTCATTTATCTCATCCGCCGCCACTAAGCATATGCGTTTCAAATTCACAATCTTTCTTCTCGCACTCAACATCATTGCTTTTGGCATGATTGCTTACCTCAACTACCAGGCTAAACAAGTCGAACCAAGCACCGGCGGTCTCTCGAGACAGATCGGACGTGAGTTAATCGACGCCGACCGTATCGAGCTACATGGGCGCGGAATCGAAACACCCCGCATCCTTGAGCGAAAAGGTTCTACTTGGCACCTCATCGAACCAATGCAATGGTCCGCCAACTATTTCGCGATCAA
>QXZH01000010.1 GCA_009886465.1 Opitutaceae bacterium
AGCTCCTAGAATACACGCGTAAGATGGGCTACGGCGCCCAGTTCGGCGGTAAATATTTTGCGCTCGATGTGCGTGTGATTCGTTTGCCTCGACATGGTGCTTCATGCCCCGTCGGACTCGGAGTTTCGTGCTCTGCGGACCGAAATGTTAAAGCACGAATTGACAAAGACGGTGTTTGGCTGGAGCAACTTGAAGAGAATCCTGGTCGCTTCATTCCTGCTGAGGGAGAACTTGCGAAACCTAAGGATCCGGTGGCGATTAATTTGAATCGGCCAATGGAAGACATTCTTGCCGAGCTGAATCAATACCCCGTAGCTACACCGCTTTCGCTGAGTGGCACGATCGTCGTTGGGCGCGATATTGCACATGCGAAGATCCAAGAACGCCTTGATCAGGGGAAAGGCATGCCGGACTATTTAAAAAATCATCCAATCTACTATGCGGGCCCTGCAAAAACACCTGCTGGCAAACCTTCTGGTTCTTTCGGTCCCACTACGGCTGGGCGTATGGATAGCTATGTGCAAGCTTTTCAGAAAGAGGGTGGTTCTATGATCATGCTAGCCAAAGGTAATCGCTCAAAGCAAGTCACAGATGCCTGCAAAGAATTTGGCGGTTTCTACCTCGGTTCCATTGGTGGCCCCGCCGCTTTATTGGCAGAGCATAATATTAAAAATGTCGAATTACTTGAATACCCTGAACTCGGAATGGAAGCCATCTGGAAGATTGAAGTGGAAGACTTTCCCGCTTATATTCTGATCGATGATAAAGGGAACGATTTCTTTGCGGATGTTCGTACAGCTTGCTCGCAATGTGCCCTCCATGCATATGAAAATGCCAGAGCGGAAATGACGGCTAAATAATGATTTGTTTTTCGGTTTGAGATAATTGTGCGATTCGTTTACACTACCTATGTGAACCGCTATCTACTCATCCCACTGTTTCTGGCATTGATTGTCACGCAGGGCTTTAATCGCTCGGCTTCAGTGTGTTTGGATCAGTTAGGGCATTGTTTGGATGCCTCAGCATCGTCACACGTGGACCATTGTCCCTGTGATGAAACTGAGAGTGAGGCTGAAACGGAAAATACATGTTCTGAAGAGTGCTCGGTTTGTCATCTCGACCATTCTGATGAGCTTTTTGTTTTTTCAGGGTCAAGCAGTGTGGAGCGGGAGAATTCTGCGCCACTGTATACACCACATGTGCTCGAGTTGTTGGAGCCGGTATTGAGGAGGCAGGCGGTTTGCGTTTCTGCTAGGAGCCAGGTGCCTCCGAGGCTAAGTATCCTAAGTGTCGCTAAGATTTATTCTGTACGTTTGCTGTGATCGGCTGCGCTTTGCGCGCATCCGATCTATTATCCGAAAGTGAGTGCGATCCATGAGTGACGCCGCTTTCGAATTTAAAATTTAATCAGCATTCTTATCATGAAAATCTATACATATTTATCTATCATCCTATTCTCATTCGTTTCGCAGCAAGTTCAAGCTGGGGGAGAACCAGTGCCCGAAGTCAGCTCTGAGGTTCGTCTGGAGTCGGCCACTGAGCATTTAAGTGGCCAATCAAATCAAATTGCCGTATTTACCAAGGGGCTCATATGTAGTTCCTGCGCCATCGGTATCCGTATCCATAGCAAAAAACTAGACTTCGTGGATACTAAGAAGCTTAGCAAAGGCACCGATTTGGATATTAAAAATCAACTCGTAATCGTCGCTATAAAAGAGGGCGAGACCTATGATGCAAATAAAGTTCGCGATGCCATTTACAAGGCAGGCTACGATCCAGTTCATTATTATGCATGGGATGGTGAAGCCGTCTCGATGAAAAACTTTACTCAGGAGTAAGTATGAACGTTCGTAAATTTGTTTGTTGGCTCGCCGTCTCGGTCGCGCCGGTTGCACCTAATTGGGCCGATCAGCCGATCATGAATATGATGCCTCGCTGGGATGGTGGCTATGGTTTTCAAGTCCTAGCGGAGCAACTGCACCGTAGCGATCTGAAGCAGGGCGACGACGTCGTAGCGCGTGGTTTCACCGAGGATGTGACGCAGTTGCACCTGCAAGGCGTCTATACTTGGGATCGCTCTATTCGGCTCACTGCGAAATTGCCCTACGTGGTCGATGCGCGGCGTGAAGTGCTCGGTCCTTTAGGGCAAAAAGTCGTGCAGCGCGATGAAGGGATTGGGGATTTGACCGTGGCGCTGCCACTGAAAAAATACTTCAACCTCTCAGAGCGCTCGGGTTCTTGGACACTGGCACCTCAGATTCGTATCCCGCTGGGGAAGGAAAACGATGAGTTCGAAGTTTGGGATGGTGTCTGGGGTGGGGGGCTGTCGTTTGGTTACGAGACCGAAACTTATGATTGGTTTTTTGCTACCAGCTCTGGCTTCTGGATCTTTGAGCAACCAGAGCCAGCGGAGTGGACTTACTCGCTCGACCTCGGCTGGAATGCGCGCGAGGATATGCAAATCCTTTGGGAGAGCGACCTGAGTTGGGACGATGAGAGTAAGTTTTTTCTCTCGGCTGGTCCCGCGCTCTATTGGCGTTGGAATGACAAGACCCATATTCGCATTGAGTGGAAGCATGACTTCGTCTCTCGCGTCACCTCATCGCGCCCCGACCACGGCAATGGCGACCGCTTTAGCGCGGGGGTTGGCTTCGTTTTCTAAGCTTCTCTACGAAGCAGAAACGCACCTGCGCCATCATGTCCAGTCTCCCACGGAAGGCTGGATATTGCTTTTTCTAGCTTAAATACACGTCCTGATTTACTCGCCAAAAATTCGTCGACGACCAGCTGATTCTCCATGGCCTCGATACTGCAGGTGCTGTAAGTAATTCGGCCACCAGCTTTAATGAATCGAGCCGCAGAGTGCAGCAGCTGAAGCTGTAACTTTGCGCAGTTTTCGATATCCTTTGGCTGTAGCCTCCATTTCACATCCGTCCGGCGCTGAATCACGCCAGTATTTGAACAAGGTGCATCGAGCATGACGGCGTCATACGCGCTAGTTAGGCGTTTGTCCTCTAAAGTGCTTGTATCCATTTCGAGTAGGTCACACTCGACGATCTCACATTTCAGGTCTTCTGAACGCAGTGTGGACAGATTCTCTTCGAGTCGCGCGATTCGTTTGCCAGGCAAGTCCACCGTTACTATCTGCCCTTTACCTTGCATCGCGTGCGCCATGTCATAGGTCTTGCCTCCAGGGGCGGCGCATAGATCAAGCACTGATTCGCCGGCTCTTGGCCCAAGCAGGGCAGGCGCGATTCGAGTAGAGGGGTCTTTAATATATGCCTTACCCCTGTTGAGAAGTGGATACAGGTCTTCTTTCCAAGAAATTTTGCCCGTGACTCTATAGAATTGCGGCCATCCAGTCGCCTCGAGTCCCATAGGAATCTGGACTTCGTCGTTGTAAATCTTCACATAGGTGGGCGGAATACCTTGATTCCACTCGAGTAGTTGCGTGCAGGCCCTAGGGAACTCCCTTTGCCAACGTTCGACCAGCCAGTCGGGGTGACTATAAAAGGCGGCGGGCGATTTTTGGGCCTGAATCTGCTCTAGCGCCGAAGGCAGTTTGCGCAAGATGGCATTGAGGAAGCCCTGCTCGAAGCGATTGACAAGTTGCTTACTGCGTTCGACTGCGTGGTGGATTATTTTCGGATGCCGGTCGGCTACGGCGTCAAACATTTCGTAGCCTGAAACTAGGAGAATTGCTTCGACGCTGTATTTTGTTTTTTTTCGTAAAAGCCCTTGCAAGGCTGCTCTAGTACGGTGCCCGTGGCGAAGCGCACCTAAAAAAAGTGATTGGCAAGCGGCGCGACGTTCTCCTACAAAATTTTCAGGAAGTTGATCTAACAACTGATCCGCCTTTTGGCCGCCTATCAGATAAGCTTCCACTAGGTACACAGCTGCATCCCAGCCCGTGATGGACTTTGAGGATAAGCTTAACTTAATA
>QXZH01000100.1 GCA_009886465.1 Opitutaceae bacterium
AAAGACGCCGCTCATAATCTCAATCCGTGCTAGCAAACGCCCGGATTATCTTCCTTTTTCTCTCTCTCACGCTCTCAACTTTCTTGAGTGGTGCTCTGCCTGAACTCAGCTCGATTGAACCTCTGGAATATGACGAGGATTCTCAGCGACTAGTCGCACGCGGCGATGCCCGGCTAGACTTCGAAAACACCCGCATCCGAGCAGACAGGATCACCTACTACCAGGAGTTTTCCCTCGCAGATGCGAACGGTGGTGTAGCGATATCTCACGACAATGGCCGCTTGGTCGCAGACCGCATGAGCTTCGATAGCCGAGAAAATATTTTCTCGGTTGGCATCCTGCGCACAGGCCGGTGGCCTTATTATATTAGCGGCGTGAGTGCAGGCGGCACAACCGAGAATACCAACATCCAAGGAGCCACCATTTACTATGGTGACCCTGGTCCCTTTGGTATCAGTGCCAGCTCTAATGAAATACGTTATGTGAATGAAGGCGACGGCGAATACGTATCTGTGGAAGGCGCAACCTTTCGCATTGGTCGGGTGCCCTTCTTCTACCTTCCAAGTTATCGCCACTATTTTAGCGGCACGCCCTATTTACTCGACATCAATGCAGGCTCCGACGGTGACCTCGGCTATTACATACAGACGACCAACCTTTTTCCCATCACCTCATGGCTACGTGCGGGTGCGAATCTTGATTACTACAGTAAGCGCGGCCTCCTAGCGGGGCCTACTGCGCAGTATGTCTACAATTCTTCGAGTCAAAGTATCGTGGGCGCACTCAGCACTGGAGCGATCAACGACACAGGTAACCAAGCCGATCGCGATGTCGATACCTTCGGCCGCCAGATTAGATCCAGCCGAAATTTCACGGAATGGCGGCACAAGCACCACATCGGTGAGCGCTTCACTGCTACCGCGTCGGCTAGCTACTGGTCAGACTCCGACGTTGTACGAGATTTTCGCGACGATATCTTCGAAGAAAACCAACGTCCTGACAACTTTGCCGAGGCTAGCTATACGGGTGAAAACTGGATCTTATCCGCCTTCGCACGCTTTCGTCCCAACGATTTCCAGCTTGTGCAAGAGCGTGCGCCCGAAGTCCGCTTCGACCTCCTTCCAATTCCGGTTTTTAGCACGGGTGCCTACCACCGAGCCTCTGCCAGCTACGTACAGCTGAACGAAGACTTTGGCCGTAACGCACCTGCCATTAACGTCGAAGGCAAGTCTGATCGCTTCGATCTCACCTACCGGATCGAACGCCCTGTCCTATTAACCAAATGGCTAACACTGACCCCCCTGGCTGGCGCACGTTTGACACAATACGAGAATCAACAGATAGACCCATTATTTCTGGGACAATTACCCGCAACTGTCGATGACAGCTTTAGGCGCGAAATTTATGAGCTCGGCTTTGATTTAGAAGCGCGCGCTTATGCCAGTTACCCGACCTTCAACAAAGCATGGCGCATCGACGGCCTTCGCCACCTCGTGCGTCCTGCGCTACGCTATCGTTACTTTTCTGACCCGAAGGACGTCAACGGGATCGCCGCAATCGACCGCCAGGTCTTCGACCTGAAACGTCCGCTACTCGATCTCAGTGATTTGCGTAACGTGGATCAAATAGCCCAGAGTCACCTTGTTCGTCTTGGCTTGGAGAACCTTTTCCAAACTCGCACTGAAGCTTACGGCTCGCGCACACTTGCAGAGCTAAATTTTTATCAAGATGTTATTTTTGAGAAAAATCTCCGCTACGACGGAGACGAAGAAGACGTCTTCAACGCTACCTGGGTTGAGTTCATCTTAAATCCCGCGCCATGGCTAAAGTTCGATCTCGCAAGCCGTTTTAGGACGGAAAGCCTTACACTCGAAGAGTTGCGCGCAGGCACCATCATCAAGAGCGGTGAAATCTGGGAACTGCGCTTATCCACCGACTTTCTTGATAAGCGTATAAATCAGTATCGACTCGACTACATCAACCTCATTAACGAACGCTACTCATTCGTTGCTAATCTGAACTTCGACGCCAATTTGAATAAGTTCACTAGATTTCGACTAGGCCTGCAGACACAGCTCGGCAGTACATGGGAGCTACTTTATGCAATCACTTTCCGCGAGGACGCTCGTCGCGAAAGCGATTTTTCATTCGACATTCAACTGCACCTCGCCCATAGCGAGTAAGTTGCGCATATTAGAAATATGGAAGAAGCACTCATCCCCGACAACGACTTTGCCATTCGACTCCCTACTTTTGAGGGACCAATGGATCTCTTGCTCTATCTAATTCGCCGCAGCGAAGTCGACATCTACGACATCCCCATTGAGCGCGTCACTGAGCAATACATCGAAGTTCTCGGCTCCATGGAAACCCTAGATCTTGAAGTAGCTGGTGAGTTCTTCGTCATGGCTTCAACCCTAATGTATATTAAGAGCCGTATGTTGTTGCCGAAAAAGGATCAAGGCAGCAACGAAGATGTGGAGGATGACGACATCGATCCCCGTTGGGAGCTCGTCCAGCAGCTACTCGAATACCGAAAATTCAAAGAAGCTGCGGAGGACATCCGCAAGCTCATTCTCAGCAGCAACGATCTCATCTCACGGATTGGCCCGAGAGATGCCCTCGAAGCCGTTGAGCGCCCCTTAAAGCCAGTCGATCGCGTCGACCTGTGGAATACTTTTAATTCAGTGCTTCGTCGTCTTGCCGAGCGAATCGACGAAGGTCAGATCAACGCTGAGCAAGTCACCGTGGCCGACCGCA
>QXZH01000101.1:0-14227 GCA_009886465.1 Opitutaceae bacterium
GGTCAAGAAGCCTATCCTGACTTCGCTTCTAGCTCACGCTAATTTAGCCTAGCCAATAAACACTAAAACCATAAATTAAAAAAAATACTATGAAATTGGTTAAAGCAGTCATCAAGCCCTTCAAATTAGAAGAGGTTAAAGAAGCTCTCGCAGATATCGGCATCGAAGGTATGACCGTCACGGAAGTAAAGGGTTTCGGTCGCCAAAAAGGTCACACCGAGATCTACCGTGGTAGTGAATACACAGTCGATTTCCTGCCTAAAGTAATGGTCGAGATCGTCGTAGACGATGCTGACACTGAAAAGACCACCGAAGCGATCGTTAAGGCCGCCAAGACTGGTAAGATCGGTGATGGCAAGGTCTTCGTTATTCCCGTCGAAAGCGCGACTCGTATCCGCACCGACGAGACTGGTCCAGAGGCTCTATAGAGACTCTGCTAGTCGACTAAAGCAGACGCTTTAAATTCAAACCGGCCATCCGAAAGGGTGGTCGGTTTTTTGTGTCTTCATCAACAAAAAAGGTCGCCCCTTGCAGGACGACCTTGATCAATCAAATGTTCTATCGCTTAGATCAGCGTCTTTGCGACTTGCGCTACATTGTCCGCAGTCATGCCGAGCTCGGTCATCACGGTATCACCGGGAGCAGAGATGCCGAAGCGGTCGATGCAGACAGTCTTTCCAGTGAGACCCACATATTTGCCCCATGTGCTGGAGACTCCGGCTTCCACTGCGACGCGAGCGGTGCAAGTGTTTGGCAACACGCTCTCGATGTAGTCGGCGTTTTGCCGCTCGAAACGTTCGAAGCAAGGGAGGGAAACGACGCGTATGCCGTCACCGAGTAGTTCTGCAGCGCCCATCGCGTGTTGTAACTCGGAGCCAGTTGCGAGGAGGATCAGTTTCAGATCTCCACTTTCTTTCTTGGCGATGTAGCCACCCTTGAGCACCCCTTGGCGGCGTTCGCTGACTGAGGAACTATCTTGAGCTGGTACATTTTGGCGAGTCAGGATGAGAGCGGTGGGGCCGTCTTCGCGTAGCATCGCTGCGGCAAAGGCGCCAGCAGTTTCTTCAGCGTCTGCGGGACGAATCACGTCGAGATTTGGAATCACGCGAAGGCCACTTACTGTTTCTACTGGTTGGTGAGTGGGACCGTCCTCGCCCACACCAACGGAATCGTGCGTGAAGATATAGCTGACGGGGAGCTTCGCAAGAGAGGCGAGGCGGATCGAGCCGCGCATGTAGTCGGCGAAGACAAGAAAGGTGGCCCCGCTGGCTTTAAAAATGCCGTCGTAAGCAATGCCATTGCAGATTGCGCCCATGCCATGTTCGCGGATGCCGAACCAGATGTTACGCCCCCCAAAGTTATCGGGGCCGAAGTCGCCGCCATCTTTGATATAGTTTTTGGTCGAACCGTAGAGGTCGGCCGAGCCACTGACGAGGCTAGGCACCGATTGCGCGACTGACTGCATCACAGTGCCACCGGAGGCACGAGTCGCGGCATGAGTGCCTGCATCAAATTCTGGAATACTGCTGATGAGGTCAGCAGGTAGATCTCCCTTGAGCTCGGCTGCAAGTTTTGGGTTGGCCGTGCTCCAGGCCGCGAAATTGTTTTCCCATGCTTGGTATTCGGCTGCGCTCGCTTTAGCGACGTCGGCAAAGTGTGCGCGCACTTCGTCGGATACGTAGAAAGTTTCTTCCGGCAAGCCGAGACCCTTGCGGGCAGCTTCGGCAAACTTTGCGCCGCCCTCACCGTGACCGGCTGCAGTGCCTTCGACTTCAGGGATACCCTTGCCGATGGTGGTCTTGGCGATGATGACCTTGGGCTGTCCGTTATCGTTGGCCTTAGCCTTGGTGACAGCGTCGTTAATCGCAGTGTAATCGTGACCGTCGATGGTCACAGCGTCCCACCCCTGAGAAGTGAAGTAGGCTTGCGCGTCCTCGCTCTGAGTTTGGTCGGCCATTGCGTCGAGGGTGACATCATTGGAATCGTAGATCAGGATTAGGTTATCGAGTTTGTTGTGACCCGCGAAAGCGATGCACTCCTTAGCTACACCCTCTTGCAAGCAACCGTCACCGTGGAGAGCAAAAATGTGCTGGTCAAAGATCGTGTGATCAGCGGTGTTAAATTTTGCAGCGGCACGTTTACCTGAGAGTGCGAAGCCAACTGCATTACCAATACCTTGGCCGAGGGGACCAGTGGTGGCCTCGACGCCGACCGTGTCACCAAACTCTGGGTGACCCGGCGTTTCTGAGCCGAGTTGACGAAAGTTTTTTACCTCTTCGAGTGAGAGATGGTATCCCGAAATGTGGAGCCAAGAGTAAAGGAACATTGAACCGTGGCCGCCAGAGAGGACAAAGCGGTCGCGGTTAAGCCACTGGGGGGCTGCAGGATTGTAGCGAAGACCACCTGCGCCGTAGAGCACAGCGCCGATGTCGGCACAGCCAAGAGGGAGGCCGAGGTGGCCAGAACTGCAGGCATGAATCGCATCGATCGCGAGTCCACGAGCTTGGGTCGCTGCTTGGGAGAGAATATCTATTTGCATAAGATTAGGTGTACTTTGCCCTTGGTAGGCTTCAGCTTATATATAATTAAAAGCTGTAAAGCATGTTTGCCCATGGCGGAATGGGAAGAAAAAACAATTTCCTTTCAACGAAATCACCCCATAGTCGTCATTCAAACCTCGACTCCAGTCAGAGACACCCCTAGCTCGAAAGTATGACGCACGAAGAATTAGAAGAAGGTACAATCCTCAAGCTCGATTTTGCAAAGTTACGCAAAGTGGCTAACTGCGAGTCTGATGTGCTGCCCGCGATCGCGCAAGACGCCAGCACGGGCGAAGTATTGATCGTAGGCTACGCGAACGAACTCGCGCTACAAACTGCTCTTGAATGCGGCATGGCGACCTTCTGGAGCACGAGCCGCAACGAATTATGGATCAAAGGCAAGACTAGTGGCGATTACCTCAAAATTGAAGGCATCTACGTGAACTGTGAGCAAAACTCGATCCTTTATAAAGTCACCCCCGCTGGCAAAGGTGCCTGCCACACTAAGGATCAGGCGGGCATCGCTCGCGCAGGATGCTATTATCGCCGCATCAAAGAAGAGGGCTCGCTCGAGTTTGTTAACAAGGCGCAGGCCTAAGATTAAGAACTGAGCCTCAGGCGTTTTCGCGTTGACCCTCTCCACACAGCCACGAATCTTGTCCTACTTAAGTAGGCTCCCGTAGTTCAATGGATAGAGCGGCGGTCTCCGAAGCCGCAAATGGCAGTTCGAATCTGCCCGGGAGCACCATTATATCCCCTGCTCTACATTATCACCGTATTTGTTCGTTTCACCGTCACCTGCCCTCAGCACCCAGATTAGGTATGGTATAATTCCAACAATGGTAATCGGAATCAGCTGCCACCAGCCAGACCTGCCGACGTCATGTAGCCGTCTGGCGCTTAGGGCCATTAATGGTATTAGTGTCGCTAAGCTCCAAACTAAATCAATAATATCGACTGGACTTACTTCTCCACCAATGGAAGCTCGTAACAGCTCAATAACTAATGTTATTAGAAGTGACCAAAGGAGCCAGAACCAGTAGGCACTTCTGGAAGATCTACCAGAGAATTTGGCGTAATTCCTAAAAAAAAGGACCCAAGATTGAGTAAACGATACTTTACGGTGTGTGTTATCCATATATAAATGATGGCTAATAAATTATGTTCGGCAAGAAGTATCTATTATTTATAGAGTTTATAGTTATTTCATGGATAGGTTAACTACGCTACATACAAGAAAGCATTCACTACTATAAATGAAATTCTATTAAAAATAATATTATGGAAAATAAAGCATCAGGACTCGGTATTGCCGCATTTGTTATATCATTAATAGCATTAGTTGTTTTTGGTTTAGGAGTTTTAGCAGCAACTCTCGTCGCATTGGATGACCCTCTCGCTCCCGACGAGGCTTATGCTTTTGCTGGGGTGATAATGTTCATGGGTTGTTTCCTTTCTCTAATCTCAGGGGGCTTAGGCTGGGGAGCTTGTTGCAAGCAAGGATCCGAAAAAACACTACCCATAATCGGGCTTAGTTTTAGCGGTGTAATTCTTCTTTTGACTATTACTTTTACGATAATTGGTAGCATTAGCTAAGAGTTTTTTTATAATGTATCTGCCATGCTAGTGGTGTTTAGCATTTGAAATATATTTCAAAAAAATCTACTGAGCCGACAAAGAAGCAGGCCTTTAATAGCAGTAGGGTTTCTAAGTTTCCATGAATAAAAATTCTACATCTCCCTTTCAGGTAGTAATTAATTCCATAGTAATTGTTTTAGCTATTTTATTTGTCTACGCTTTTATAAGTGAATTCACATATGACGAATATGCTGATGATGTTTTACCTGATGATATAATAAATCTAGATGAACAAATAGAAGATTTCTTATTCGAAGTAGAACCTAATTTTGAAAGCTTACTGGAGAACCCCGGTGATTCGATTCAACATGAACTAGTTTACTTAGATGGAATTAAATCACAGCTAAGCGATGAAAGTAATTACAAGCAAAGTATCAAAAGTGTTGTTTATATTACTGCTGAGGACGACGAATATATATGGCATGGAAGTGGCTCTATCTTAACTACAGATGGGTTGATTATTACTAATTCGCATGTAATTGATGATAGTCATAAGGTCGTAGTTACAACTTACGACGGAAGGCATTATGAAGTAGAAAGTGTCCCAGCATATGATGATTTACTAGACATCGCTTTTCTAAGGATAAATGCAGAAGGTTTAGTTCCTCTGCCAATCGGTAACTCTGACGAAATATTAGTGGGGCAAAAAACTCTCGTTATAGGACACGCTGAAGGATTTCTAAATACTCTTTCTATAGGAAATGTGTCTGCTATTCGTAATTATGACTCAAGAGAAGAAGGTGAAAATATTCAAATTACTAATCCCATTTCTTCAGGTAACAGTGGGGGAGCACTTTTGAACGATAAAGGAGAGTTGATCGGAGTCCCTACCTGGTCGCTTGAGTATGAAGATAACATTTCTCAAGTTCAGAATATAAACTTTGCTGTATCAATTAACGACGCTATTGATCTTTTAAATGATCCTGAAAGTGAGTAGCTGTTTGCTATATGCATCTGAACCGATCACCTTCGCTATTTTTATTAACAGTAAATAGCGGGAGCATCACTTTAATCCCACAACCCACATGTTCACAGGAATCGTTGAAGAAACAGGTAAGGTCATCTCTTTTGAAGAAAAGGAAAGCGCATGGCGCCTCGTATTGGAAGCGCACGAGGTGACTCGTGATCTTCAGATGGGCGATAGCGTTGCCGTCAACGGCTGTTGTTTGACTGCGGTCGCCTTCACGGAAGATCGGATCGAATTCGACCTGCTGGAGGAGAGCAAGCGCCTGACCTCGATCGGCAGAGTGGGTCCAGGTGGTAGAGTGAATCTGGAACGAGCGCTCATGCCGAGCACCCGTATGGGGGGACACTTTGTCTCTGGCCATGTCGATGGCACGGGTGTGATCGAAGCGATTGAGCCGCGTGGTAAGGACTTCTTTTTTCGGATCAAGCCACCGTCTGATAACATGCGCTACATTGTGCACAAGGGCTGCATCACTGTGGATGGCATTTCGCTGACCGTAGCTGAGGTCGACGAGTCGGGCTTCGCCATTTGGCTCATTCCGCATACCATGGAGGTGACTAATCTGCACACTAAGCAAGTGGGCGACTTGGTGAATCTAGAATACGATCTGATCGCGAAATACGTGGAGAAGCTCTTCGCGCCGAAGGACTAGTTCCAGGGCTTGCCGTAAAGTTCGTCTTCGTTGGTGACCTGCATTCTTTTGAAGAGCATTCCAGCAGTGAATGCGGCGACAGCTTGTGTGATCCAATAAAGAGGCAGGGCGCTCCAAGGTAGAAAGCCGTTGATGCAGAGCGCGAGGGTCACTGCTGGATTGAAGGCAGCGAAGGATAGGGGACCGACGGCATAAGCGCCCGCCGCAACGATGGCACCAATTGCGATGCCATAGAATTCGTTGCCCGCGGTGCCCTTAGCGATGGCGACATTGAGGATCACCCACATCAGCACAAAGGTGAAAAGGAATTCCGCCAGGATGACTTTCGTGCTGTCAATTTCTAGGGGATTGACTTGTTCAAGGCACTCAGGGCTCAGGATCATGAGGCAGACTGCAGAGGAAAGGGCGCCTGCAAAGATAACTAATATGTAGGGGACGGACTTCTTGAGTGTATGGGTGCCTGCAGAGGTATACGCGATGGTCGTGGCAGGATTGAAGTGAGCTTTTGAGAGATGCCCACAAGAGTAGACCAATGCAGCGAGTCCCACGCCGATTGCCAGGGGCACCGCTACACCTGCGGCAGCAGGTGGCGTCACACACGTACCGATAATTAAATAGAGGAAAAAGGTGCCGATAAATTCGGCGATCAATGCATTTTTCATGGCTCTAGGATTTTAAGCGTTCACGGCTTCTCGGTAACCCGCAGCGTAGGCCTCGAAGACCAGTTTAATCTCATCGCGGATGCGACGAAAGGCATCGAGTTCACTTTCGTCCTCGCGCTGGGCATGAGGCGGGTCTTCAAAGCCCCAGTGGTAGCGATTTACCATGCCAGGGAAAGTGGGGCAGGCTTGGTCCGCATTTCCACAGACGGTGATCACCGTGGTGATGCCTTGATCAAGGTAGATGTCGAGGTGGTCGGAGCTGTGATGGCTGGCGTCGATGCCAATTTCTTTGAGCGCTTCAAGCGCGAGCGGGTGTACCGCCCCCTTTGGTTTGGAACCCGCGCTAAACACCTCGAAGAGGTCACCTGCGGCGGCGCGTAAGATACCTTCAGCCATGTGGCTGCGGCACGAGTTTCCTGTGCAGAGAATGAGAACTTTTGGTTTGGGCATGATTTTGTTCGTTGTTAGAGGAACTTGGCTAACAAGTTAAGCAGGTAGCCGGTGAAGATGATGGCGAGTGTCGTAATGCCAAAATAGATACCGATTAGTTTCAGATGCATCGTGCGGCGGAGCATGATCGCTTCGGGCAAGCTGAGTGCAGCCATCGCCATCATGAAAGCTAGAGCGGTGCCCAGTGGGATGCCTTTCTGGAAGAGTACGACCGCGATGGGTACGATCGCAGCGCAGCTACCATACATGGGCACACCTAGAACTGTCGCGATAGGGACAGAGAAGATACCGGTCGCTTCCATTAGTGAGTGGATGGTTTCTTGGGGGATATAATTGTGAATGAAGGCGCCGATACCGACCCCAATAATGACCCAAAGCCAGATTTGTTTGATCACACTGACGGACTCGTCCCAACCATAGCGTAAACGAGTCGTCAATGTATGCTCTATGGCGCTAGAGTCTCCGTGTGCGGATGCAATTATGTCAGACTCTAGATACTTTTCTAGTTTTAGGCGTCCGAGTACAGCGCCCCCAAGCGTGCCAATTAGGAGGCCACTCCCGATGTAGGCGATCGTGACTGGTAGGCCAAACTCTCCGACCATGAGGATGACTAGATACTCGTTAATGATCGGAGAGGTAATAAGGAATGAAAAGGTAACTCCTAATGGGACACCCGCTTTTAAGAGACTTATAAAGATAGGAATCGAAGAGCAGGAACAAAACGGAGTGATGGCTCCAAAGAGGGCTGCGATAAAGTTGCCCAGTATGCCTCCACTGCCCATCCACCTTTTAAGGCGGTCCTCTGGAAGCCAGGTGCGAACAAAGCCAATGACAAAAATCATGACTGCAAGCAGCAGAAAGATCTTAACCGTGTCATAGAGGAAAAAATGTAGCGCTCCTGCTAGACGAGTATCGGGGTCCATTCCGAAGACACCGTAGATCAGGCGGTCTATGAGTGCTGTGAGCATAGATTGTAGTCAGAGTGCTGGGTTCTGCTTTAGCAGCACTTTCCGCCTTTGCCGTCGTTGTCTTCGCTACAGCATTGATTTTTGGCGGCTTCGTCCGCTTTAACTTTCATACTGTTATCTATCTTGGTGAAGATACGGGTGAAAAAGCCCTCCTTTTGAGGCGCAGTGTCTTTCTTCTGATTCGTGTATTCAGTGGTCATAATTTTTTTGATTTGGTTAACAACAAGCGATCTGTTCGCAGACTTCTTGTGGGCAATCGTTCTCGATTTTGGTGACTTTTAGGATTAACTTTTTACGCTTTGTAAGATCGCGTTGTAGTTGGCTGCATTCGCCGCATGCGGCTTCGCGTAAATAACATAAGTTGGCAGTGATGAGCCCTTCTACTGGGTCTACTAGCTTATAGATCATCCAGGTGCCTTCTCTATGTGCCTCTAGTAGGCCAAGTTGCTTCATGGAGGAGAGCTGTTTCGACATCTTTACTTGGGGCACTTCTAATATCTCTTGCATGTGGCAGACACAAAGGGGACCTACTTCAAGAAGGTTGATTATTCGCAGCCTCTGAGGGTCGGCGATGCACTTATAAATCTCGCTGACTTCCATTATCCAGATATATACTAAATATAGTATATACTGTCAAGGGTATGTAATTCTTATTCACAAATTCATTTTAAAGCTGGAAGCTTTTTGAACGGATGTGGTTTACTGGTGTCTGTTTTAGCAATGATCCTATCTTTTTTGTAATGAACCTTTCTTTTGCCTTCGATTCTCTTCTCATCCAAGCCGCTTCAGGCGCGAATGTCTTCACCTACTTCGCGCAGTCGAATTTTGCGGGTAAAGTCGTTATCTTTATCCTAGCTCTCTTTAGTATCGTCGCCTGGACGGTCATGCTTGGTAAATACCTCGATCTATCAAAGCTGCGCTCACAAAACCAACGCTACGAACGCCTCTTGTCCAAAGAGTCGCACCTGATCGCGCTCGATCCAGAGCGTCCGGGTAAAGGGGCTGGCCCCTATTACAATATCGTTCGTGAAGCCTTGGAAGCTTTTCACCGATACGGTGGCGACCTCAGTGACAACGACCCACACCGCGCGACGCTCCGCATGGGACACGTCGAAAACGCACTACAGCGCAGTGTAGCCGAACAGATTATCCGCTACGAATCGAAGATGGTGGTCCTCGGTTCGATCGTAACGGGGGCCCCCTTCTTGGGCCTTCTTGGCACTGTCTGGGGAGTGATGGATGCATTTGGTGGAATGGCTGGTGCCGGTTCCGCTAGTCTTCAAAGCCTCGCCCCTGGGGTGTCAGGGGCTTTGCTCACTACTGTCGCTGGCCTCGTCGTCGCCATTCCATCGGTCTTCGGCTACAACTATCTCCTGCAAAGTACCAAGATCGCAGTGGTCGAGCTAGAGAACTTTGCCAGCACCGCCGCCGATCGCATCGAGCTCGAAGCCCAAGCCGCTGCACACGCCTAATTCAACACTCATTCTTCACTATTCGATCTGTGGCTCGTAAATTCCATCGTAAAGACCGGCTCTCTGCCTTAACCGAGATTAACGTCACTCCCTTGATCGACTTAGCCTTTGCTTTGTTGATTATCTTTATGATCACCACGCCACTACTGGAGCAGACGGTCGAGTTGAACCTGCCTGTCGAAGCCGCCAAAACGCAGGCTGAAGACCGCGAAGATTTTCAATCTATCTCCATCGACCGAGCGGGTGCTTACTACTGGGGCGAAGGTCAGGTCTCGGAGCAGCAGCTCGCTGACCTGCTCGACACCATGGCGATGGATCCCGTGCCACCCGTGCTGAGTATTCGTGCCGATGCCCAGCTACCTTATCAAAACGTCATCACCGTCGTGGATATGATTAAGCAGCGTAAGCTCTCCAAGATTAGTTTAGACACTAAAGTAGAGTAAGGAAATGGTAGCTATGGGGTTCCTATCTGTCCTGTCACTATCATAAGCTGGAAGCTTGTGCGACTTATATGAAAATCCCTAAAGATCAACCCTTCTGGACCTCGGTGATCCTTCACCTAGTGGTCTTGCTGGCTTTGTTTCTAGTGACGATCGTCCAAGCATTTAAACCAAAGGAAAAGCCACATGTCTTCGAGATGGTCGATCCGCCGAGCGAGGAGAGTCAATCGCAGCAAGCGGCACCACAACCGCCTGTGGAGCAAACTCCAGTTAAGTTACCGCCGGTGCCGAAAGTCAATATCCCCAAGCCGCCGGTGCCGACACCGCGCCCTAAAGAAAAGCCGCCGCCCAAGCCGCAGATCATAGATTACCGAGATTTCACCAAAGAGCACCCTAAGGATAAGCCCAAACCGCGCCCTGTTGTATCACGCCCAGACATCAGTGTGCATCAGATCGACGTGCCCAAATTGATTATCCCGCGAACTTCCTCATCGACTATTCCCAGCCCGCAACTCTCGCCCCAGCAGATGTCCGCGCTCGCTGGTTACAGCTCTCGCCTACGCTCGCGCATCGACGCTGCGTGGGTGAAGCCTGCACAACTGGCTGGCGTGCGACTTGTCGCTGAGGTCGTCTTCGATGTATCATCTTCTGGACAGATCACAAATGTAAGACTGCGTCGTGGCTCGGGTAATGCCGCCTTCGACCAATCTATTCTGACCGCCTTCCGCAATGCTTCCTCAGCAGGGCCAACTCCGACAGGTCAGCCGCATCAATTTAGCCTACCGTTCCGCATGGGGCAGTAGGGGCGCTAATTACGACTCCTTTACCAGCTTATTAAATTCACGGAACTGTGGATGTTCGGCGCTCCCAATTAGGCTATAAAAAATCGTTTCGCTAGGTAGGATGTGTGCGTCCATGGAAAGTAATTGTTCCAGCACGGGGGCACGATCTTCGAGGCGGCGTTCACTGATGCAGTCGCTTAATAAAGTGACGCCGATATCTGCCCCGAGGGCTTGGAGTGCGGTTTGGTAGACGCAGATAGAGGTTTCGATGCCCGCAAGGAGCAAGTGATCAATCTGGTTACTTTCGATCCATCGCTGTAGGCCTTCGGCTTCGAATGCGGAGAAAGCGCTCTTGTCGAAAACGGGCGTATTGACCTCCCAATAGCCACTTAAGGCTTCGGTCGTCGCGCCTAGTTTTTCGGGAATTTGCTCAGTCACGGCGACAGATACGCCAAGCAGTTCGGCTGCTTTCAGGGCGAAAGTGCTCCGTTTTAGCAATCGCTCCCAATCTGGAATCTCTTTAAGAAAGACGTCTTGAAAATCGATAAGCAAAAGCCCGAGGTGCTTGGATGGGTTGGACATTTTTGAAAAGGCTGAAAGATGGAGAATTGTGAAATGCGGACAGAATTGGCAAAGTCTATTACGCTATTTAGAACTGCTAGACTCTAGAATAGCGAATGTTTACTTAAAGTGGATTTGGTAGGTGTTTGCTATGCGCGTAAGCCTTGTGTGCACGGACTTGGACGAGGGATTTATCTTCGATAATGTAGGCTGTGAGGTGACCTCCGTAGACGCACCCAGTGTCGATCCCGATCGATCCTTTACGCTCAAGCACCCTCGGACGCGGTGTATGGCCGTAAACAACGAAGGGACTGCCGCCCCAGGAGTCTGCCCAAGGATCGGCGTCGGGCGCATCGGAGCGTTTGGCGGCTTTGCCTTTTTTATCGATAACTTGGATGTTGGTGATTAGGTCGCTGCCTTGTGTCTGCCATGGCCTATTTGGCAGGAAACCGCCATGTACGATCACTGTATCGATTTGCGCATCGTAGAGAAATTTCGGCATCGTCTTGAGATACTTCCAGTCGTCTGCGGTGAGCTGTTCGACGGTGGCTTGGTCATAGTGCTTGAGCAGGCTAGGCTTGTTCTTTTTCCGTGCACGGAGCAGGCGAAGCTCGTGGTTTCCAATAATCGCTTCTACCTGATATTCGCTTGCCAGTTCGATCACTCGGTGGCTATCGGGGCCACGGTTCACTAAGTCTCCGACCTGAATGACCCGGTCGTCGGGCTTCAGTTCGAGCCTTTTAAGTAATTCTTCAAATTCGTCGGCACAACCGTGGACGTCTCCGATGGCGATAGTTCTTGGCATGGTAGTAGTGGGTGGAAGACGCAGACAGTTTAGCACTGTCCTCTAGCCGCAAGAATAATTCGAAGGATTGTCATTGTACTAGCCTTCAATTTTGACCAAGAGTTATAGTTGCCACAGGGCTCATGCCTCGCAGTCTTTAAGCTTATCTTTTCTCCAATTATGGAATGGCAAATCAAAACAATCGCACGTAAGTCGACTCTCAGTGGCGAAGTCTTTAACCCAGGCGACCGAGTCGTCTGCCTTATTTTTAAGGGTGAACAAGCGGGCGAGCTAGGCCGGGCTGACCTACGACCAGACGAAGTTGAGGCTTTTGAGCTGCCGGGCGAAGTCCTCGGGCGCTGGGCACGCGTGGTTAAAGATCCCGACGATGTGAGTGCCAATACGAGCGAGACGATGGCCTCCGCAGAAGACTTTTTCTTTTCACTCTTTGAAAATGAATCACCCGATACTAAAGAAGAGTCAGACATGCTTAAGCACCTCCTCTCGCTTATGCTGGAGCGTAAGCGAGTGCTCCGCGCCATCGGCGACCGTAAGTCCACTGGCGAGCAGAGCTATCGACATGTCAAAACCAAGCAGATGATCCAAGTACCAATTATGGATATATCAACCAAGTTAATGCTTAAAATCGAAGACACCATTGGTGATATTATTCTTTAATCTTTGAACCAAATACGAACCATGCCCCGAATTGCTCTATCTTCTCTCATACTTTTTACTAGCCTCGGCCTTTTAGTCGCTTGTAAAAAAGAGAAACTTGAAAATCTCAGTGTGCCACGCCTTATGGTCGAGACTCGTGGTGTCAATTACGGTGCGTCCAGCGCAGAGACAGTCTTGCTTCCAGTCAGCAGGACGACGATCAGCATTCAGGGTGATCCTGTTGTGAACGAGTTTGATATCCAAAACGTAGAGATGGTCAAAGTCGATATGGGAGTTGCATTGTTAGTCCAGACAGGAGGTCAAGGTGCGCGTGATCTTTATCGAGCCTCAGTCTCTAATATGGGCAACCGTATTGTTTTTATGGTTAACGGAAATGCGATCGGTGCTCGCCGAATTGATGGCGCGATACAAGATGGCAACTTCTATACATTTGTCGAGGTTGACGATGAGGAACTCGGTCAGCTTGTGCTCGACATCAAGGAGACCATCGTAGAGCTGCAAAAAAATAAGTAGGCGCCAAAGATTCACCGCTCACCCAAGCTACGGAAAATGAAGATGCCGAGATTCTTTCGCCTGCTTCCTGTTTTGTTTGTGCCATTTCTAGTTGATGCTAGTCTAATCTGGCCGACGTCGAACCCCGCCTTTCAAAACGGCAAGCCGGTCGAGGCCTATGTCCAGCCTACCGAATCTGGGCGTGTTGAGTCTGGCTTATTCGGTTGCGTGCGTAATGGTGGTAGCCGCTTCCACGAAGGGCTCGATCTGTATCCGATTAAGCGCGATGGCCGCGGTGAAGCCGCTGATCCTGTCTATGCCGTGCTACCCGGTCGAGTCGTTCATGCTAGCCTCAATCCTGGCTATAGTACTTATGGGCGCTATGTAGTGATCGAGCACGATCAAGAAACTCCTGCCTATCATACGCTTTACGCGCACCTCGCCAGTGTGGGCGATGCTATCATACCTGGCGCACGTGTCGAGTCGGGCTCCGTGCTCGGCATCATGGGGCGTTCCGCCACTTATACGATTCCGCGTAGTCGCGCTCACGTCCACTTTGAGATCGGCTTCCGTCTGACAGACGATTTTGAAAAATGGTACACAGATCAAAAATTTGATAGTAAGAATCGTCACGGTATTTGGAACGGTATGAACCTAGTGAGTGTGGATCCACTGGACTTTTATCAAAACATTCGTAGCGGTCAGGTGAGTAATTTACGAGAATACCTTCGTCGTCTGCCAGTCGCGACACGTATTCGAGTTTTCAGTAATCAAGTGCCTAACTTTGTCCGCAATTATCCTGCTCTAATGACTGAGTCTTTTGCGGGTAAGACTGTCGTGGCATGGGACATCGCCTTTACTCAATACGGGTTACCGAAGGAGTGGACGCCCCGCTTTACCGAAGATAAGCTCAAGGGACAAGCCGGTGATGTGAAGATAATTGCCTACCATCCTAGTTTATTAGAATCGCAAAGCTGCCATCGTGTCTTGGATGTCAGTGGCTCCAGTCCGAAGATTACATCCGGAACGGTTGCCACGATTAAAAAGCTATTTGGTTTCAATTAGCGAGTCTACCGTAAATTCAAGTAGGCTGTAGGGGACGCGTGAACCACATTATAATGGTTACTTAGAAGCTTTTTTC
>QXZH01000101.1:14327-20600 GCA_009886465.1 Opitutaceae bacterium
TCCTTTTGCAAGATCGTCTTGCCGAGGCGAAAACCCTCGGGTGAGTCGTTTGTTTTCAAGGCAGGCAGATGATAAGCTTTCTCCGTTTCGTAGAGCTTTGCATCGCTACCGTTTTGCATGGTGAAGGTTTTGATGATTTGGTCGTCCTTCAAATCTTCGGCGAGGGTGGGCTCATCGCTATCAAAGACAAATTCAGTCTTCCATTTGCCTATTTTTCCAGTCTTGGAAACCGATTGAGCCAGCTTGAGTGCTGCACTGAAAGGTTTGTTGAAGCGAGAGACGAAGCCTTCAAGTTCAGGAAGTTGCTTTGTGTTGATCAGCTCTTTTGCCTCGTCGTCGCTGAGTCGGCGACCAGCGATGTGCTTCGATACACGGAAGTCACACGCTTCTTCGCGGCATTCGTAGGTGGCATCAGTTTGTTTGAGTCGGGCGGCGCCGCAGGCGGGGCATGGGCATTCCAAGTCGGGGAAGACGCGGTTGACGAGCATTTGCATGTGCGAGCGTGCTTTCTCGACTACGTCTTCGGTGAATTGGTTGATCCCTTGCATGAAGACTTCGCGGCGGATCTCACCCTTTTCCATCTTGTTGAGTTGGGCCTCCCAGTCGCCCGT
Organism: Opitutaceae bacterium; assembly: GCA_009886465.1. Classification (GTDB taxonomy): domain Bacteria; phylum Verrucomicrobiota; class Verrucomicrobiia; order Opitutales; family Coraliomargaritaceae; genus Thalassobacterium. The sequence goes on from QXZH01000101.1 coordinate 14,939, forward strand.
CATGGAGGGGGAGCTGAGTGCTTTGATATCCATTTCTTCGCAGAGCTCGATCAGGCGCAGGCCCTTGCCGGAGACGTTGAGATCACGACCTTCGCGGGCGATGTATTTCTGGCGAAGGAGACCTTCAATCGTGGCCGCCCGAGTAGCGGGAGTACCGAGACCGCGTTCGGACATAGCTTCGCGCAATTCATCATCGTCGATTAGTTTACCCGCACCTTCCATGGCGGCTAGGAGTGTAGACTCAGTGTAACGGGCAGATGGTTTGGTCGACTTATCCTCGACCCGAATTGGGGCGGGGAGCTCCTCACCTTCTTCAATTTCGCGTAGGATTGGTAGGTCGGGAATACGCGCAGTTTCACCTTCATCGACGCCGACTAGTTCGTCCTTACCTGCGGCGACTCCTGCTACGCGTCCATAGACGGCCAGCCAACCTGGGTTTGTTAGGGTCTTACCGTTGGTCAGGAAGGTATCTTTTTCCACGCCGTGATTGATTGTCGTGAGTCGTTTGGTGACTTCAAACTCAGCGTGTGGGAAAAAGACCGCGATGAAGCGTTTGACTACCATGTCGTAGAGTTTTGATTCTTGCTCGTTGAGCTTCACGACGCGCCCAGTCGGAATGATAGCAAAGTGATCGGAGACTTTGGCGTTATTAAAGATACGCTTGTTGAACTTGACGCGGTCTTCTTCAATCGCGTTGGCTGCCCATTTCGCAATTGAGTGGCCTGAATTGGCGAGGTCGCGCATGGTCTCGTACACTTTGCTCATGTAGTCCTCGGGTAAATAGCGGGAGTCTGTCCGCGGGTAGGTGAGCATCTTGTGGCGCTCATAAAGTGCTTGAGCGAGGCCGAGGGTATTTTTTGCGGTAAAGGGAGCCTCACGCTGGAGGGTGGTGAGATCGTAAAGCTGCGGCGCGATTTGTTTGGTCGGTTTTTTCTCTTCGCTTACCTTGCCTTCTTTACCGACGCATCGCTCGCGAATGGTGATGGCTTTTTCCTTATCCCAGAGGCGTTCTGCTCGGCCGTGTGGCTGCTCGGGTTTTTTCTTCCAGTCTAGGTCGATCCATTTACCGGGGTAGTTGCCCTTAGCCACCGCAAAGTCAGCGTGGATTTCCCAGTAGTCTTCAGGCTTGAATGCTTGGATCTCGCGCTCGCGTTTGGCGAGGATTGCGAGGGTGGGCGTCTGCACGCGCCCTGCGGCAGTGATGTTGAATCCACCGTGGCGAGAACGGAAGCAGGTGAGGGCACGGGTCGAGTTGAGGCCGACGAGCCAGTCTGACTCGGAACGGCATTTAGCGGCGTCGGCAAGGTTAGACATTTGCTCGCCCTCGCGAAGCGATTGCCAAGCTTCTTGAATCGAGCCCGTAGTCATTGATTGCATCCAGAGGCGTTTGACTGGCTTTTTGATCTTACCGATGTCCATTATGTACTGGAAAATCAGCTCACCCTCTCGGCCGGCATCACAAGCGTTAATGATGACGTCAAACTCTTTTTTCTTAGCAAGGCCTAGGACGTGTTTGAGGCGGCCGGCGCTTTGTTCAATTGGCTGGAGCTCAAACTTTTCGGGAATGGCAGGTAGCACGTTAAAGTTCCAAGGCAGATTTTTGCCATTAGGACCAGTTGGCATCTTCAGCTCGACAAGGTGGCCGACGGCAGATGTGATGGAAGCTCGTTCACTTTCAAAATAGGTCGCATCGCGCGATTTGCCCTTTTTGGCAAATTTCCCAAGTTCTTTGCTCAGAGCCTTGGAGAGGTCGGTCGCGACAGAGGGTTTCTCAGCGATGATTAGATATTTCATAGAAAGTAGTTGCGGGGTAGCCACCCGAGAGCAGGGGAGCATGCTGTTTTTTCGAGAGAAAGCGTTGATTAAATCTGGCGTCAACCCTCTTTCTGTTTTTTGAGCATCGCTTTTTACTTAAATTCTAAGTTTTCTTACCTATGTCTTCACTACGCAGATTACGCTATAAGCTTGCTCGCATGGCGGATGATTTCGCTCTTTTTACCACCGATGTAATCTACGATCGCAGGCACGGGCGTGCGGCTGAAGTGCTGGCAAGCTTCCTTTATGGACTATCTTTTATATTTAACGCTCTTGTGCGGCTGCGTTGGTATCTCTACGAGCATAGGATCCTTCGGAGTAAGCCGCTAGGTTGCATGGTCGTCGTCGTCGGCAACCTCACGGTTGGTGGCACGGGTAAAACTCCTGTGGTTGAGAAATTTGCCCGCACCTTGGCTGAGCGTGGACGTAAAGTCGCCATTCTCAGTCGCGGTTATAAGAGTAAAAAAGAACCGTTGCCGAAAAAACTCTGGCGAATGCTGACCCACGGTGAAGAAGCGCCGCCCAAGATCGTGAGCAATGGTAAGACCGTTCTGCTTGACTCCGAAGTGGCCGGTGACGAACCCTATATGCTCGCACAGAACCTTCCAGGCGTTGTTGTGCTCTGCGATAAAAATCGGGTCAAAGCAGGTTCTTTTGCCATTCGCAAGTTCGGCTGCGATACCCTTATTCTAGACGACGGCTTCCAATATTTGCCGCTCAAGGGCAGGCTTAATCTTCTGCTCGTCGACAAAACGAATCCTTTCGGCAATCAGCATCTACTCCCGCGCGGCATACTGCGCGAGCCGATTAAGCATCTATCACGTGCCAGCTATATCTTTCTGACTAAATCTGACGGCAACCGTGATGAAGCACTACTAGAGCTTATTCGTGAGAATAACCCGAAAGCCGAAATAATTGAATGCGCGCACAAGCCGCAATACCTCCAATCTGTCGATACAGGCGATCGCCTATCGCTAGAAGCGCTTAGAGGGGCCAAGATCGGAGCTTTTAGCGGCATTGCTTCGCCGGAAAGCTTTGAAAAAATGTTAGGTGATTTCGGTGCCGAAATCCGTTATAATCAGCGCTTCCTGGATCACCACCGATTTACTCGTTACGAGATCAAGCGCCTCTACCGTAAGGCCGGTAAAGCCGAATTAGATATGATCGTGACAACTGAGAAGGACGCAGTCCGCTTATTTGATGATATCAAAGCGAGCGTACCCGTTTATTATCTACGCCTCGAAATCGATATCTTAAGTGGTGAGGAGGACTTTGAGAGCGCGACCGAACGCATTTGCCGACCACGCAAACAAGAAACAGCCAGTAGTCGCGCGGCGCGGGACGAAACTCCTAAAGGGGCTTGATCTCACTTGTGGATTCCGACACTTCTAAGCCCATCCAGTCACCACTTACCTAAATATATTAAAAATGGCTTCCGATCAGGCCTCCAACAAAATCAAACCTACTGATAGCAAAGTCCAAGACCTTGAGGTCAAGGACGCGCACATCATTTTCAACTCTGTCTGGGCGAGCCTGGAGGACGAACTTGGCGAGGAAAACCTCCGCTTCCCAAAAGAGATTTTCTGGCTCAACGGTGCGCCTGGTGCGGGTAAGGGTACCAATACTGACTTCATCATGCAGTATCGCGACCTCACAGCGCCACCGCTCGTGGTCAGTGGTTTGCTCAAGAGTCCCGAAGCGCAAAAGATGAAAGATGCTGGCATGCTGGTGGGCGACCGTGAGGTCATCGAGATCATGCTGCGTAAACTTCTCGACCCCGTCTACAAGACCGGTGCAGTCGTCGATGGTTTCCCGCGCACCAAGGTCCAGGTTGAGTGCGTTAAGCTCCTTTATCAAAAGCTGATCGAGCTGCGTAATAAATTCAAAGAGACCCTCTACTCTGAGCATTTCAAGAAGCCTCATTTTCATATTGTGGTGCTATTCATCGATAAGAAGGAGAGCGTAAAGCGCCAGATGAACCGCGGAGTCGAAGCGCAGGCGCACAACGAGGAAGTCCTCGAGTCTGGCGTCGGTGAAATTGAAGAACTACGTCCGACCGATCTTGATCCCGAGGCGGCACTCAACCGCTACCGCACTTTCAAGGAGAAGACCTACGGCGCGCTCAAAGACCTGCGTGAGATCTTCTTCTACCACTTTATCAATGCACACGGTACGATCGAAGCTGTTCGCCAGCGCATCGACGATGAGCTGCGTTACCAAGGCTCGCTTGAACTCGACGAGGCCACCTACGATCGCATCTCCAGCATTCCCGTAGCTGCTACCATATCGAAGCACGCCCGTCAGGATCTCGTCGACCGGCTCGATGCCTATGTTGAACGCCAGGAGCCCGTCTTTGAGAAAGTCGTCGCTCTCATAATGAGCGACTTTATGCCGATTATTGAGCGCCATGCCATCTCAGGATCAGCCGTGATCAATACCGAGGACTCCGTCCTCCATGATCCGGATGCGCTCGCCATGTTGATCGATATTTTTTCCGAGCGAGGTTACCATGCCATTGTCGATCTGCACCGCGAAGAAATCCCTGACTCTATCGATCCCAAAACCTTCAAGATCAAGACCCGGATTAAGCTTATTTTCCGTGTAAGAGTTCAGTTTAAGGGCTCTGATATTCGTCGCGGACGCTAGTCAGTCGCATCTACTCCAAAAGCGACTTGCTCGACATGAGGGGATATTTAACCAAGGCTCCCACTGAAGCCAAGCGCATACAGCGCGCCCAAGACTAAGGAAGCATCTGCAAACACACGGAAAGCTTCGATGCTGATTCGATTCCTCATAGCATGCAGTAGCCCGAGTAGCCCAAAACTAATTGCCAACCCTAGCCACAATTCGCCGCCTCGCCAAACTGCCAGCCCTGCGCCGAATAAAGCTAGTAGTGTCAGCCAGCGCTCCGCGACTAAAGTTGCGACCGAGTGTATTCGCATCCTAGCGTCGATCACTTTTTCTCTCGCTCCAATCATCAGGCAATTGAGCAGGCACAATAAAGCGAATACTCCGAAGAAACCAAGCGGGTAAGCTACCAGCATAAATATTATTACGCCGCCCGCATAGATCAAAGCCACACAGATCTCTTTAGGGAAGAAGTGCTCCGAGAGCTTTTGGTTGGCTACGGTGTAGAGTAGGCAAAATATCAGGAGTAGGGAACCATTCTTCAATTGTAGCACCGTGAGTTGCGTTGCCAGAAGTAGATTCATCGCTAGTAGCACATACCAGACATACCAAAGTGCGTGACGGTATCGCTTTGCGAACTGATGCCTTAGCGAAAAGAGTGCCGCCTTTTCCCGCGACCTCACATCAAACAACCGATCCGCAACATAGGTCAGCCAGACTGAGAGCCCCAATACGGCAGAGGCCGCCCAACCGATCTCGGTATTCAGAGCTCTTGCCAAGCTCAGTTGCCAAAGTATAGCGACCAAGGCGGTGTCGATCGCCAGTATGTTCGGCCATTGCCAGAGTCGGATGGATGGGTGCATCTTGAAATTAAAGGTGTGCATACGCGACCCGCGCTGCAAGAGCGTTTAAGGCGACCGGACCTCTATTGGCAAACTAGGAAATGGGCAGTAATGATGCAGATTTTCATGGGTTGCCAAGGGTCCTTCACTCTCGCTTTATAAATAACACGAAATATTTGCCTTATACAAATGGAACAAAGACTACACATCATTACTGGGGCGACTGCGGTTGGCAAAACGGAGTATGCGCTCAGCTACGCAGAGGCACACGATGCGGAGATAGTTTCTTGCGATGCGTCGCTTATTTATAGAGGAATGGATGTCGGCACCGCTAAGCCATCGCGCGAAGAGCAGGCGAGGATTCCGCACCATTTGAT
>QXZH01000102.1 GCA_009886465.1 Opitutaceae bacterium
AATCATGTTTAGAAAACTATCAATTTTCGTTTTAGGAGTCATTATACTTATGGGGTCACCCGCTATGTCTATGCAAGTAACTGTTAATAAGTCTGAATTTAAAGATTCAGTTTTTGATGTCGAGATACCCATTGCCGGGCGCTATCGCGTTGAGGTTTCAGCGAAGGGTGAAGCGATTTTATTCATCGAAGATTACATCCATAATCTGGACGGTCGCACCTATGACATTACTGCGGCGATGCCGTTCAACTCGGTCGACCAATTTATCGTTGTTCATAAAGATGGTTCTCCTCTGAACACAGGCGTGCATAATATGAGAGTCAATTTCATCGAAGGTGCCGCCACGATCGAGTGGGTCAGGTTCACCTTATTGAAGGAGCATGAGCTGACTCCATATACCCTGAAGCAGAGCCTTGAAGGCGACGAATGGGCGCTCGTTTGGTCGGATGAGTTTGAGGAAGATGGTGCGCCCGACCCTAAAGTTTGGGCTTACGACATTGGCAACTGGGGCTGGGGTAATCGCGAACCCCACTACTATACCGAAAATCGTCTCGAAAATGCCCGCTGTGAAAATGGTCGGCTCATCATTGAAGCGCGCAAGGATCGCGAAGATGGAGGCTGGACCTCAGCTCGGCTGACCACACGTGGGCGGATGAGTTTACTCTATGGGAAAATAGAGTTCAGTGCCAAGATCTCTGGGCGCGATGGGTGCTGGGCCGCGATATGGTTGCTGGGCGATGCTTACCGTGACGAGGTTTCTTGGCCCTATTGCGGAGAGCTGGACATTCTGGAAAATTACGGACGGGAAATTGATGATGAAACTGGCGATGGCCTAACCCATTTCTCCTGCCACACGCGCGCTTATTACTTTAAGCAAGGCAACCACATTGCCAGCAAAAAGTATGTTCAGCAAATGGGCGGAAAGTTCCACACTTATGCATTGGAATGGACACCAGAATCACTGCAGATCTTTTTCAATGGCGAGCATGTTTTTACATATGATAAATCTGCCAATGCCTTGGAATATCCGTTTAACGAACCGCAAAATTTAATAATGAACCTGGCTATGGGTGGCGGACGAGCCAGAGAGATTGACCCATCGCTGACTGCCGAGCGCTTGGAGGTTGAGTATATCCGTGTATATGGCCGGCAGTAGAGGTCGATGCGGATAACGTGCCACCTTGTATCGTCTATTTACTGAACTTGATTAGAGGACCTGCCTAGTCCTAGAAACTAGTGAATTAGCAGTTGGCTTACTCGCTCACTCTAATCTATCTGTAGTTTATGCTAAATAAGACTAGACTCAGCCCCAGCAATTTCTGCTTAAGCAGCGTTTGCGTGATTGCCACTTTGCTTTGTGGACTCTCTTTCTCGTGCTTGGCTGCGCAAGCGCCAAACATCGTATTGATTTATACAGATGACCTCGGCTACGGCGATTTGGGATGTTATGGTCATCCGACCATCGACACCCCCCAGCTTGATCAAATGGCTTCCGAAGGACAGCGCTGGACTGACTTCTATGCGCCTGCCCCAGTCTGTTCCGCTAGTCGCGCGGGCCTACTCACTGGGCGCTATCCAGTCAAGACTGGCACCGCCTCGGCCGTATTTTTTGAGTGGTCGGCCGAAGGCTTAGATCCGGTGGAGGTCACCATTGCCGAAACACTGAAACAAGCGGGCTATGTGACTGCATGTGTAGGTAAGTGGCATCTCGGCCATCAGTCGCAGTATCTACCCACTAATCAGGGCTTTGATAGCTATTTTGGCATTCCGTATTCAAACGATATGCGGATTGATCCGCGGATGCCGTTCGCTGAAAACGTTTTACTTCGTGAAGGGATGACTCTTGAGCATGTCCAGGCGCGCGGGAACAAAATCAATGACTGGGTGCCGTTAATGGAAGGCGATCTAGTGATCGAGTATCCGTGCGATCAAACAACTCTGACTCGCCGTAGTACTGAGCGCTGCGTTGAGTTTATCCAGGACAACAAAGAGCGACCATTTTTTCTCTACTATGCTTCTAGCTTTCCGCACATACCACTCCATGCGTCTGCTGAATTCCGCGACAAAAGTCGGCGCGGACTATACGGCGATGTCGTCGAAGAATTAGATGCATCTGTGGGAGCTATTCTCAATACCCTGAGGGAGTCTGGTTTGGCCGAAAATACCTTAGTAGTCTTCACCTCTGATAACGGGCCTTGGCTCGTAATGGATGAACGTGGCGGCAGCGCAGGACTATTGCGTAGCGGCAAGGGTACCACTTGGGAGGGCGGTATGCGCGAGCCGACCCTATTCTGGTGGCCCGGCACGATCGAGGCTGGCTCCGTTTGCCGAGATATTGGCTCCGCGCTCGATCTCTTCGCGACTTTTGCAGCACTCGCCCAAGGGACTGCAGGAGGCGAAGATAGTTTGAATCTGATGCCCGCCCTTCAGGGCGGGAACAGTCCGCGTAGTGAATTCTTTTTTTACAGAAAAGAGGAACTCTACGCGGTTCGTTCTGGTCCCTGGAAACTCCACCTAATTACTGAAGGTGCATGGGGGGATGGTGAACCCAGAATCAAGTATGAGGATCCTCTGTTATTTCACTTAGGCCATGATCCAAGCGAAAAATATAACATAGCGGATAAACACACGGCCGTAGTTGAAGAACTGATGGCTCTTGCGAAAAAGCAAGACGAAGCTGTTAAACCAGGGCGTAACCGCCATGTCCAAAAGCTTGAATACCAAGACCGTCCCGAATGGGCCAAATAGTTACACTCTGAAATCTGATAGTTAGTTTAGCTACTTTACGGATTTGGTAATTGCAGGCTGCGAAAATTTATTTTCTCTCAAAAACACGCACGTAATCGACTATCATCTGTTGCGGATAGCTTTCCATATCGATGCCCTCAATCCCGCCCCAACTACCGCCCACGGCAATGTTAAGGATTAGGTAATATAGATCGTCTTCAGTGAAGGGCCAGTCGTCATCATTACGTTCGCCCTTTGTCACGACATGGTAGCAGATGTCGTCAATAAAGAAGCGGATTTCACTGACGCTCCATTCAACTGCGTAGGTGTGGAATTCAGCCCAGACATCTGGCAGGATCACACTGTCCTTAACGTTGATGTGGTTCATGAAATTTGAGTGCTTGGTGTGAACGGCCGAGTGTACGTGGTTTGGATCGTAACCGACGTGCTCCATAATATCGATCTCACCGCATATAGGCCACAGGTTATCTGTCTGATCACCAAGTAACCAGATCGCTGGCCAAGAACCGCGACCCTGAGTAAAGCGGGCGCGTGCTTCCACTCGCGCATGTGCAAATTCTTTCTTACCTCGAGTAACTAGTCGCGCCGAAGTGAACTCTTTATTGCCAAGTATCGATACATCCGCATTGGAGCCTTTTAATTCCTCCACCACTTCCACAGAGCGCTTTGAACTGACTACATCTAGTCGAGCTTCAATGACCAGTAATCCATTTTCTACACGAACATTCTTAGGCTGGTCGGTGTAGTTTTGTAGCTCTTCATTAAAGCCAAGGTAGCCATAATCATAGTCCCAGATCTCTGGATTCGGCTTCCCGGTATAGTCGAACTCATCCGACCAAGAGAACGCCCAGCGCTCTGGGTTGAGAGAAGCATTAGGCGTAGCGAATGCCACGCTGGTGCTAGAAAATAGAGCTAATAGTAAAATGCTCGTCGTAATGTTAGATAAAATAAGAACGTTCATGTGGCAGGTGAATCTACAATGGTATTTATTAGTTAAACAAGCACATCTATTATACGTTCCAATGCGCTAGTTTATAAAATCAATTATCTTTCAGGTGACAGAAAGTTGACAGCTCGTTTATTGGAAGAGTATCTGTTCGGGTATGCTTACCCTCACACTGCGGATGTTGCCTTTGCGCTGAATCACATCTAAGTAGGCATCTGCTGGCAACTGACTGCCCTCTGACACTTGTTGGTTGTCATCTCGATAGTCTATTTCTATGCGGATGTGTGACGTATCAGTACCTATACTGTAGATGAAAGGTGTCTGGCAGTAAGTGAAAGCGAGTGAGCCGCTTTTGAGTTCAAAGCTTTCATGCTGACCGTCCACACTCTTTGTTTCAAAAATGCGTGATTGGTGGGTGAATTCGGAAGTTTGTAGCAATCGAGGATCAATGTTGAGTGCACCCGCGCGGATACGAATACCTAACTCGCCAAATCGCGTTATTATTTCTTCCTTTACCTGCCCAGTCATTCCAGGTTGCTGGGCACCGCTGTGCGCGGGAGTGTGAGAATAGGGGTCGGATGGAAATGCTCCATATTCCTTTGCTGACTTGTTAAATCCTAAGCCTTTTCGAATTTTGTAGTAGCGCACGCCTAGCGCGTTGAGTAGCTCATTGTCTGGCGATGTTTTCTCCGCCTCGTCAAAGAAACATTCTTGTACAGCAAGTAGCAATTTGGAAACCTGATGCCAATAGATGCAACCAAGGCCCTCGAAGGAAAACATGCCACCACTGCGCCCTGTGAAGGCTCTGTGGTTAAATGTATTTTCATAGATATTCAGGATTAAGCTGAATTCTTTTTCTACTAAATCTGTGAGCCTTAGTTCAGTGGATAGTTCCTTAAGTAGTAATATCAGTGCATCCTTGTTATTTAATTCAGATGCAAATCGCAATTTCCCTAGGATGTCTTGGGTTACCAGTCGTGCGTCACCTTCGCTGATCATGTGTTGCAATAGTTGACTAGATTCAAGATCAGTCTTCTGGATCAGGCCCTTATCCATAAACATTGGTAACGTGCGATCTGGGTATAACAAAAAGCTGTTGCGATCTTCAACATACAGCGGGCTTTCAAACATAGTATCGACTAGCTCGACTGCTTCGGCGCTACTTAAATGGCCAGCGCTTAGCCCAGATACCTGTCCCTCTAACATTTCATTGAGTTCGCTGACTGACATCGAGCTACGGTCTGCTGTATAATTAAGAAGGTTATAGCTATTCATTAGTCCGTCTGCACGCTTGGCAGCTAATAAGCTAGCTCGTAGCCAACGGTCTGCATTTTCTAATAGTTGAAGCACAGTTTTTAATGCTAACTTCCGTTGGTTTTCAAAATCTGTGGCGTAGACCTGCTCTCTATAGCACTGGCCCGAAAGGCCTAACTCACGCACCACCTGTGCACGTAGAACATCATCTGTAGTGCTGGCGTGCGGATCAGTATCCTTATTAGAAAAAATACTTAGCAAGGAATCGACAAAATCAGCCACTGGAGCGCTTAAAGATATTTGCTTGTCTTGGTCGAGTTGACTCCACCAATCACGACAAAATCTTACGTATCGTAACAGGTGACCAGCTGTCACCATCGACAAACCGTTTCCTACAAGCGCATTGTTGGCATCATTCCATTCTGGTCGCTCGGTGTTCATCCAAACGCCACCTCCTGGCACAAAATTACTCAATTTCACAAGCGCTGGAATTAATAGCTTTTCAGTCAGGTTGGCCTTCTGGATCGATGCATCTGCAGCTCTCAGCAATGCACCATCACTGCCTTCTTCTTCGGCTTGTCTTCTAATTTTCGCACTTAAATCCGCATCAAAAATGATAGTTGATTGAGGATTATCTAAAATAGCCTCTAGCGGTTTGATGCGGTAGGGGACATTGGCAAAAACAAATGCTCTTTCGTCTAGCCATTTGTTTAAGACCTCAGGCTCGTGGGCACGCAATGTTTCGATCAAGCGTAGCAAGTATACGATTTGATGATCGCCCCAATAACCAATGCCAGAAAAAGGATCATCCGCGTCGATTTCTTCCCAGTCGAATCCGCCGTTGAATATACGATACGGGTTGTAGCCGTCCATGGTCGATGTGTTCAGGAACTTCGCTACGACGTGTTCTAGGAAGAGTGGGTAGCTTAGGCATAAAGATTCCCAATTTTGAAAGATATCCCGCCAATTACCTTGATAAGCCATGCACGGACTGCCGTCTGAGTCATGAGTTTTTATGACAAACTTGTTCCATGGTCGACTAGGGTCACCATGTCGTCGACTGAAGGTCAGAGGTAAATATTCTAAGAATAGCCGGAGTAAATCTAGGTCATTAAGCGCTTCAATTTGGCTACGACATTCTTTGTAAGCCAACCAGCCATTCAAGCTTGAGAGGGCAGTCTCGTGCAAATCATAGAGTCTATGGTTAGCTTGCTTAACGTGCGCCTGCAGGTGCTCTCCCTTGATGTCATACCCGTTGATGAAGACTCCTCCACGCATGGAGTTGAAGAGAACATTAGCGGTGTGATGAATTTGTGACATTAAGTCGTTCCCGCATTGGAACGCATCCGCACTGGTTAATAATCCAGAAAGTTCCGACGCATTGCTTTCGATCGCTTCAGCTATCAAGTTTGCCCCATTTTTTGTATCTAATTCAGCGATACGTTGGGCAATTTCTGCAGCATCTAGATCAGAATCGAGTACGATCACCCATTCCTTTTTTTGACCAGGATCTAGGGTGACTTCACCGTGTAACCAGTAGGCGCCACGCTGCCCGCAGTTTAGATCGCAGGGATCAATTGCTTTAGCCTGAATCATCGCATCAGGTGCTTTTGTAGCCAAGGTAACAGCGGCTTCATCAAGGCCTAAAGACCAAGCGCAGTTAGCGCGAAGATTTTCCATCGGTTCGGGGCGATCCGTAATTCCTGATGCTGTGGAATAGACTGCCATGCGAGAGTTAGCTTGCAACTCGCTTTGCTTATAAGCGTCGGTCAATACACTACTGTTTGCTTGCATGCGTGAATCCAAGCCGGGGGGTAATATATTGGCGATGCCGTCTAAAACATTTAGTTGAACTGCTTGATTGCCGCGGTTTTCTAAGCAGGCTGTGCGAGCCAAACCAAAACGCCCGGCGGGTTGCCAGCGATATTTGAAAGATAAACCGTCTTGGATTCGCTTTTCTTCGAAGCAGATCGAGTTGCCCAGAGTTCCTTTAGACAAAGTCCGTTTTAAGTCGGACTTTTTTGCTGTATGTGGGGTGAAAGGTTCCCATAGTTCATTGCCTGTTAGGCGGATCATTGTGCGTGGCCCAGTTATTCCGTAACTGTCATGAATTTTGTCGACCGTGACATAGGGAAAAATTGATTTTTCCGCACTTTCTCGGCCTGCAGAAAGCGAACCGCGACTAGAGATGAAAGCCCATAAGTTGTCCCGACTGATCAGCGACATAAAGAACGGAGGCATCTCATCATAGTCGTGAATTTCAAGGAGTGAATTCTCTTGAGATTCTGTGCATTTAGGAGTGTTGTTGTCTTTAAGTTGCATCTTGATTTTATTTTGCCTTGAATTGTGCACTTTAATGCACACGGTTCCAATTTATGTCTAATATAAAATCTGTATTTTTCTTATCGAGCGCCGCTTGTTACTTATTGGCTCTGTTGCTATCGTCGACTGCTTTGCAGGGCAATGAAACGGTTGCAAATGAGAGGCCAAATATCGTTTTCATTCTTACAGATGATCAGCGCTACGATGAGATTGCAGCCATTGGAAATTTCCCATGGCTCAAGACGCCTAACTTAGATCTTTTAGTTAACAATGGAGTTACTTTTGAGAATGCCTTCACGACTACGTCTCTTTGTGGCCCTTCTCGTGCCTCTTTTTTGACAGGTGTCTACTCCACTACCCACGGAGTCATTGTAAATGAGCATGTTGACTACGATAAAAATCTGCCGACATTCCCAGTATTATTGCAAGAGGCTGGTTACAACACTGGCTTTATGGGAAAGTGGCACCAAGCCATGCACAACCGCCCGCGCCCGGGCTTTGATTATTGGGCATGTTTTTGGGGGCAAGGAAAATATTTTGGCGATAAATTCCTATTGCACGACGGCGCAACTAGAGAAGTCCCCAAAGGTAAATATTTGACGGATGAGTTGAACGATATGGCTGTCGAATTCATCAACCAAGAGCGTGGTGATCAGCCATTTATGCTCTACCTCAGCCATAAGGCCTTGCATCAACCATTCACACCAGCGCCTAGACATAGTAATCTTTACCGCAATATCGATATCCCTTCGCAGGATGACCTAGATGACAACTTGGAGGCTAAGCCCCTTTACGT
>QXZH01000103.1 GCA_009886465.1 Opitutaceae bacterium
GAGCGAATCGACGAAGGTCAGATCAACGCTGAGCAAGTCACCGTGGCCGACCGCATGGAGCTCGTACTCCTGCGCATTAAACAAAAGGATAATTTCCTCTTTTCCGAGCTCTTCGAATCCAGTACGACGATCACCACAATTGTAGCTACCTTCCTTGCAGTACTCGAATTAACTCGCTTAGATAAAATTACCCTCAAACAAGACCGTGCCTTTGCCGACATTCGTTGTATGCGCGTCGAAACCCACGATCCTACGGCACCACACTTTGATTAAGCTAAAATGAACCGCCTCACACAGAACGCTGCCAAACAGCCAAAAAAAATATCCACTCAACTGATCGGCGTCGGTCTGGACCAATTGGATGGGCACAAGCGCATCACCCAGGCGGAGCACTTTGCTATCGTCGGTGGCTCTCAAGAGACACATGAGCGCATGACAGAGACCGTCGTCAAAACATTTGAAACTCTCGACCGTAGAGGCAAAGACCTAGATCAAGTCGACCCGCACGAACTCAAAGAAATCATCAAAGATAACACCCCCAACTAAGCCTCACTTGACACCCTATAATGCTCGTCTAGCTTATTAGATATTATGAATGATCCTCAAAAAGAAAACGAATCAGAAACCCATGGAGCAACTCCCAGTATGGAAGCATCTACCAGTAGTTCGCCTACGCCCGATTCTGAACAAGTTGAATCTGCTGAAGCTTCAAAACAAGAGATTTCATCCGAAAATAGCTCTTTCCCTGAAGCATCCACTGAGAGTAAGCCAGACATTCCTCCGGTTGTTCTAGCTACACCAGCCGAACCAGTAGCCAAACCTACGCCAGCACCTGTTAAGCTATCGATGGCTCCAAAACCTGACGTAAAAGAGCCCCAAAGTTCACCCGTAGCCGATTCATCGATCTCGATTGATGGAGATCGCGGTCCAAATGTCGGCGCGCTCTTCGTAGATGCGATCGCCGCAGCCATCGCCATCGCTTTCACAGTCTTGCTTGCGCAAGATGTCATTCCATTCCTGTAATATTCAAGCTCAACCAGTCAACCAAACTAAGACACCATGTCCGATAAGATCACAGAACTCGATAGCTCTAACTTTGAATCCACAGTAACCAATGGCTCAGTGCCCGTCATCGTCGATTTCTGGGCACCTTGGTGTGGGCCTTGCAAGGCAATCGCACCCATACTCGAGGAGCTCGCCATCGAGCTAAGTGACTCCGTCAAGATCTGCAAAGTCAATGTCGACAACAACAGTGAGATCGCTAGCAAATATGAGATCCGCGCCATCCCAACCATTCTAATCTTCAAAGATGGTGCCGTTGCGGACACTGTCGTCGGACTCACTTCGATGGATGATTTGAAAGGAAAGCTTACTTAAACGTCTTCTACCGCATTTTAAGGGTACATGCCCCAACTCCTAAAATTGGAATATACAGCACCTTGCCCTGAGTTAAGCATCATTTAAAAGCAAAAAGCCCCGCTTCCTTTCCGATGCGGGGCTTTTTTCTTTTATAAATAAACAGAAATTGCTTATGCGCCGACTTGGAAACGAGCGAAACGCTTGACCTGCATGTTCTCGCCCATCTTAGCGATCATCGCAGTTAGAAGCTCTTGTATCGTTTGATCGGGGTTCTTAACGAAGGCTTGCTCTAAGAGGCAGGATTCGCTCAGGAACTTGTTCAATTTACCCTCGACAATCTTTTCGATCGCTTGAGCAGGCTTACCTTCGGCTTGACCTTCGGCTACCTTACGCTCGGCAGCGATGATAGCAGGATCAATGTCTTCGCGAGAGACGCAGGCTGGGCTAGCAGCTGCGATGTGCATAGCGATGTCCTTAACGAATTGCTTAAAGTCATCTGTTTTGGCTACGAAATCACTCTCGCAGCTGACTTCGACCATCACGCCGACCTTACCACCGAGATGGATGTAGGTATCGATGAGACCATCGCTAGCGTCACGACCAGCCTTTTTCGCTGCAGTAGCCATACCCTTCTTACGAAGGAGTTCTACCGCTGCATCGAAATCACCTTCGGATTCAACCAAGGCTTTTTTACAATCCATCAGTCCAGCGCCTGTGCTTTCGCGTAGTTCGCCTACCATTTTTGCATTAATTTGTACGCTCATATTATATAAGTTTTAAAGTTTCAAATCGTGTGTAAAATCTACTTTTTTTCCTCAGTCGCTTCTGACTCAACAGGAGCAGTTTCGGCAACGGGTGCTTCGGGTGCAACTGATTCCTCAACGGCAGGAGCTTCCACAACGGGTGCTTCCGCAACGGGAGCCTCCACGACGGGTGCATCTGCTGTGACTGCTTCCTCAACAACTGGGCTTTCAATTGTAGGTGCAGCTTCGTCTTCACCGTAACCGGCGGGCAGAGTCACCTCGATGTCTTCTTGTTGCTCGAAAATTTGTTCGCGTTTAATAGGACCCGCATTCTTTTGCACCCTTTTCGCTTCGCGCTGGGAAAGACCATTTTGTGCAGCTTCGAGAATGGTTTCCACTATAATGCGGATCGACTTCACAGCGTCATCGTTACCTG
>QXZH01000104.1:0-8732 GCA_009886465.1 Opitutaceae bacterium
AGAAAAGCGGGCAGAAATAGCTGGATTTCCACTGCAGAGAGTTGACGAATCAAGCTTGATGCCTTGATCTAGGTAGATGAATCAAGATGAATCTACTGATGTTGAAGTTCATGTTAAGTTGCGTGTTCCTCTTGCAAAACAGCAAAACCTAGCTGATCAAACTACAGATGTATCTAGCGATGATAGAAAAAAAATCGGCCGTTGGTATGTTGCCTATGGTATCTTTTTAATTGCTTGCGGGCTAGCGGGTTACGCATCCAATCCTGTAGCCGCAAAGACCGCGCTAATGTCAGGTGGAGCTTTTGGAACACTCAGCGCGTTTTGGGGATTTTGGATACTCAAAGGTGGACGCCTACTCGCGCTTCTAGCAGCTGGCTTAACAACGCTCATGCTCTGCGCTGTCTTCACTTGGCGCTCCGTCGTCAGTTGGCAGGCATACTCTGAGGGCGAACCAAAGCTGTTCGCCGCAACATTGATCACTGGAATGCTGTTTGCATCCGTGTGCTCACTCGTTCAACTTCTTCGCAGCCATAAATCGGTGCTGGCAAAAGACTGATTACATTGTGGATACCCATTCAAAGCTACGCCAGGTCAATGTGATTTGTTCTCCCAACGGCGAGATGCTGGAGGTAAACTGCGAGCTAGAAACAGGGCGAAAAATCTACCAGATACCAATCGCTAAACCGACTAGCGAGTCTCCACCCCATGGCGCAGGTTCTTTTCACGATCCCGCACAACACGCTGTCTACATGGACCGGGTAGAAGCTCTTTTGCTGGACGGATGACTCAGTGGTGACTGATTAATTAAGGACCCCTCAAAAGAGTATAGGGATGAAGCGTTCATTACGCAGCCTTGCATACCGATCAGCCAACGCGATATCGCTTCGCTGATCCGCTAATAGTTCACCGGGATGGCTTAATATGACGCTCAAACAACTTCCGATGTTTGGTTATTCGTCCACTCACCCGCTTACGCCATAAGCGGAAACTGCTCGGCTTTAATTCCCGCCTCATAAGTTTGATCACCTCAGTCTCGGAGAGACCCGTACGCTTTTTGATCTGGTCAAAGGTGGTTCGATCTTCCCAACCCATACGCACCACGGCGTTGGCCTCCGCGTCGCTAAGATTTTTAATTTTTTGATTCATTTAATTGGAGTGTGGTTTGTCGACTTTCAGGCTTTTCTTTGGATGGCTTCGGGCGGCTACGATTCTCAGATTTTTTACGGCTCCCATGGCGTTGCATGACCTCACGAGCACAATACCAATAGTCGTCCCGTTGACGCAGCATGGCAAACTGTCCGCGCGCAAATTTAACCGCTTCCTTGTGGTCGACAATCGGTAGCGGATAATCAAGCCCAAGCCGACATTGATATTTCGACTGCATTTGGTCTGGAAGTAACCATGGCTGATGGATCGCTTCACCCTTAATGCCCGCAAGCTCGGGCACCCATTCTCGGATAAATATACCCTCCGGATCGTGATCCATACCTTGTTTGACTGGACTATAGATACGCAGTGTGTTGATCCCAGTTAAGCCGCTTTGCATCTGAATCTGGGAGTAATGGATACCCGGCTCGTAGTCGATAAATTGACATGCCAGCCAATCGCGAAACAAACGCCAATCTAACCAGAGGTGATAACTGGCAAACGATACCAACATCGCACGCATACGAAAATTGATCCAGCCGCGCTGTTTTAAGGCCCGCATGCAAGCATCGACGAATGGGTAGCCCGTACGGCCTTGCTGCCAAGCTTCGAGTCGAGCGGGATCGTTGCCATTGTCACGCAAAGTTTCGCACGCGCGGTTAAACGCACAAAATTCGATCGCTGGCTCCGACTCTAGCTTTTGTATGAAGTGGCAGTGCCAGTGGCAACGAGAAAGGAAGGCGCGCGCAGCAATCTTCGGAAGAGTATCATCTGCTGCGGCTCGTATCCTTTGCACCGCAGTGCGCATTGAGAGACAACCCCATGTCAAATATGGACTCAGCCTCGAACAACTATCGAAAGCCGTATTGGGACTACTCATTTCCCGGTGGTAACGGGATCCACGACCCATTGCAAAACTCTCTAAAACGCGCAGACCATCGCTCTCGCCGCCTTGCAATTGAGGCACGCGTTCAGTGCGTATTAGCCCAAGCGACTCAGCACTTGGTATTTGCACGTCGCCATCCGAAAGCATCGGACCATCAATCCTTCTGGCGGGCAAGGTAATCGGCTGACTCATCCGCGACTCCCAGACCTTGGACCAACCGTCGCGGTCTTCGAGACGACGGACGACTCCGTTTTGCGGCGTTTCTTTGAGCGCAACTCCTGCCGCTTGAGCCCAATTGGCTAATCGTCGATCGCGGCGATAGCTCAGTGCATTACCAGTCTCTTCGTGTGCGGAAATTTGAGAGAAGCCAAATCGCTGATGTAATCTCTGGAAAACATCACACACCTCCCCTCGCTGAATGAAAAGACTAACTCCGAGTTCATCTAAGGATGTATTCAAATCAATCAAAGATTCTCGAATAAAATCCCAATGTAAGGCATCAAAATCGGCAGCCTCGATCACCTCAGGCTCGATCACGTAAACGGGTAAGACCCGCCCAATTTTCGCTGCATCAGTCAGAGGCGCATGATCTAAAACTCGTAGATCTCGCTTGAACCATACAAGCGTTAAAATATCATCATTCACGATGCCTTACCCTCCCGACGACAGCGCTGTGAGCAGTAGATAACCTCTTCCCAGCAACGCTCCCACTTTTTACGCCAAGCGAAGGGGCGCCGACAAGCAGGACACAACTTTTCAGGTAGATCTTGCTTACGAACTGCTTTTCCATGGCTACGCACTTATATTGAACGCACAAACGCTCCCAGCCTTTCATTTTTCATACGCTTATTTGACATCGAAGCAGAAATCGCGACCATCAGCAAAATGATCTACCTTCAATATCTCTTACAAATCGTCGCTGGCCTAGGAATTTTAAACGTATGGCTCCTCCGATTTAGCCAAGGCACAGAGTATCGCGGTGGCATGGCAACGAACATGAGTGAAGAATTCGTGAGCTACGGTTTACCACCAGTCGCTGTCTACATTGTAGGCTTCTTAAAAATAGTATCTGCGATTGGGCTACTTGCCGGGATTTTTCTACCTAAACTAGTTGTTCCTTCAGCGATCTTGCTTGCAGCTTTGATGGTAGGTGCGCTTGGAATGCACCTTAAAATAAAAGACCCTTTTAAAAAGTCTATCCCTGCCCTGACTATGCTAACACTCTGCGTAGCAATTCTTCTACTAGCCTCCTAGCTTAATCGATTCACAAAACCAAAGACCAAGCCTGCGTTGATTAGCATAAATCCGAATGACGGTAGGCATTGCAACATGCTGTCGCGTATTAATAAGCGCACGCCCAATCCGAGCAGCATCTGAACACTCAGTCCAAGCGCTGCAACTAAGCCGGCAACAGGACTAACCCAAAAGCCGACGAGCAGGCCGATTGCCCCGAGAATCTGCAAATATCCAGTGAGCATACGAAAGCGAGCAAGACGATAACGCTCGAACTCCACAATCATGTGTCCGGAGAAGATACAACACAGGCCATAGATCAGAAAAGCTATGGCAGTGAGAAGGCAAAAGAAACTAAACATCGGTAAAGTCCCGTTGGACTAAAATGCATCCATCGCTGCACGGAAGGCATCCGTCCATGGAACTGGTCGGTGAGTCTCTGCCGACAGTTTGCAAAGAGTGCGTGTGCCTGTACAATAGACTGTTTTGCCTTCGGGATCGCGTATGGTGAAATCCATCGTCACGCCGCCACTGCGAATCTTAACGATTTGGTAGTCCACTACGATTTTACCTGGTTTGCTTAGGGGCACACGGAATCGAGTGTCGAGACCGTGAACGACCACATAAATGTCCTCGTCGCGATCGACATCGAAGTCGGGCACGCCGAGTAGTTGCTCAAAAAACTTTTGTTGTGCACGCTCTAAGTGCAGTAAATAACGGGTATGATGAAGGACTCCAAGGCCATCGAGTTCGTCAAAATAAACTTCTGAGACATAAGTAAAAGTATTAGGCATAATGTTTGATCGCTGTGCTTGGTATAAACTTACTCGACTAAGTGAGTCAGTAACGTCAAATACTACAAACTGCATTGTGGAGCGCCGAGCCGCAGGCACAAGTACATGTATTAAATAAGCGCTAAGCCAGTCTATTACTACACAAAAGAGAGTAAAATACGGAGTAAAAATGGCAAAATAATTAGATGAGATTTTTAGCGACAGCACTCAATCTATCCGATACTAACTACCTCGCAGAAACTCGCAAACGGCGAAATCTGTGAATAAAACAAGAAACACAAGTATATGAGTACAGGAAATGTAAAATGGTTCGACGCCGAAAAAGGCTACGGATTCATCACCCCCGAAGATGGCGGCAAAGATCTCTTTGTTCACCACTCTGAAATCAAAATGGACGGCTATGCCTCCCTCGAAGACGGTCAACAAGTCTCCTTCGAAATCGGCAGCGGACCTAAGGGTCCATGTGCAACTGAAGTTACACCTGCTTAACCCGAGCAATCACCCATTTTTATGGCAAAACGCGTTCCCTCTTGGGAGCGCGTTTTTTTTATTTGGGAGATAAGGCTACCTCTCGCACACGGCTAATTAGGACGGAACGACTAGCTTTGTTCGATCGTTAATTTGTAGCAGATTCTTAGCATAGCCTGAATTTACCACAAGACGAAGCAACTATAAGTTGCGGTACTTAGACTAGCAATGAATGACTCGGTATGCTTAGCAAAACTTCACCAACTTGAATCGCGTAGCCTCGCAAGAAATCCGGCACAGGCAGCATGCGACCGCCAGGGCGTTGAAGTTCGTGTATGCGTAATAGACCCATACCTGTGGCCACATCTAGAGTCTCACCTGCCACAATGACGCTACCAGGTTGCTCAGAAATAATCGACTCGGCTAGTGAGCACTTGCCTACTTTGACTCGCGTATCGCCATGATCAAAATAGCCACCTGGCCAAGGCGTGAACGCGCGAAGTCGAGCGTCGATCGACGCAGCTGTTTGGGTGAAGTCGAGTGCGCCATCTTCTTTCGAAATTTTACGACAATGAGTCGCCAGACTGGCATTCTGCGGCGCTAAGCTTAGCTCACCTGTAAGCGACGCTTTTAAATTTCGTTCTAAAAGAGCCAGCACCGCTCGGCCGACTTTAGTGCGGACAGTTGGACTTGTGTCCGCATTTTCAATACATACGCGCTCGCAGTCTGCAACCGCTCCCGCGTCCATTTCTTTGACCACTTGCATCAAACAAACACCCGTCTCTGCTTCGCCATGGGCAATAGCGGCTTCGACTGGCGACGCTCCGCGATAGGCAGGTAGAATCGAACCGTGGAAATTGAACATACCATGCCTTGGTGCCTCGCGCACTGTTTTGGGTAAGAAGTGCCCGTAGGCCATAACGAAGGCGAGCGCGACTTGCTGGGCACGCATCCAATCAGCCAGTGCCGCATCAGGCTTTTCAGGCCGAAAGAGTGGGATACCTTTCGAACTGGCAAACTCCGCGACAGAGTTTTGTTGAAGTTTCTTACCTCGCCCTTGTCGTCGGTCGGGCTGCGAGACCACCCCTGCAAGCGTGCAGAAATCACGAGCCTGCTCATGGAGATACTGGAGACCAGGTAAACAAATAGCGTCGGAACCGAAATAAACAATTTTTGGTAGGTCTGGCATGGGTTGTAGATAAACGATCAGAGCGTGTTGCCGAAACTGTAAAATTTTGCTCGCTTGAACTTTGGAAATCTATGATCCAAAAGATCATGCTTTCGGATACGAGCTTAATGAGTTAGAGGAATTCCTGTTGCCCCATTGCATCACGGGCAGCAAAAGAGCCAGCGCTTTGCAGGAAGAGCCAGCGCAGGCTGGCACCTTTTAGAGTTGGTTCTTCGGTCAGGCGGCACAATAGCAAGGCAGAAGCTAGAGCGTCGTAAAGAGCGCAGTGGTAGTAGCGGCGCGCTGCAGGACAAATCGTGACGGCTTGGGCGTCGAGGGTGGCCTGAAGATCGAAGATTTCGATGAGTGCTTGAAGCTTATGGTTTTCGAGCTGCGGATAAACGCGCCGGTAAATATGTAGGGTGTCGAGCCAGGGCGCCCAGGTTGCGGTCGTCTGCCCAGGTTCCGCAAAATCTGGCGAAGTGCGCGGGCACGACCAAACGGCGCGTAAAAAACCGTCTTCAACAGAAGCGTTGTGCGCGCAGAAGGCTCCCGATTGGCGGAGGCGAGCGAAGAGTGACCAATCGGCCTCGAAGAGAGCCTCGCTTGAAGCGAGGGCTTCAGAAATACCATGCTGGCCTCGGTCAAGGTCAGTAATCGTACCAGCAGGAGCACAGATCCGCGTCTGCGAATCGACAATTTCACCATTCTCCAGCGTGACGTAGCCATACTCCACGACACCACTTTGACGGCTGCCTTCAAAATCGATAACGTGGATGGGAGTGTCGAACATGTGGTCAATACTAAGATTCACAGGCTAACTGACTGAGTGACTTGAGCAAGCTCAGACGCTAATGTTTCGTAGTCAAAGATAGAGCGAGGGCTCCTGCCTGTGCTGACGACACGACGAGACGGACCAACGAAGCCTTTCCCTCCATTGATTTTCCAAATTTGATATTTGATTGAACGGCTCAGTCGTTCAGACAAGAAGTAACGAACCGATGCACATTTTAATCCTCAGACGTCTACTGCAGGCCATCCCCACACTATGGGTGATTGCGACGGCGACGTTTATTTTGCTACAGCTCACACCAGGTGGCCCCTTCGATACTGAGAAGGACATACCTGAAGAGGTCCAGGCGCTGATCAATGCCCACTACGGCCTTGATCTGCCAACGCATGAGCAATACTTCCGCTTTCTTGGGCAACGACTACGGGGAGACTTTGGTCCCTCTTATAAATACGCAGGCTGGGATGTGGATGAGATCATTGCACAGAGTTTCCCCGTTTCGCTAGAACTTGGCCTCTATGCCTTGCTCGTGGCGCTGACAGTCGGCACACCCATCGGCGTGCTCGCGGCACTGCGACATAATCGGCCTTCGGAAAGTGTGCTAATGGGCTTTGCCATGCTGGGCATTTGCCTGCCTGCATTTGTATTGGGGCCAATTCTGATCATGGTATTTAGCATGCAACTCGGTTGGTTCAATCCATTCGGTTGGAACACGCCGGGCGACCGCGTATTGCCCGCAATTACGCTGGGGCTTTTTTATGCAGCCTACATCGCACGTCTCGCACGGAGCGGTATGCTAGACGTGATGCAACTAGATTACATCCGTACGGCACGTGCAAAAGGGCTCGCCCAAAAGGCGGTGGTAATGCGACATGCACTGCGCACTGCGCTCTACCCTGTGGTGGCCTATTTAGGACCTGCTGTGGCGGGCTTGATTAGTGGTTCATTTGTAGTCGAGACGATTTTTTTCATCCCAGGGCTGGGTAATTTCTTCGTCAACTCAGCCTTCAACCGAGACAGCACGATGGTAATGGGCACGGTACTTTTTTATGCAGTAATAATTTTATTTTTTAACCTTCTGGTAGATCTGATTCAGATGTGGATGAATCCGCGCACGCGCCATGATGACTAGAATAGAACGAGAGCAAGCCAGTATCGACGCTCGATCGCTAGGTCGGGATGCTTGGGAGCGACTCTGCGCGAACCAGATGGCTCGGATCGGTGGCGGCATATTTATTGGTATCGCCCTACTCTGTTTGATTGGTCCGTTCTTCGTGCCACATTCTCATGAGACAACACAGCTCGCCTATGGGGCGCAGGCACCGTCATGGACACACTGGTTTGGCACCGACGAGCTCGGGCGCGACATCCTTGTGCGAACCTTGATCGGTGGCCGTATTTCTATCGGCGTGGGCTTTGCGGCTACGATGGTGGCACTCTTAATCGGGGTCGTATACGGAATGATCGCAGGATACTACGGCGGGCGTATGGAGGCTGCGATGATGCGTTTTGTAGATACGCTTTACGCTCTACCGTTTACAATTATCGTGATTTTGTTAACCGTACTTATGGGGCGAAGCATCCTGCTCATCTTCCTCGCGATCGGAGCGGTCGAATGGTTGACCATGGCGCGCATCGTACGTGGGCAGACAAAGGCGCTACGTAAACAGACATTCGTTGATGCGGCTATTGTCGCTGGGGTGCCCACACGGCGCATACTAGGAAGGCATATTTTGCCGAATCTTTTGAGCCCCGTGATCGTATTTACAACGCTGACGATTCCTGCGGTAATTTTATTGGAATCAGTAATCAGCTTCCTCGGACTAGGCGTACAACCTCCGATGAGTTCGTGGGGAATATTGATCAACGAGGGTGCCGTGAAATTAGATATCTACCCTTGGATGCTGATCTTCCCTGCGCTGTTTTTCTCGCTGACGATATTCGCGCTCAACTTTGTGGGCGACGGCCTGCGTGATGCGCTGGATCCGAGGAGTTCGGGGGAATCTTAGTCAAACTAGGACCTCCGATTCTTGCGGTCTAGGGCTATTGGTTCGTCTGGCACCCCAGCGACAAAGTCGACAATCCGACCTAAAATCCCTTTTTGCGGAGTACTTCTTCGAGCTGACTCTGGAAAGACTGCACGTCTTCCGGGTTGGGGCGATACTCGGGATCGTCGCCAGGGATGAGGCCTAGTTGACCCGCTGCGCTCAGTTGCCAACCGAGGCTGACGCCGTCACTGAATACCAC
>QXZH01000104.1:8832-11655 GCA_009886465.1 Opitutaceae bacterium
ATCCATTGAGTAACAGCGACTTTTTGTGCATCAGAGAGTTCCATAATTTTTGTAAAGTTGAAGATGGTATGCGAGCCGTCAACTACGAAGCGGTACTGGTGAGTCTGTTCGGAGAGATACTGTTAGGGCGTCGTGCCTGCGTGGCGTTTAAAAGTGCGGCTAACGAAGGAGAGTAAATAGCTTGCGGCTCATAACATATACCGCTTGACCGTTTAAGTGGCACTTCTATGTTCTAGTAAATTTACTTAGCAATTACCTTTTGCGCACATCCATGAAGCATCTTCGCCTCTTCAACACTCTCCTATTCTCTGCCTCTCTAATCCTATCTAGCCTGCATGCGCAGAACGCTTCCGACCCAGAGCTGCTGCGCTTGGGTAATGGAATCGCCGCCATCGCGGAAGGACAAATCATCACGATTGAAGAGCTTCGCCGCGAGCTTGAACCAATCATCCCTCGTCTACGTGTAGAATCACGCAACGCTCAAGAATTTTCCAAGCGAATCGACGAGCTGAGCAAAGAAGTGCTGCAAAACATGATTGACCGCATCATCATCGTTAAAGCGGCTGAAGAAAAGGGTTTGCTTTTACCCGAGTCCTATATCGACCAAGAGTATGACGAGGTGATTGACCGCGACTTTGGTGGTGATCGTGGCCGCTTCCTTGAATACCTGCGCGCCCGAGGGGAGACTGCCCGCGACTTTCGCCGAAACATCTACAAGCGCGTTGTCGTGAATGCGATGCGAGCGGAGACTCGTCGCTCACAGTCCGAGATCAGCCCCGAACGGATCGAAGAATTTTACGTCAAAAACAAGCTACGCTTTTACCAAGAAGAAGCACTCCACTTACGCCAAGTCATCCTCACGCCGATGGCTAACGAAGGGCTTGTTCCACTACGCCAAACAGCCAAGAAAGTGATCGACGAACTCGACAGCGGTGCCAACTTCGGAGACATCGCACGTAAATACAGCCAGGACGATATGAGCCGCAAAGGCGGCGATTGGGGTTGGATCGAGCGTAAGGATATCCGTAAGGAACTCAGTGACATCGCCTTCGGTCTAGAGACAAGCCGATATAGCCAACCGATCGAAATCAGCGGCACAATTTTCATCCTCTACGCAGAAGATAAACGAGAAGAAATGATCCAACCAGTAGCCCAAGTACGCGACATTATCGAAAATGTTCTCGTCGGTGAAATCGCCCGGGAGACTCAAGAAAAGTGGCTTAACGAGCTGCGCAATGATGCTTACGTGCGCTACTTTTTGTAGGGTTTAATTGTAGCGTACAAACTGGTTCGCACCAGTGTTTCGGATTCACTAGCAGGGGCGCGAGCCTGCTTGCAAGCAAGGTGTAAAAAGTATTATACATCTGCCAATTCCTTTTCCGTCTTGAGCCTAAGTTGACCGCAAGCAGCATTAATATCGTGACCTTTTTCACGGCGGATAGTAGCGGAGACTCTGGCCTTGCGGAGCACATCGACGAAGGCGTCTTGGCGACGTAGGCTGGGGCGTTTCCACTGGAGGCCCTCCACTGTGTTGTAGGGGATGCAGTTGACGTGGGCGTGGAGATTGCGCGCGATTTTAGCCAACTCGCGTGCTTGCTCGAGACTATCGTTAACATCTTCAATCAGGATAAACTCAAGCGTGAGCATGCGCCCGTGCCTTTGCTGAAATGCTCGTGCGGCAGGAATCAACTCTTCAAGCGGGTATTTTTTATTGATCGGCATGATCTGCTGGCGGACTTCGTTAGTCGCTCCGTGCAGAGAGATAGCAAGGCGCACCGCGATCCCCTCCTCCGCCAGTTTAAGAATCTGAGGCGCGAGGCCGGAAGTGGATACCGTAATGCGGCGAGCACCGAAATTAAGTCCCCATTCGGCGTTAAGAATACGAATGGTGCGAACGAGAGTGTCGTAATTTGAGAGTGGCTCTCCCATGCCCATGAAGACGATGTTATCAAAGGAGGCAATCTCCTCCCGAGCGCGATCGGTGTGAGCATCTTCGCGGCGGCAGATGTGCATGAGTTGGGAGACAACTTCGGCCGCCATCAGATTACGCCTAAAGCCAGCCAATCCGGAGGCGCAAAACTTACAGCCAAAAGCGCAACCTACTTGAATAGACACGCAGACCGTCTTGCGTGAGTCCTCTTGTCCAACGCCTTTTTGTGGTGCACGGATCAGAACGGTCTCAATCAGTGATTTGTCTTCTAGCTCAAGCAGCAGCTTTTGGGTGACATCGTCAGAGCGCTTGTCTATGACAGGCGCAGTAGGATAGAGGATGAAATTTTCGTCGAGCCAGGCGCGGAAATCCTTCGGCAGATTTGTCATAGCATCCCACGAATCTACGCGCTTTTTGTAAAGCCACTCCATGACTTGTTTGGCGCGGAAGCCCTTGTGGCCTGCCGCTTCGATCTGGTCTTTCAAGCTTTCGAGAGTTTCGCCAAAAAGGCTGGGTTTATGGGGTATAAATGGCACTGAGTGGAACTTGCACGTTTTGCACATGAATGGAAGTTCGAAGTATGTAACTAGAAGCTGGAAATATAAAGAGGCCCCCTTTTGTGTGATCGCGTCCACACTTATTACTCAAGCAGTCAGTAGCTTTGGGTCCATTCAAACGGCTTTTTGCTGAAAATTTTCAGTTGCTAAATTTAAATAGTGATCGTAAGTTCACCTATAAGTAATGAATATCGCCAATCTCAGTCATCGCCGAGTCAAAGACATGGTCGCGAGCGAGCGCCCGCAAGAACGGCTTGAGAACTTGGGTGTCGAAGCGCTCAGTGACCGCGAACTGCTAGCCATGATTTTACGCACAGGCACACCTGGTATCGACGT
>QXZH01000105.1 GCA_009886465.1 Opitutaceae bacterium
CCCATGCTCACCCACCACCAACTGTTAAGGCCGCCGTCAAAATTCTTTTCACGTATGTTATACCAGAAGGTTTCCTCAGGAATATTGGCACTGTAGATAAGGAAATACTGAGAAAAACTGATATAGGCCCAAAATACAGTGAAGGCCAGCATCATACATGCGATGTCATAACGGTGCGCTTGCTTGAGGATGCCCTTGAGGTAGCCCTTATAAGCAAGGACCACAGTCAGAATAATGATTGAGGCTAAAGCGGCACGCATACAAGCGGCGAAGAACCAAACCCCATACATGGTCGAAAACCAGTGGTATTCCAAAGACTTAAACCAGTCGATCGAACCAAGTGTCATTGCAATGGCAGTTAAGAAAAGACCAAGCGATGACAAGCGACGAGCCTTGTGCATGTTGTTGATGTTCCCGGTGGTATCCGTGTCGAAAGACCATTTGCGCAGTAATGTAGCGACACAGATAAAGACCGCAAAGATGCCTATGGCGCGGATCGCAAAGAACTGGATGTTCAAAAATGGCGATTTCCAAGCGTAAAGCGGATCCTCTGCCACGGTGCCGTGACCTGGCAGTTCATTATGCCCATCCATCCACTTCCAGAGCAGACCCGGGTTTTCGTGGAGAAAGGGGATCGCAAGGAGCGGTAAAAACAGAACAAGCAAATAAGGGAAGGCTGCCATGAAATGCTCACACTGGCGGCGAATAATCGTCGGCCAGCGCGCATGGAAAACATACCAGATCTGCACGAGGAAGAGCATGCCAATAGCAATCGAAAGCCAGAAGCCCAGTGCGATCAGCCAGCTCATGATGGGCCGAACTTCACCCGTATCCCAACCTTGCTTGAAACCGAAGAGTGCGATAACGATGCCGACGATACCGACCACGAGTGCGATCAGTCCGACTTGGCTACCTTTGGAATTTGTTGTATCCGAACTCATAGTATTATAGTCCTAGCGCTGCGCGTTGTGCGGCAGTCAAGTCTTCGGCGTTCGCGTTTTGTGAAAGCTGTAGAGCGCGAACATAAAGGACGATTGCCCAACCCTCTTCCGGTGAAATGCGATCTTTCAAAGGAAGCATCAGGCCCTTTCCATTCATGATGACGTCGTAGATATAGCCATCGGATTCGCCACGAAGCCGATCGTCGTGGTAATTAGCGGCGAGCACGCCATAGGGTTTGGTCACTCCATTCCCGTCACCGGCCGCACCGTGGCAGGCCGTGCAGAAGATCGCATATTTCTCCCTGCCCTGCTCGATCAGCTCGAAAGTGACATCAAGCGGAAGTGTCTGAACGAAAGACCCATCCGCATTTTTACCATCATGAAAGACCGTGTCGCCTAGGTGTTCGTCCTCGAAGTCTTCGGAGAAAACTTCCACTTGATTAAAATAGTTACCACGAGCAACCGTGCCTTCAGGAATTGGCCGATCGTTACGACCGTCAGCGAAAAATTCGTTTTCGGCCTGTGGCTTGTAGCGAGCTTGACGGTCCATGTCCGGAAAGACCTCCAAAGGTGGCTTCGTGCTTGTCGAGCCACGGAAACCGAGAATCGATACCGCTGCGATCACCGCAAAAAGATAGATAGCTAAGAAAATACGCATGGTGTCTTAGGCTGAAACCTCCTCAATGTCGGTGCCGCCGATTTCCTCAAGGAATTGGCGTGTCGCGACTACGTCATATTGAGCGTCACTCGCTTCAATCGCGATGACCAGACGGTCTCCGGAAACTTCAAGGAACTGATCGCTGTTGAAAAGTGGACTGTAGTGCTGCGGAAGCAGATTAGTGATGAACATCCCTCCAAGGGTGCCAAAGGCAGCGAGCAGAATCGTCAGTTCATACATGATCGGGAATGGAAAGACTGGGCTAAAGAAAGGCTGACCACGAATGATAAGCGGATAGTCGTAGGCATTCATCCACCAAACCATGAGTAAACCCAGAGTGAATCCAGTAATACCACCTAGGAAAGTAAAAACAGGAACCTTGGAGCGTGCTTGACCTTGTGCCTCGGGCATACCGTGAACTGGAAAGGACGAATAAGTGTCCCACTTTTTGTAACCGGCGTCCCTAACCTTCTCCGCCGCATGGAAGAACGAAGGTGTGTCGGGAAACGAAGCAATGATTCCGTATTTTTCAGACATTAGTGTTGGTCCCCTTTCTCTTCGCCATGGTGACCATGTGGATCGGCCTCTGGCATAACGAATTTAACTTCCGCAATGGGCATCAGCGGGAGGAAGCGCAGGAAAAGAAGGAAGAGCACGCTGAACAAGCCAAAGGTGCCAAAGAAGGTAAGGATATCGACCATGGTCGGCGAATAGTATCCCCAGCTTGTTGGCAGGAAGTCATTCGCGAGCGATGTGACTGTAATCACAAAACGTTCAAACCACATGCCGACATTAATGAAAATCGACATGATCCAAACAAAGGCAGCATTTTCGCGCACCCACTTAAACCAGAATAGTTGCGGGGTAAATACGTTGCAAGAGAACATCATGACGTAGGCCCACCAGTATT
>QXZH01000106.1 GCA_009886465.1 Opitutaceae bacterium
CACCTCATCCTTCTTGAGTGCTTCCAGCATAAGCGGGGTAAAGACTTCAACTGTCGAACCTGGTCCAGCCTTGAGCGAATAGGCCAAACCTTCACCGAGGAACACAGCCTCATCGTCAAAGTCCTTCATATCCCCAATGGTCAAAAACTTCTCCAAGGGAACGACCTCTTCCTGCGACCAAGGTTCAATGCCACGAACGAAAGGAAATTGAGGGCGATTCTGATGCTGAAGCATAATCACTCCTTCTGTAAAGGGAGAGGCACCGACTACAGCATCCTGCTCCAAAACAGTATCGAGCACAGCTTCCCAATCATAAATCACCTCATTAGAGCGAATACGAATATCACCCTGCGTCTCCGTAAGACGCTGTCGGATCCCCTCGCCAAAGCCATTCATCACACTCTGCACGATGACAAGCACACAAACACCTAACATCACACCCATGATCGACATGAGCGAGAAGAAGGAAAAAAAACGGCCCGAAGGAAACAGCTGCTTCAGAGCGTGGTAGAGATACCAAGGCATACTTAAAGTTTTTGCCAGTTCACGGGCGAAGTGGAAGTGTAAAATGCGATATACATGTTGTAAGAGAATAGGAATTCTATCTCGACCAGCAGTATCTATAGCGGGACTGCTCGCAATCGGTTCCTAGTTCCTCTTCTGTGGTAATGCCTTATATTCACTCTCTATACAAATCGATATGAGAGCCTAATATCTTACTGGACGACGACCCTTTCGTCATCTTCAGAAAACTACTTTATCTTAATCTTAATCCCCCGGCGCGTGAAAGTCGGTACGTCGAGGTCTTCGTCCTTGTAGTCGTTGCGATCGGTCTTTTCGAAGTAGCCACGTTGCTCATCGGCGTCGATGAAGTTGAACTCGTCTTGATCGATAGCAGCTTGTTCTTTCTTGCTCAATTTGGAGCGGTGCACGGGGCGCGGGGCTTTCTTATCTAAGGAGATTTCGGTTTCGAGCCCGAGGCCTGTGGTGATAGTC
The DNA here is from genome assembly GCA_009886465.1 of Opitutaceae bacterium. Taxonomy (GTDB): domain Bacteria; phylum Verrucomicrobiota; class Verrucomicrobiia; order Opitutales; family Coraliomargaritaceae; genus Thalassobacterium. The sequence goes on from QXZH01000106.1 coordinate 997, forward strand.
TCAGATACCCTAGAAATCTCAATGGGCTTGGGCGCGACGAGACTGACCATCTCCGCTTTGGCGAGGATGCATAACTCTAGGCTCTGGCTACGACTCTCGTCAATCACTGCGCCGAAGACGATATCTTCGCGCGAGCCAAAGCGCTTGGTCACCTGCGTCATCACTTCATTGATTTTTGCCATGCCCATATCGGCACCGCAGATCACATTGACCAGGATACGATCGAGATGCGCGGGGCGGTCGCCGAGGTGTAGTAGCGGGCAAATGAAAAGGTCTTCGAGCGCGTCTTTGACGAAGTCGCCACGAGTGGCGGTGCCCGGGCCGAAAATTGTTTTACCGCCACGGTCTCGAAAGACAGAACGCAACGAACTGAAATCTTGATTGATCAAACCTGTCTTCAGCAACGTGGCGCAGAGCGAGTTGACACCTCGCCCAATCCAGTGATCCGCCACCGCAAAAGCATTAAGTACACTGGTGTCTTCTTCGCCTTCCTGCAGGAGCACATCGTTGGGCAGAGGAATCAGACCGTGCACAAGCTGCCGCAACTCACCTATGCTGTCTTCGGCGATTCGCTTACGGCGAGCACCCTCAAAACTGAAAGGCAGTGTGGCAAATGCGAGAACAAGCGCGTCGGTCTTAGCCGCAACCTCTGCCACGATGGCAGCCGCTGCGCTGCCTGTGCCCCCACCTAGGCCGACGACAATAATGATTAAATCCATGTCGCCGATCATGCGGGCGATGGCGTTGCGATCGGCTTCGGCGGCGGCTCTACCAATCTCGATTTCCCCACCCGCTCCAAGGCCACGGGTGACGGAGCGCCCAATGACGAGCTTTTCCGCAATAGGCGATTGGTTAAGTGCTTGCGTATCCGTGTTAATCGCGGCAAGGCGTACTTCGCTAAGGTCGTCTAACTTGAGGCCGTCGACCGCATTCGTGCCTGCACCACCCACACCGATGATCTTAATCTTTAGATTAGCTTGTGCAGTGTCTTGGCCAGAGAATGTATCGGTCGTCGTTCCCATATTCAAATCTAATTAAATAAGCCTGTAAGTCTCTCTATAAGCCCAGGGGACTTAGCTTGCTGTTGGTTGTCTTCTTGCCCGGTTAATGCGTAGTTTAGCAAACCAATTGCAGTGCTATACTCGGGTGCGCGGAGCTCTTCATTGACATATTGCGAGCCTTCGGAGGCACGGGCTTCCAAGCCGAATCGTCGATGCGCTGCTTCTTCGATCCCCTTGAGGCGGGAACTGCCACCCGTCAGGACGATGCCTGAGGCTATGTCCATGGGTTCGAAGAGATCAGCATCAGCCAACTGCTCTTTAATGATATCGAAGATCTCAGAGACGCGAGCTTCGATAATCTTGGTAATAGCGGCAAGCGGATACTGGCGATCACCAATTGTGAAATCACCGATCAGCCAGACTTTTTCTTCGCGGTCTTCACTCTGATAATAGGCGCGGCCATCCTTTAGCTTGAAACCCTCAGCATTTTTACGGGTGATGCGCAGACCGATGCTTAGATCGTTGGTGATGTGATCGCCGCCTATAGGCACAACTCCTGTTTTGACAATGTAGCCTTTGCGATAGAGCACGTAATCGGTCGTGCCACCGCCTATGTCGATCACGAGCGCACCATTTTCCTTTTCTGACTCTTCAAGTAGCACCGAACCCGATGCAATACTGGAAATAATCATATCACTAACATTGAGGTCGAAGCCACTAATCACACGGAGGCTGTCGCTGACGGCTTCACTATCACCGTGTACTGACCAATAGCCAATTTGTAATTGCCGTCCCTCTTTTGAGAGTGGATTCTCAACGGGGCTACCATCCAGTGAAAAAGGGTTTTGAATGTGGTGGATATAAGTACGGTCAGGCGGGAGTAAGCGACGCTTAGCATCTTCCTTTGCCGCATCTATGTCAGCAGGACGCACGACACCGTCGGAAGAACTGATATTCGAACTGCCAACGTTGAAACTGCCGATCAGATGCCGACCTGTTTGTGCGAGATAAACCTCGTCGATCCGCGTTTGTGTATTTTCCTCTGCCTTTAAAATTGCAGCATGGACGCAGTCGCTCGCTTTATCTAGGTCGGTAATGACTCCCTTTTTTACCCCTTTCGAGGAACCGACACTATGCCCGATGATGTTAAGCCCAGAGTCGCCGACGATCTCTCCCAAGAGGACTACAATCTTGGAAGTCCCGATCTCTATGGCGGCGATAACTCTGGATTGGCTCATACTGGAGACGAAATTAACACGAATGATCCAATTAAAAGTGGATACGCGTGCTAAATCAACCCTCTAGTCGAGTGCCAGGGAAATAGTTTGTTCGAGCCCCTACCGCGCGGTAAAACTCCACCTATCCTCAACTAGGGAAAGAGCTGTTAATTGCAAAGAGGCAGTCGTTCAGGAAATGAATCCACAAAAAAGCCCCGACCATTTCTGGCCGGGGCTTTGTATTTAGAATATTTCTTTGGTATGAGCGATTGCAACCCAACTGGATTACATCATGCCGCCCATACCGCCCATGCCACCCATACCGCCCATGTCAGGCATGCCGCCACCTGCGGCACCACCTTCTTCGGGTTCGTCGGTGATCATGCACTCAGTGGTGAGCAGCAGTCCAGCTACAGAACCAGCATTTTGGAGTGCTGTGCGTGTTACCATGGCTGGGTCAACGATACCCGCAGCGAGAAGATCGACATATTCACCAGTGGCCACGTTGTAACCCTTCGAGCCTTTGGCCTTAAGAACTTCAGACACAACGAGTGAACCTTCGACTCCTGCGTTTGTGCAGAGTTGGCGAAGCGGCGATTCAATCGCACGGCGCACGATCCATGCACCGAGGGCTTCGTCATCTTCTAGCTCAGCGGCAGCCTTTTCGATTGCTTTAGCGGCGCGAAGCAGTGCAACACCACCACCCGGAAGGATGCCTTCTTCGACAGCCGCACGAGTCGCGTGGAGGGCATCGTCTACACGATCCTTCTTCTCCTTCATCTCTGGCTCGGTTTGTGCGCCTACATTGATGACGGCAACACCACCAGCGATCTTGGCAAGACGCTCTTGGAGCTTCTCACGATCGTAGTCAGAGGAAGTAGCTTCAATTTGCTTACGGATAAGCTTCACGCGGCCTTGAATGTCAGAGCTCTTGCCGCCGCCTTCGACGATGATTGTGTTTTCTTTGTCGATGGAGACTCGCTTTGCTTTACCGAGATCGCTCAGTTGCACGCTCTCAAGCTTGATACCAAGATCTTCGGTAATGCAACGACCACCCGTGAGGACAGCGATGTCTTCGAGCATTGCCTTCCGGCGATCACCGAAGCCAGGCGCCTTGACGGCTGCGACATTAAGCGTGCCACGGAGTTTGTTAACAACCAATGCTGCGAGAGCTTCGCCTTCGATATCCTCAGCGATGATGAGGAATGGTTTGTTGGTCTTCGCTACGACTTGAAGTAGTGGTAAGATTTCGTTGAGGCTGCTGATCTTCTTCTCGTGGATGAGGATGTGAGCGTCTTCGAAGTTCACTTCTTGAGCTTCGGCGTTTGTGCAGAAGTAAGGAGAAAGGTAGCCCTTGTCGAACTGCATACCTTCGACTACGTCGAGGGATGTTTCGATACCTTTGGCTTCTTCAACCGTAATTGTGCCGTCTTTACCAACGCGATCCATTGCATCAGCGATGATGTCGCCGATGGTTGCATCCCAATTAGCTGAAACAGTAGCGACCTGGCGAATCTCTTCGCGGTCTTTCACCTTCTTGCTTTGCTTGGCGAATGCAGCCGTTGCTGCAGCAACTGCCTTGTCGATACCACGTTTGAGATAGATAGGATTGGCACCTGCTGCGACGTTCTTGATACCTTCGCGGTAGACCGCTTCAGCCAGTACTGTGGCTGTGGTTGTTCCATCACCTGCAGAGTCTGCAGTCTTGGAAGCCACCTCGCGCACCATTTGTGCACCCATGTTTTCATAAGGATCGGAAAGATCGATTTCTTTCGCCACTGTAACACCGTCTTTAGTGACAGTCGGAGCACCGAATTTTTTGTCGATCAATACGTTACGTCCTTTAGGTCCGAGTGTGACCTTCACTGCACGTGAAAGTGTTTCGACACCCTTTAGGATCTTTTTGCGAGCTGCTTCATCAAAGAGAATTTGTTTAGCCATAATAATTTATTTTTGTTTGTTTTTTATATTTAGATACGGAATGCAATCTATGCAATCACGCCAAGGATAGCGTCTTCATCGACAAGGATGTATTGAACACCGTCAACTTTGACCTCTGTGCCCCCATATTGTGGGAGAAGGACTTTGTCGCCCTTTTTGACATTGAAAGGAACAACTTTTCCATTGTCATCTTTCTTGCCGGTACCTAAAGCGACGACTTCCGCCTCCTGAGATTTTTCTTTAGCCGAATCAGGAATAATGATTCCGCCGCGTACTTGTTCGTCTTCTTCAATGCGCTTCAATAGAACGCGTTCACCGAGTGGTTTGATTTTCATATTTTGTATTTATGTATGGTTATGGAGATTTATGATTTTAATAAAAAGCCGCGCTCAGGCCAAGTGCTCGGGCGCGACTTGTTAAGGTTTATTTCTTATCTTCGTCGACGACTTCAAAGTCGGCATCGACGGTTTCGGCATCCTCTGCTTGCTTAGGCTCAGAACCAGCGCCTTCTCCTTCTGGAGCGGCAGCACCCTCTTCGGCAGCCTGTGCTTTGTAGAGATCCTCTGCGAAAGATTGCATGATTTCCATCATCTTATCTTTAGGAGCCTTGAGCGCTTCGACGTCGGCCTCTTGATTCTCAAGAACAGCCTTAGCTTCGACGATAGCACCTTCGAGTTCGGACTTCTTATCCTCTGGAATCTTGTCACCCATGTCGGTGATTTGTTTCTCTGCCTGGTAGACGATGTTGTCGAGTTCGTTACGAGCTTCGACGCTTGCCTTGAGAGCTTCGTCTTCGGCTGCATGGGCTTCAGCTTCACGCTTCAGCTTTTCGACTTCATCCTTATCCAGACCAGAAGAACCGGAAATAGTAATCTTTTGCTCTTTGCCCGTGCCTTGATCTTTGGCGCTGACGTTAAGGATACCATTGGCATCGATATCGAAAGTCACTTCGATTTGTGGCGTGCCGCGAGAGGCAGCAGGTATGCCATCGAGGCGAAAGTTCCCTAGAATCTTATTATCCTTTGCCATCGGACGCTCACCTTGGAGGACCTTAATATCCACCGCAGTTTGATTGTCCGCATAGGTTGAGAATGTTTGGCTCTTCTTGGTAGGAATCGTGGTGTTGCGCTCGATCATAGCAGTCGCCACTTCACCAGCAGTTTCAATCGCGAGTGTGAGTGGAGTCACATCGAGCAGAAGCACATCGCGGACATCACCTTGAAGAACGCCGCCTTGAATGGCAGCACCAATGGCAACCACTTCGTCGGGGTTGACCCCTTGGTGCGGTGCCTTACCAGTCAGCTCTTTAGCGATCTCTACGACCTTGGGTGCACGAGTCATGCCACCAACGAGCACGAGCTCGCCGATTTCATCAGTCGAGTGACCAGAATCCTTCAAGCAAGCCTTGTAAGGAGCGACGGTGCGCTGATAAAGCGCATCACAGATTTGCTCAAGCTTAGCGCGTGATAACGTGATGTTGAGGTGCTTCGGTCCCGAAGCGTCTGCAGTAATAAACGGCAGGTTTATATCAGTGCTCTGAGTCGAAGAGAGTGCAATCTTGGCCTTCTCACCTTCTTCTTTAAGACGCTGAAGCGCCATCTTGTCGGAGCGGAGGTCGATGCCGTCGCTCTTTTTAAACTCAGCGATCAAGTAGTCGATCAAAGCGCTGTCCCAGTTATCACCACCGAGGTGTGTGTCACCGTTCGTCGCTTTAACTTCAAAAACGCCGTCGCCGATTTCGAGAATCGAGACGTCGAAAGTACCACCACCTAGGTCGTAAACAGCGATCACTTCGTCTTGTCCCTTATCCAGACCATAGGCAAGTGCAGCGGCCGTAGGTTCGTTAATAATGCGCTTCACTTCAAGGCCGGCGATTTGACCAGCATCCTTAGTCGCTTGGCGCTGCGCATCGTTGAAATAAGCAGGCACTGTGATAACCGCTTCGGTCACAGTTTCACCGAGATAAGCTTCAGCATCAGACTTCAACTTTCCAAGAATCATGGCGGAGATTTGTTCGGGAGCAAATTGCTCCTTCTTACCACTCACCTCGCACTCGATGTAAGCATCGCCGTTTTTACCAGAGACAACATTATATGGAAGCGACGCGGACTCCTCTTGAACTTCGTCGAACTTGCGTCCGATAAAACGCTTCGCCGAGAAAATCGTATTGCTCGGATTCGTGACTGCTTGGCGCTTCGCCGCTTGGCCGACGAGTCGCTCGCCGCCCTTGGCAAATGCCACAACAGAAGGAGTGGTGCGTGCACCCTCCGAATTTGGTATCACAACAGATTCCCCACCTTCCATCACGGACATGCAGGAGTTTGTTGTGCCTAGATCTATTCCAATTATTTTACCCATGCCAAACTGTAAGCACTCTAAATGCCAGCAAGATAATTAAAATATAAGTCATTCTTAATCAATTATATATAAATTTCTACCTAAATTTAGGCGTCTATTTCTAATTACATTTAATGCCAAAATGTCACACCTGGTGTCACAGTCATAGATCGTCTGGCGCAAATCTGTGACAGACAAAGCGCGTCGACGGAAGGCAGTGGGGATAGCAAAGTAATGGCGGAGAAGGAGGGATTGGTGAGGCTACGCCTCATCGCTAAGCGATCACCTTCGGTGCCCCATCTTCAGTCGCATCCGCTCCTTCCGTCGAACCAGTTCTCATCCCTTTTTCCGGCTACGC
>QXZH01000107.1 GCA_009886465.1 Opitutaceae bacterium
AGTGCCTACTTTTTTGGTGCGCTCGTGGTAATCATCCCACTGATCATGGCGCTAAAGCTACCAAAACCCGTTAAGGGCTAAAAATAAGACCGACAGTGGCGCGTCCCCACTTGGGATACCTACGGAGGAGAGGCTAAGCTTAAAATAACTGGGCGCCCGACAAGCGAGCAAGCCACTCAAACCTACTCGCTATCGCCACTGTGATCGCTTTCTTGACGCTCTTTAGCGACGTTAACCACGAGCTGGCGGCCAGAGACCTCTTGGCCATCGAGCTGGCGAATGGCTTCTTGGCCTGCGGCTTCTTCGGTCATTGTGACAAAACCAAAACCACGAGGACGACCGCCACCAGGACGGGTCACGATGATCGCGTCTTCGACCTCACCGCATTGCCCGAAAATCTCGCGCAGATCATCAGCAGTGGCATCGAAAGAGAGGTTACCTACATAAAGTCGAACGGACATAGTGAAAATTAGGAATTAAGAATTAGGAACTCAGAATGAATCCTGAAGATACGCAAAGAAGCGGACGAAGACTCAACCTGACAACCTTTTATTTGTATTCTGATTTGCCAAGACCCCGCTTCGAGGCTTGCGTCACAAATTAACTTTCAACGCACGTGAGTATAAAAAAAGACAAACGACAGCAAAACACCATCCTTCGGGTCTCCGCCTACCTGTTTCGCTATAGGGGCTTGTTTTGGCTGACGATAGGGCTTGCTGCGAGCATGGCGGCCATGGAGATCGCCGTACCGATTGCAATCCAACGCATCTTCGACGGACTCGAAGCGACTAGAGCGCTCGACGGCCTCATTTACGGAGTCGGGCTGATCGCCCTCTTCTACCTCGGCAGTGAGATTTTTAATAGCCTACGTATCCGAGTAAACAATACTCTAGAGCAGCGTGTCCTTCTAGAGATGCGGCGCGACCTCCACAGCAAACTGCTGCGCCTGCCCGTCTCATTCTACGACCAGCGCAAGAGTGGCGAGATTTCTTCTCGTGTAATTGAAGATGTGGCTGCTGTCGAGCGCGCGCTGCTAGACGGTACGGAACAAGGAACAGGCGCTATCCTACGCATCTTAATGATCAGCACCTATCTTTTTTATCTGCAACCTTTCCTAGCATCCTTTGTATTTCTGCCGGTTCCAATCTTGCTAATTATGGGGATCTATTACTCGAAGGGATCACGCGTAATTTGGAAAGGGGTGCGAGAGAGCTCGGGAGACCTGAATAGCCTGTTGGTTGAGGATATTCAAGGGAATCGCCTCATTCAGACTTTCGGACTTCAAGATCGCGAGTCCGCTAGATTCGAGGTCAAAGCAGAGACCTTGAAAGAGAAAACTCTGCGAGCCATGTATCGCTGGGCGAATTATCACCCGATTACGAACCTGGTGACAAAGCTCGGCTTTCTCAGTATTGTAGCGATTGGTGGTTACTTTGTGCTGCAAGAATCGCCAGACTTTACCATGGGCAAGTTAATCGCTTTCTTCCTATTGGCCAACATGCTCTACCAGCCTATCTCCCAGTTACACGGACTGAACCACCTAATCGCCGCGGGTCGCGCCTCGGGCGTGCGAGTTTTTGAAGTATTAGATGCGCAGGTTGATGTGGATGAACCGATAGCACCCCAGTCGCTACCTAATCAGCCGATTGAACTGGGCTTCGAAGATGTGGGCTTCGGATATCCAGAACGACCTGCGATCTTAGAGCAATTCAATCTCACGCTAGAGGCCAATCGAGTCACTGCGATCGTTGGGCATACTGGCGCGGGTAAGTCTACCATAGCCAACCTCGCCATGCGCACCTACGATGTGAGCAGCGGAACGGTCAGACTCTCAGGCGTCGACATCCGCCAAATCGCACTCAGTGAATTACATGATAAAGTCGGGCACGTCGCCCAAGATCCCTTCCTCTTTGAAGGAACGGTGCGCGATAATCTTCTTCTGGCCAAGGAGGATGCCACGGAGGAGGAGATCATGGACGCGCTGGAGCAAGCCTGTTCAAGGGACTTTGTCGATGCCTTGCCGATGCGACTGGACACCAATATAGGCGAAAAAGGAATCCGCCTTAGTCAAGGCGAGAAGCAGCGACTAACTATTGCACGTGTCTTACTAAAGAATCCGCCCTTTGTCATTCTGGACGAGGCCACTGCCAGCGTTGACACGATCACCGAGCGCAAGATCCAAGAAGCACTTGATCGCCTTGTGCAAGAGCGTACCGTGTTAGTCATCGCGCACCGACTCTCTACTGTGCGCCGCGCGGACAAGATAGTGGTCATGGAGCAAGGCCGCATCATTGAGTCGGGTTCGCATGAAGCGCTGATCGAGCAAGGCGGACACTACGCCGATCTATGGCGGCACCAGAGCGATCTGATTCCAGAATATTCGTAGAAGCGACCCGCTTCTTGCCTCCGAGATAAACTCTAGACGGTATTTTTTGTGAGAAACTTACCAAATATCCATGGATTCTCGTATGAATTTGGTAATCTTGGATTATATCTTGCTATAAATATCAGTAACTTTTTTATTGTAGGTAATTATCCATGAACACACCAGAAACCAGCGAAAGCAACGAAGCGACTACCAAGGAACTAGTTGTCCAAAACAAGATGGGCATCCACGCCCGTCCTGCAGCCATGTTTGTACGCATCGCCAACACCTTTAGTGGCGAAGTATGGGTGGAAAAAGACGGTGAGCAGGTCAATGGAAAGAGTATCATGGGCCTCATGATGCTGGCTGCCGGCAAAGGCTCAAAGCTTGTGGTGCGTGCCGACGGTCCCGCCGCAGATGCTGAGCGCATGCTCGGTGAGTTGGTCGATCTCTTTGAGCGACGCTTCGAAGAAGTTTAGCTCGCCTACCTTGCTAGGGTAAGTGGGAATGAGAGTGTTCGCACTCTACGCTAAGAATCACCAAAAAAACGAAGCTCCGTTTCCAGAACCCCGTTTGAAAGTGATTTTTGTGAATCCGTAGGATTCTGAAGCTGATTCGTCGCTTAGTAGCTGTTGCGACCACCACGATCACCACCACGGCCACCACGATCACCACCACGGCCACCGCCACGGTTGTAACCGCCGCCACCGCCGCCGTAGCCACCGCCACCGCCCTGTGGGCGCTCTTCACGAGGACGTGCTTCGTTGATGGTCAAGGCTCGACCGGCAAATTCTGCGCCGTTGAGACCTTCGATCGCTGCATTCATTTCTTCAGGAGTTTCCATCGAGACGAAAGCAAAGCCGCGGGGGCGGTCAGACTCACGGTCTTTAACGATGAAAACGTCGCTTACGGTTCCATGTGCTTCAAAAAGCTCGCGGAGATCACTATCAGTTGCGTCGTAGGACAGATTGCCTACATACATCTTGGTATTCATTTGTTTATCTTTTGTTGGGTTATCCCACTTGCTTCTTTGCTTTGAGTTTCGCTTAGATGCGAATCGATCTGACTGAATACATTTTTACTTTATCCAACTGATACTACCCATGCTCTGAATATTAACATGTGTTATAGAAGTTTTAGGCTTATCGGCAATTCGATACAAATAGCAAGCGGCATTATTTGGCGGCACAGGCAATTAACTTTTTAGAATACGTTTCCAGTAGCATCGGTAGTGCTTAGGCTTG
>QXZH01000108.1 GCA_009886465.1 Opitutaceae bacterium
TGAGCCGCAAACGCGAGATAAACATAAGTCAAATTCGGCAGGTTAAGACAAATCGCCATGGTAAAGAGCGTCTTCTTTAACCCGTATTTAGAGATAAACATTCCTCCCAAGATACCACCCGCCAGACTCACCACCGTGCTCACCGTGCCATCGATAATACTCTTCTGAGCAAGAGATAGTCCAATGCCACCCACCTCCGAGTCAGCTTGCAGAAACAAATGCCCCACACCTAATAACAAGCCCTCTCCACTTCGAAAAAGAAAAACAAAGGCTAACATGCCCCAGATTTGAGGCTTTCGAAAGAAATCAATCCACGCATCGATAAAAGTGGCTCGCGCTTCTTTTATACTTTCAGGGCGATCCACAACTGAGCCCTTGGGTAAGAAAAAGATATGGTAGCCAGCCAAAGCCGACATCACGACTGCCGCCACACACCAAGCGATCGTCCAAGAGGACGTCTCACCTTGCCCGAAGTAACTTGCAACATAGACGATGAAGGCCATCGAAAAAATACGTCCAACGTTCCAGAATACACCCTGTATCCCCACATACTTGGCCTGGTCCTTCTTGTTCAAACTAGTGATATAGATACCATCCATACAGATATCCTGCGTCGCCGAAGCGAATGCCATCATCCACAACACTCCTATCGAAATCAGGAAGTAGCTCGACATTGGTAGACAAAAACCGACCAAGACCAGAAGCCCAACCATTCCAAATTCCATCGCCAGGACAATCCACTTCTTTGTCTTAAACATGTCGAGAAAGACGGCCCAAAGCGGCTTCAGCGACCACATCAGAGTAATGTTACCCACCCAGAAGGTGATCTCGGTGTCTGAATGCCCAAGGTCTTTAAACATTGTTGCCGCGACCCAGGTGATCATGACATACGGAATACCCTCGGCGAAGTATCCCGACGGCACCCAAGACCAAGGGTTACGGGTGGAAGCTGTGCTTTGGCTCATAGGGTAAGTGATAGAATATAGTGATAACAAGATCGAAACAAAGGCATTCGGCAAGCGCACACGCCCCGTTCAACTAACTTCCTTCCGCGGCTTGCGCGCCCTCTGTACGTCGCGCGCATCGAAGTGGAGGATATATTTTTGTTCGAAGTATGGATCGCTGAAAGTCTCTCCCAAAGAGATCGTCTTTCGCGGGCAAATGCCGAGTACGGCTAATTCGTCGTCGAGTTCACCGCCTTTCCAATAGAGCACTCCGTTAGGAATTGAGTTGCGCTCGCCCCGACGAACGTTGCCTTTAATCCAGCTGAAATACTCAGGTAAATTTTTGACTGCACGCCCGGTAACAAAGTCGAACTGCTTTTTGACCTCTTCGGCGCGGCATTGACGAGCTTCTACATTTTTAAGCCCTAGTTTGTCTACGAGATCTTGAACCACGGTAATCTTCTTACCTATCGAATCGATCAAAGTGAAATGCGCCTGCGGGTAGCAGATCGCCATAATGATACCAGGAAAACCGCCACCTGTACCCACATCCATAATGCGCGCACCACTCATCAGTTTAAGGTGATTAGTAATCGATAGGCAGTGTGACAGATGCCGCGCCTCGAGATATTCGATGTCTTTACGCGAGATAAGATTAATCTTTGTATTCCAATCTCTAAGAAGCGCTGCCCAGGCTTCGAGCAATGGCCATGCAGCTTCTTCAATCTGGGGAAATTGCTTACGTATCGAATCCATTGGTTTTTCAGGAAATTAAAAGATATTCAGATAAATAGCCACTGAGGCAGCATCTCAACTAATTCTAATATTCTTATAAATTTAAATCTTTTGGACTCTTGAGAGAGTAGCAAGCCATACGAGCTAACTTCACATAAGATTTCTGAATGATACCATACCGAAATCGAAATGGGTAGATCAAAGAATAAATAGAAAAAGAGAATACGTATAAATCTCCTCACATACCCATTGAAAAGTCAAAGCCATGTCATTGTAATAAAAAGAAAAATCCATGAAGACCTCGCGCCGCATCATACACATTGACATGGACTGCTTTTATGCAGCAGTCGAGATGCGCGAACGTCCCGAATTAGCGAATCGTCCATTGGCGGTGGGCGGAACCTCGGGGCGAGGCGTGTTGACGACGTGCAATTATGCCGCTCGCGAATTTGGGGTGCGTTCAGCGATGCCCGTCTTTAAAGCGCGCGAATTATGCCCTCAGCTAGTTATCGTCCCAGTGCGCTTCGAGTTATACAGAGCTGCGTCTAAGGCCGTGCGGGCAGTTTTTGCTCGTTACACCGAGATAATCGAGCCGCTTTCGCTCGACGAAGCCTACCTTGATGTGAGCCATTTAAAACGCTCCGGATCAGAGATCGCACAGGAAATACGCGCTACGATCCAATCCGAGACAGAATTAACTGCCTCGGCAGGGATCGGACCCAATAAGTTGATCGCCAAGATCGCAAGCGATTGGAACAAACCAAACGGCCAATGCGTCGTTGCGCCATCGAAGGTCGAGCTCTTTATGCGTGAACTCTCCGTGCAGCGTATTTGGGGAGTCGGCCCCAAAAGCTCAATCCGTCTAGCCGAGCACGGGATTAAAACCTGCGCACAGCTCCAAACTAAAGATAAAACTTGGCTTGCTCAGGAATTTGGTAGCTTCGGGCTGGAACTCTACGATCTTTGTCGCGGTATCGACGAGCGACCAGTGGAAGCGAATCGTATCCGCAAAAGCCTTAGCAATGAGCAAACATTTCCAAAAAACCAAGAAACGCTGGAAGAATGCCGCGAAGCCTTAAGCAGGCAGCACCGCGAGCTAGTCGAAGAGCTACGCAAAAACGCGCCCGATCGGAAGATAGCCAAACTGCTAGTCAAACTAAAGTTTAGTGACTTCCGCCGCACCACCGCGGAGATGTCAGGCCCACAGCCAGAGTTGACGCGTTTCCACAAACTACTCGACGATGCTTGGGGGCGAAGCGGCGAACCCGTTCGCTTGCTGGGTATCGGCGTGCGATTCGCTGAGAGCGAGGGAGGGAGCGAGCAGTTGGAACTTGGGCTTTAATATGTGATGCCTGCTTGCTGAAAGAATAGTCGGCACAAAAAAAGCGACAAACGAGTCGCTTCAAAATAAGCAAAAAAATGGCGCAGTCCCTACCCCTAAGGACTGCGCCAACCATTGTCTACTTAATGCCTCTAAAGACTAATCTAAAGAGGACTTGTTGTTACCCCAAACTCCCTTGCGGGAGAAAAGTTAATTATTTGAGAGTGATTTAAGTAAAATCACGTGCAAGATGTTAATGAGCCTACGCGTGACATACTAATTTTACTTATAGTTGGTATTAATTTTACTTAATTAATGGGTTGAGGGCAAAGTGACGCGGAGCATACCCCTAGACCCCGCGCCACACTGTTTTATGCTTTGTTTTTATTACCCCAACTCCCATACATGAGAGAAAATGAAAAACCATTGGAAAGAACAAAATAGTTTATAACAACTATTGTGCCAATTATCTCAAAGTTACCTAATTTACTCTAATTTTAAGCCACTCGTGAAATTTTCTAAAAACATCGAAGATGTCATCGCTGACTTTCGCGGTCTGCCCCACACGGTGAGCGCGTCTTCTCGGCGGGAACCCACGCCTCTTGATAGCGTGCTAATAGTACTTCAAGAACAATATAAATTAGAAAAACCCAGTCCAGAACGCAGCTTAGTCGAAAATTGGGAAAAAATCTTCGGCCCCAGTCTCTGTGAGCGCTGTCACCCCGTAAGGATCAAGGACGAACACACACTGATTGTTTCAGTGACAAATCAAACCCTTCGCTCTGAGTTACAGTTCATGAAACGCTCAGTGTTAAAAAAAGTTCAATCACTAGAGTATTGTAGCGAAATCAAGGAATTAGTGATCCGCAGTTGAGTGTATTAATCCCTCCGGGACAAATACCTGTCCACATGAGCATCGCGCGGTCAACTAGAGCGCGCACCCTTCAACTTTCAATCTGCGCTGGATTGACAGACGAGCAGATTCCTAAAGAGTCTAGCCATCTGATATGAAAAGCTACCACGATCTACTTCGCACCGTTCTGGAAACTGGCACCTACCGCGATGACCGTACCGGCACGGGCACTTACTCTCTTTTCGGGGCACAAGCTCGATTCTCACTAGATCCAGACTTCCCTCTGCTCACCACGAAAAAACTACACCTGCGCTCAATCATTCACGAGCTACTTTGGTTTATTCAGGGTAATACCAATATTGGCTACTTGAGGGAAAACAAAGTCCGTATCTGGGATGAATGGGCGGACGAAGACGGTAACCTCGGCCGCGTTTACGGAGCTCAGTGGCGAGACTGGCTTGCTCCCGGCGGCGAACGTGTCGATCAGCTGGCGGAAGTCATCGAATCGCTCAAAAAGAACCCTGACAGTCGCCGCCACATGGTCTGCGCTTGGAACCCTGGGGAGGTAAAGGACATGGCGCTTCCCCCATGCCATGCCCTCTTTCAGTTCTATGTGGCTAACGGTGAGCTAAGCTGCCAACTTTACCAACGTAGCGCCGACATCTTTCTCGGCGTGCCTTTCAACATAGCGTCTTACGCACTGCTCACCATGATGATCGCACAAGTCTGTGGATTGAAAGCCAAAGAGTTTGTCCACACCTTTGGCGACCTGCATCTATACTCAAACCATGTCGAGCAAGCCAAAGAGCAACTTTCTCGCAAGCCACGCGCACTTCCACAAATGAAAATAAGCCCTAGCGTGAAGGACATTAACGACTTCAAATTTGAGAATTTTGAACTGGTCAACTATGACCCTCATCCTGCGATCAAAGCGCCAATTGCGGTTTAAAAATGATGGGCTGTTCGAAGAATTTTAAAGCCATCGCTGCGATGTCAGAGAATCGTGTGATAGGCAACACAGGCGACATCCCTTGGCACCTACCAGAGGACTTTAAATGGTTTAAAAAGACTACGATGGGCGACATCCTTGTAATGGGTCGAAAGACTTACGAGTCCATTGGTCGCCCACTACCAGGGCGTGACACTTACGTACTGAGTCGAACTCCACGCGAGATCGCAGGCGTGCATAATTTTACCGATTTAGAAAGACTCGATCATCTTAAAACGAATCAGACTATCTGGATCGCTGGCGGCGGTGAAATTTACAAACAAATGTTAGGTAAATGTAGCGAACTTTACCTTACCCGTGTGCATCGCACCGTACAAGGCGACGCGTTCTTCCCAAACTTTGAGAGCGACTTCCAATTAGACTTAGTCATGGAAAAAAACGATGATTTTTCAATCGAGCGTTGGTTAAAAAAGTGACGTGTTTTGCGAGCTTATTCGCGCCTAGAATGACCCTTCGGGCATAGACCCGTATACAAGGATCACCCTAACAACTCTTCTGCGTGTGCTCTTGCGGAAGCCGACTTACGGTCGCCGAGCATTCGGGCGAGTTCTTCAAGACGAGCGCTGCGACTGTCGCCGAGTGGCGCTATGTTCACGGTTGTGGAGTCTTCATCCTGAGATTTATTGACGACGTAGTGATTGTGCGCGAGCGAAGCCACTTGAGGTAAATGGGTAACACAAAGAACCTGGTGTTTTTTCGCTAGGCGCGCTAGTTCAGATCCGACAGTACGACCGACCTCGCCACCGACGTTGGCATCAACTTCATCGAAGACGAGGAGTGGCGTGGCGTCAGCCTCAGCAAGCACAGTTTTGAGCGCGAGCATCACGCGGGCGGTCTCGCCACTAGAGGCGATTTTATTAAGCGGTTGGAGGTCTTGCCCAGCATTGGGGGCGAAGAGAAATTGGCAATGGCTGTCGCCGTGCTCGTGTAGTTTAGCGTCGGCGATAAGATTGATCTCTAGGCGCGCTTTTTTGAAGCCGAGTGCTTGCAAGAGAGCAGCGGCTTTTTGCGCGAGTGCTTTAGCAGACTTCTTACGGGACGCGGTTAGTTTGACGGCTTGTTTTTTAAGCTCGGCTTCAAGGTCGACGGTCGCCTTGCGTTTCTTAAAAAGCACGCCTTCAAGGTCACCCTGAATATCAATTTTCTGGGCGAGTTCTTCGCGCTTACACAAGACAGCTTCAACGCTACCACCATATTTTCGACGCAGCTCTTGCCAAAGATTCATACGCTCTGTGGCGACCTCGATAGCTTCGGGATCGAAGTCGTAATCAGTCGCTAAGTTCCCAACTTCCTCGCCGAGATCTTGCAACTCGATCTGCAAGCTGCGAGCGCGCTCGAGGAGTGACTGCGAACCCTCGTCAAGTTCGACCAGTTCTTCTAGGCGAAGAAGAACGCTACCTAATAAATCGTTGACGCTTTGTTCACCGATCATGCCTTCGGAACAGGCAGATGCGAGACCGACTAACTCTTGCGCGCTGGACATACGGGTGTAGTCACGCTCCAACTCTTCTATGGAATCTTCATTCACGTCGACGGCGTCGATTTTTTTGATCTGTTTACAGACAAAATCCAGCTCATCTTGATCCAATTGTTCGCCCTTTTCGAGAGTCTCAATCTCGCGTAATGCGCCACGCCATTCGTCGTAGCCGAGGGCAAATACTGCGAGCGCCTTAGCGTTATCCGCGTAGGTATCGAGCATTTCGAGCTGACGTTTTTCTTGGAAAAGTTTTTGTGGTTCACCAGGACCATGGAAATCGATCCATAACTCGCCGAGCGCTTGCAGTTGAACGAGCGTGGCAAGACTACCATTAACTTGAATCCGTGGAATCTTAGTGCGGTGAATGGTTCGTTGTAAAAGGAGCAAGCCGTCTTCGCATGCGGGTAAACCAGCGACCTCAAGCAAGTTATCAATGGGAAAGGCGTCTGCAAAGTAGAGAGCGGCCTCGACCTCGAGTAAGTCTTGGCCTTGGCGAATCATTCCTTTATCGGTGCGTGTACCTGAGAGCAAACCTAAGGCACCGAGGAGCACGCTCTTACCCGCGCCCGTCTCTCCTGTCACGGCGGTAAAGCCAGGCTCAAACTCAAGCTTGAGTTCTTCAAGTAGGGCGAGATTTTTTATACAGATGTACTTTAACATGCGGATCGATTATTGAGCGGAGAGAAAAAACGGCGCAAGCACTTGAAACAAAAAAGTGAGCGGGAACAGACTAAAAATGATTGTTAATACTAAGCAAAGAAAAGTCTTCAAAGGTCCCAGTCGAAGGACCGCGGTGAGTGAGAGTATGACAACTATGTAGCCATAAACTAAAGGGATAAAGAACAGCCAATAATACTGGCCGACCGCGAGCGAACCAAAATTTTGTCGGAAGAGGAAAAGTACTAAAAAACAAAGTAACCAAGGCATGAGGCCGAGCCCCAGCCCAGTGCGCACTTCGCGCAAGCTGGCCTGCGCTCCAAACCAACGCCCAAAATTACGCAGTAACCATGCGAATAGGTAGAGCCCGAAGAAGCCAATGACCGCACCTAACAGAAATACAAATACACCCATGCTTTCATCTGAATAATAAACAGGCAGAGCCTGCATTATGCCAGAGGCTGTCGCTACGAAAAGGGCAGTATGATGCCCACGACCATTTTCAATTAGTCCTTGCATCGTTTTCCCCGGCTTATACCAGAGCGTGCATACATAGAGTGGATTGATTTGTTCAGTCATGTGTCTGACCTCAAAGGAAGACCTAAGAAACGAATCAGGCAAGTCTCTGTGTGGACTATCGCACTATGCTCACCGTTTCTCAGATTAGTAAAGGCTTCGGCCAAAAAACACTTTTTACCGATATTTCGCTACGCTTATTACGCGGCGAGCGCATCGGCTTAGTCGGCCCTAATGGTGCGGGTAAGACGTCGCTCTTCTCTATCATAATGGGCGATATGGAGGCTGACTGCGGCGAGATCGAACTGGAACGCGACACACGAATAGGCTTTCTGCCACAAGAAAGCGCTCCGGCGGGAGACGAAACCGTAGCAGAACTGGCGACCTCGATTAGCCCAGAGTTTACCAAAATTTACAAGTCGCTGCGCGAGTGTCCCGACCCCGATTCAATAGAGCGGATTGAAGCGATTGAGCGCTTTATTGAGCTAGACGGATACAATCTAGAAGCAAAAGCCAAGCGTATCCTAGCAGGGCTAGCCTTTCGGCACGAAGACTACGACATGCCTGCTAAGACCTTGAGTGGAGGCTGGATCATGCGGGCGCACCTAGCCCGCCTACTCGTGATGGAACCCGACCTGCTCATGCTCGACGAACCGACCAATCACTTGGACCTTGAGACGCTTGTTTGGTTTCAAAATCAGCTCAAGCGCTACTCCGGCGCGATCCTGACGATTTCGCACGACCGCGAGTTTCTCAATGCCATCTGCGACGGTATTGTGGAGATCGCCCACAACAAATTGCATCGCTACGTCGGCAATTACGAAAAATACCTTAAAGAAAAGGCCGAGCGCGAAGCGCAACATCTAGCAGCCTATAACAATCAACAACGTGAAATCGCCCATCTGGAAGATTTCGTGCGTCGCTTCCGCGCCAAAGCCAGCAAGGCGACACAAGCGCAGGCTCGACTCAAGCAATTAGAGAAAATGGAGCGCATTGCGCCACCTGAGAGTGCCGCTGACACCATCCACTTTAAGTTTCCCCAACCGCAACGCAGTGGTCAGCGTATCGTTACGCTTAATCATGTGAAGCAGGCCTATGGGGAACACGTCGTCTACGAAGACCTCAACATAGAGGTCGAAAAGAAACAACGCATCGTCCTGGTTGGCCCCAACGGTGCAGGTAAATCGACATTGCTCAAAATAATAGCCGAGATCATCCCAATCGAAGCTGGCACGCGCGAATTAGGTCATAATGTAAGCGTAGGCTACTTTTCGCAGCAGCGAGTCGAAGTGCTCAACCTGGAGCGCAGCGTGCTCGACGAAGCGATGGATCGGACCTCGGGCACAGGCGAGCAGAGCGTGCGCAGTATCTTAGGCGCCTTCCTCTTTCGCGGAGATGATGTTTTTAAGAAGGTCAAAGTATTGAGCGGTGGCGAGAAGAGCCGACTGGCACTGGTCAAACTACTGTTGGCTCCGCCTAACTTCCTCCTACTTGACGAACCCACCACCCACCTCGATATGCCGAGTATCGACGCGCTGATCAGTGCCCTCAAGGACTACACAGGCACTCTCATCTTCGTGAGTCACGACGTACACTTTATCCGCGCGATTGCCGAGAGCACGACGCAAATACAAGCCGGCAAAGTTACGCATTATTCGGGTAACTACGATTACTACTTGCGTAAGTCGGGTGCCGAGTCCGAGCAGAGTGGCCTAATCGCTGGGCTGAAAAATGCTCGTCCGGACGGTGCGCCCACATCCCAAGGCAAGCACCAGAGTGTGAGTGCCAAAGAACGCCGCCGGATCGCAGCCGAAGAGCGTAAATCTGCCAGCAAGGCGCGCAAGCAAATCGAAAACCGAATCGCAAAAGCCGAGGTAGACATACTCAAGCTCGAAATCGAACAAACCGAGCTTTCCAAACAACTCGAGGATCCGAGCGCCTATACGGACTCCGAGGCGGCCAAAGATCTCAATATTAGGGCTGCCCGTATCGCTAAATATTTAGAAGAGAAAAACTATGAGTGGGATCTGGCAACCGAGGAACTAAGTAAGCTAGATTAACTAGTAGAGAGGAGAAACTTTGAATTTCGCTTTACAAGCCGCTCGTTAATGCGAAGTTTTTCTACCCCCCCACGAACATTCTCCCCGTCCATCTGTGATGTTGTCTAGATCTACTTTAAAAAGTTTACTCACCGCCTCTTTAATCATCTGCTCATTTCAGATTTCTAATGCACAGAATGATGCTGGTCAACTAGGCTTCACCGCACTACAAGGCCAAGCCAATACGCTGGTCGAAGAAGGCAAACTTATCGAGGCCTTGCCTCTGCTCAAAGAGTTAGTCAAGCGCGTCGAAGCCTCTGATAACTCGGAAATCAAACTCGACTTTCCCATATTCCTTATTGGAACTGGCCATATCCAGCAATATGTTGCTTCGGAACAAACGAATGAGTTAAGCGAAGCCCTCCGCTGGTATGATAGGTTAGAAAAGGAGTTCCCAAACTCACCTAAGATCAAGGACATGCTATTTAAAAGGATCGACGTTTTACGGGCTCTCAGCAAGAGCAATGAAGCGATTGACCTGATGCAAAAAATCCTTTCAGGCGGCTATAGAAATGTGCGCCTGAACCTAAGTGAGCAAACTAAGCTGCTCAAGGATCTCACCCAAATCTACTACAGCACGGGGCAACTATCCGCTGGTCTGCCCTACTTTGGTCAACTCTTTGAAATCGCTCGCGACTCTGAAGATCAAGCTTTGGCTGCCGCTGCCAGCTTTGAGTCACTTTTTCAAGCCGAGCGGCTAGACGACGCACTCATTTTACTGCCTAGGCTGGCAAAGGAGTCAGCAGTTCGCTATCGCCCACGCCTCAATGTAGCCCTCCTAAAAGCAAGCGACAAGCTGGTCGAAGTAGGACGAGTCAATGATGCCGCTCTTACGCTGAACCTAATTAAAACGACCGACATCATGATCGAGTGGACCGAAGGTAAAATCGAGTCCAAGACAGCCCAAGTCGAACAACGAACCGCCCTAGGCAATTCATCAAGCGAATTCATTGAACGCCTCCAACAGGAGATAACCACACTCGAAGCTAATCTAGAGCAACTGCGCAAACTACCAACACTGCGCAACGAATTGCTCGTCCGCCGCGCCCGTAACTACACTAAGACAGCACGGCGCTACGAAGCCTTCTGGATGTTCCACGATCTGATGGAGGAAAATCCCGATGATGATCAAGCAGAATTCTACCACTTCGCTACTTTCTCCAATGCCCTCCAAATCGCCAAAACTGGGACCGCAATCGAAGTAGGCAGAGCCTATCGCAGCAAATTCCCAAATGGTGACTTCTACTCGGATGTGAGTGGTGCACTCGCCGTCGAACTCCAAAAGACTGGGCAAAACGAAGAGTTCTTAGCGCTCGCAGTCGACTTTTTAGGTAGTCGCCCTCTCGACGCAGTGTCTCGTAGCCTTTTCGCACAGTGGGCGACTTACCTTATCGAGCAACAACGCTACACCGAACTGATCACGCAAGCTGGCGAGTGGTACAACGCACACAGCAATGCGATCTACGAAGACGGCATCTTCTACTGGGGCGGTCTAGCAGAACTCCAAATAAGTCAGTTCGATGACGCTGTCGGCAGCTTTTCACGCTTAGTCGATCGATATCCGACTAGTGTTTATGCTGAAGACGGCTTACTACGCAAAGGTGCCGCCCTATTTTATGCGCAGCGATTTGAGGAATCTCGAGATGTGCTCTACGCCTATGTAGAGAAATACCCAAGAGGCAACGCTCTCGACCAAGCCTACTTCTTCCTCGGAGAAGTCGAATACCTCGCGGGTGACCTTGAGCTAGCTCTGGATCACTTCCGCAATGCTGACAGTATCACGACTCTCCAAGATGTTCACAACGGCGCAGCCTTCCGGATCGGCACAGTGCTCGAAGAGCTCGGTCGCTATAAAGAAATGGCCGCGCACTTTGAGGCTTACATTAAACGATTTGGCGAAAAGGCTGATCTGACCCGAGCTGTCTTACAACTCGGATTAGCCTTTGAATATTTGATGCGCCCAGTGGACATGCTTTCTCTCTACCGCGAAAACATCGAAATTTACGCCACGAACCCAAATAACGAGGGCGTTGACGCGCTAATCGAAGGCTACGCTGAGAAATATAATAAAAATAAGATTATATTGACTCGCACCGTGGCCTTCTTTGACCGCATGGAAAGCGATCTGGACTTCCGCACAAAAATCATCACTGACCGTGGCTTCCTTTTTGAGCATTTTTACGTCAATCCAGACATTGATCAACCCCTCTACAATAAACTGCGTCGCGATCCAGCCTTTACTGACGCACTAGTACAAGACATGTCGCCGATCCAAGACTACATGACTCCCTACCGTTCACAACTGAAGGCCTATCCTAGCGAGATGCCCCAGGATTATTTCAAAGATCAATTGGAAAAGGCGCGTGAGGCTGACGATGTCATTGCAGAGACAAGGATGCTCATGGGCCTCTACCGACTAGATGTCCAAATCGACCCCAGGCAGCGCTACGATTCCACACTCCTCCAACAGCTCACACCTCGCGCCATTCTCTACGTTGCTGACTACGAGCGTGACAAGCGTCTGCTTTTTGCCGAAGAAGCTTGGAACCAGTTGCTCATTAATTACCCGACCGACGATGCGACTATTGTTGCCTTCATGCGCTTAGCTGATGTCACCGCGGAGAAGGCTGACCTCGCAGGCGCGCTTAACTACCTTGAACAAATTGTGACACAATTCCCGGGCTCACCCAAAATCCCTGCAGTCATGCTGCGCCAAGGCGAGCTACTAAGCGAAATGGGGCGCGCGAAAGATGCACGTGAAAAATACCAGTATATACTCCGCGTCCCAGAGTGGCGTGGTATACTGCATGCGCGAGCACTCTACCAAATTGGTGAGTCTCACATGGCGGAAGATGCTTACGCGAAAGCTCACGGTTTTTACGAGCGCACCTTTCTCGGCTACCCACATCTCGCCGAATGGAGTGCGCGCGCCTACCTCGCCGACGCCAAAGCCTTGATCGGCATGGGCGAGAAGCAAGACGCGATTAATACTCTCAGCGAAGCGGTGGCAGAAATTTCCGCGACCGCTCCCGCTGACATCCTAAAATCGATCAAAGCCAAATTGAAGGAGCTCCAAGGATGAATTTATACTCCACAAGATTCCGACCTACGATGATGAAGCGCATTTTAACTCTAGTTTTAGCGGCCGCTACTGCGCAGTCCTCAGCTACCGCGCAAGAAATCAATTCTTACTGGATTGAATACGGAAACGAGCCTGTCCTCATCCAGCAAAACAATAACGGCGCCGCGCAAACGCTAAAATTTGTTAGCTTTCAAGACGGGATGCTAGTCGCAGAGCTTGAAGGTGGCGTCGGTGAAATCTCACTCCCCGTGAGTGAATCGATGGTGCGGACACTACGTCTTGATAATTCAAGAATGCCCGAAATTGAACGGATGATCCGCCGCGGAAACTTCACCTCTGCGCTCGACCTACTTCGCCCCAAATCGTACCCATTGATCAAATTCCATCAGGTCCCTGAGAGTTTTACTCAACTGCACGCACCGATTCGCTCCCTAATCAACACGCTCATTAAGGCTAAAGAATATAAGGAAGCCCACGACCTACTCAATCGTGTCCAGCTCGACAAAGTCGGTATCAAGTACAGCCAAAGTGCCATTGCACTCATGCGTGCCTACCTGAGGGACGGTGACTACGATAAGGTGGCTAAAATGACTGAAATCATTCCTGTAAAAGGTCAGTATGCAGTCAACATACGCCCAATCGTGGACGCAGCTGATGCCCTCCGCGCCGCCGGTAAATACGAATCTGTCATTCCCCTCTACCGCCAGATCGAGACCGTCGTATCCGACGATGTAAAAAAGAACGTTCAAATGTGGCTTGCCTATTGCCTAGTGCTCGCCGACCGCGTCGATGAGGCCACCCCGATGATCGAGGCACTCGAAGAGCCAGAACCCAACGAGCGCCTCTTCTCACTCTACAAACTACTTCAAGGTTCTCGCGCACACCGCGGTGAGAACTACGGGCAAGCACTTGATGTGCTGACACGCGGCTTCGTTCGCGCGCAGACTTCGTATGACTGGGTTCCAGAGATGCTTTATCTGATCGGCGACTGCTATGCGCGCTCCGAGGATAAGCTCGCCGCTCGTAATGTTTGGACAGAGATTGCCATTCTCTATCCAGAATCGCCGTGGGCAAAGAGTGCCGAAAGCTCGCTTGCACAACTTCCAGAACCTGAACAAACTATAGAATAACAAATAAAAATCCATTTAAACGTCCCCAACTAACGCACTTTAAAATAAACATCATGAATACATCAAAGCTACGCTTCCTTCCCGCTATCATCGTCATCGCACTGTTCACCCTCGCTACGCAGTGGGTGCTCACACAACCGCTCAGCGCTCAGGATACTGAGGTTGCAACCGAGGTCGTCGACGAATCCCAAGAAAAGTCACTCATCGACATGTATAAAGCTGGTGGCTGGGCAATGTATCCCCTCACTCTCCTTTCAATCGGTGGCTTCGGATTGATTGTTTATAACTTCATGGCGGTCCGTCCCGAACCCATCCTCAACGCTGCTGCGACTGTCCAAATCGACGAAGCGCTTGCTGCGATTGACGTCGAAAAAGCCAAAACCATCTGTAAAGAAAATCCTTCGCCTGTCACAAACATCATCGAAGCGGGCATGAACCGTGTCGACGTCAACAACTATGACCCCGAGCAAGTCAAAGAAGCGATCGAAGAGTCTAGCTCCGAAGAGCTCGCAGGTCCTTTCGTTCTAATCAACTATCTGTCCGTGGTTGGTTCGCTCTCCCCCATGGTTGGGTTACTCGGAACCGTTTCTGGTATGGTCAAAGCCTTTAACGTCATCGAGGCTGAGGGTGCGGGTAGTGCTCAAGCGCTCGCGGGCAACATTTCGGAAGCTCTAATCACTACCGCCACTGGCATGATCGTTGGTATTCCTGCCATGTTCTTCTTCTTCTTTTTCAAGAATCGCTACGGTAAGATCACTTCGCGTATTGGCCGCGTAGTTGGCGAGTTACAGTTTACACTTAACAAAGCGATCAAGAACCGCACCTAATCCCGTCCACTCTCGCACCCTAAACAGCTATGGCTATGTGGACACCAGAAGAGGTTGACCCGGAGTTTGAACTGACTCCGATGATCGACGTCGTCTTCCTACTGATCGCGTTCTTCATGACGCTGATCAGTTTCATCAGCGCTGAACTGGTCGAATTGGAACTACCCGAAGCAGCCGAGGCCAGCATCCCTGAAGAACCGGGCGAACGCCAATACATATCAATCGATCGAGAGGGCCAGCTCTACTTTGGTGCCTCACCGATCACTGAAGAAGCTCTCACTTCCCGACTGATGGCACTCAAGGCTGAACTTCCTAGGCTCAAAGTTTTCCTACGTGCCGATTCAAATACCGCCCACCGCCATGTCAACCGCGTGATGAAAGCCACCGCCAAAGCTGGCATCTTCGACCTTATTTTCGCCTCAGCTAAAGACTAATTATGAAGGTCAGCACCGTACTCGAATCCGAAGATAAAGTCGACATCACCCCGATGATCGACGTCGTCTTCTTGCTGCTCATTTATTTCATGTTCCTTCCGCTCCAGCAAGAGGCGGATATCGGTATCAAACTACCGAGTAATACTCCCCCCGCAGAGAATCTAGAACTGCCCAGTGAGCACATCGTTGAAATCTTCCCCAATGGTCTGATCCTACTCAATGGAGCACCCATGGATGGCATCGACGATCGTAATATGGAGCGTCTCAGCACGACCTTGACTCGCCTCAAGCTATCCTCAGATCGGGCAGGTATCGACACCGTAGTCAAAATCCAAGCCGATCCTGACTCCCCACACCAGCGTGCGATCGACGTGCTTAACGCATCCGCTCTTGCGGACATTACTAAAGTCTCATTTGCCTCCTACGCGGAGTAAGCTTATACTGTGATTTCCCCACAAAAAAAACGTAGGATTAATCCAATGCTGCTCAACGTCTTGTTGATTAGCGGTGGAGTCCACGCAGTCGCTCTCTTCATTCTCGGTTCGATAACTGTTTATAAGTACATCATACCCGATGAGGCTCAGTTTGAAGAGCCCTCCACTGTGGTCGAAGAGCAACCTCCCCCCGAGGTAAAGATCGAGATCAAGCAGCAACCCCCCAAGCAGCAAGCCATGCAAAGCCTACGCATGAAGCAGGTGGGCAACATTGCAGTGAGTGCAGTCGATGTGAATCTGCCCAATATGCAGGAATCCTTCACAGTCAGTGCTGGAATGGGTGGTTTCGGCAGCGGATCCCTGCTCGGCGGTACACGTGGAACACTTGGTATCGGTATGTCCGACATTAGCGTCTTCGGTCTCAAGACTCGCGCAGAGCGTATCCTATTTGTCATCGATGCCAATAGTCAGATGTTGACCGACACCAAAGGAGGCCTAAAGAGTTACAAAATTATTAAGGACGAAATCACCGACATGGTAGGTAACCTCTCTGCGGGCACCTTATTTAATGTCATGATGGCGGATAGGCGTAACAGTAAATTTTTTAAAAAGCAACTCGTCCCAGCTGGGCAGGAAGTTCACCAACAATTAATCCAATGGATAACTCCGATCAATGCGAATGCTCGAAACGCAGGCCTAGTCGAAGGCGCTAGAGATGTTCGACGTGAAAGGCTTGAGACCTTAAGCAATGAAGCCAGACATGAAGATATCCTCTGGTCTAAGCAACCAGGTAATGACACCGCCTTCATGACACAGCTTGCGATCGAGCAGGATGTGGATGCCATATTTTTCATCGCTGGCTACCACCGGGGCTTTGAGAGAGTTCGCCGCCGCTTAACAGAGCAGGAGGAAGCTGACTGGATTCGATTTTCCACAAGTCGCAAATATCAGGATCAACTAGCTGTGCACCAAAAAGAAGTGCCTATCATGCAGAATCGTATTGATTATGAGATGGCGAAAATCAACGAAGAGCGAAAGAAAAAAGGGCAGCCAGCCCGTGTCTTAAACTCTAGGTGGGGCATCTATTCCGACTATAGAGAGCTTGGATTGGAATGGGAAACTGAGCACCCTGGCTGGCGACCAGACTACTTCCTCGAGTCACGTGAGATTGAAAAATACTTCAAGAACGTCGTTGATATCCTCTACACAAATAAGGGTAGCGAAAAGCCATCCGTGAACGTCATACTTTTTCTAGCGGGTGACGAGGAGATGCGTAAAGAGTGGGAAGACCAACTCGACGATTATACGGACTTTTTCCGAGGCAAATACCGCATCATTCGAGGTCTAGACGAAATCAACGAGGCCCGCAGTTCGTCCAACATACAGAACTGAGCTTTGAGCTCACAAATTCTTTAAAAAGGCTGTCTATATGTGGGCAACCGAATCAATTGGTGGGATCAAAGATCCGGAAACTTACAGGCGCGCCGATCACGGAACTCTCCTCAGCAAGCAATGCGATCGCCCGTATAATCGCAGCCTCACTGCTCATGTGCGTTGTGACCATTAGTTTAGCGGTCCCATCGTCGAGCTCCTTCTGATTCACAGTAGCAAAGCTGATGTGTTCCTTGGCTAAAATGTCGGAAATCTTGGCGAGGACACCCTCTTCATCTCTAACGTGGATGCGCAAGTAGTAGCGACCGACGAGTTCATCTCCCAGAGCTAGTTCAAGACCATCAGCCAATTTTTGATGAGTGGCCTCATCTTCTTCAGAAATTACAGGCGACGCTCCACCTTGCAGCATAAAGACCGCATCAGCAATATCGCTAATCACTGAACTAGAAGTCGCATCCTGACCAGCGCCACGCCCGATTAGAACTGTCGTGCCCACGACATCGCCCGTCACGCTGACGCCGTTATAAACCTCGTCCACTCCTGCAATTACTTCCTTTTTAGAAATCAGCGCAGGATGCAGGCGAACAGAGAGTTTGTTCGCCTCAAAGTCACGCGCGATCACCGCGAGTAGTTTAATTTTGTAACCGAGTTGACCCGCAATCTCTATATCCTCACCCGTGATCTCGCGAATACCTTCGCAAATAATCTCCTCAAGCTTCACCCACTTGCCATGTGCCAAATAGGCCAGAATCACAGCTTTGTGTGCCGCATCGATCCCATCAAGGTCGAGTGCCTCATCAGCTTCCACGTAGCCAAGCTTTCTCGCATCGCCTAATGTAGCGTCAAAACTCAAGCCTTCCCGCTCCATGCGTGTGAGGATGTAGTTTGAGGTACCGTTCAGGATACCAAAGATTAGCTTAAAACGATTGGCTACCAATGCCTCCCGAATCGTTTTGATGATAGGAATACCACCCGCAACGGAAGCCTCGTAGAAATAGTGCCCTCCATTGCGTCGGGCGATTTCAAAAAGTTCTTCCCCGTGCTCGCAGATTAAAGCCTTGTTAGCCGTCACCACGATCTTGCCCTGATTAAGAGCGCGGCGCGTCAGCTCCAGTGCCTTACCCGTGCCGCCCATCAGCTCGCAGACGATGTCGATCTCAGGATTGTCAATCACCCTGGAGGGATCTTCCGAGTAGGACGCAGCAGGCACGACAACCTCTCGCGCCTTGGACGCGTCCTTGACCACGACCTGAGTGATTTCCAGCTGAGTGCCTAGTCTATACTCCAGAGCGACACGGTTTTTCTCGATATTTTTCCAAACTCCTTGGCCAACAACTCCAAAGCCGAGCAACCCAATACGAACTGTGCGTTTTTTAGACATATTATTCAAATTTCTAGATGTAAATGCTTAGCATACCGCTAATTAGGAGTGAACTTGGCATTTTTTAACCAATAGCTACTCCCGAAATACTCAAGGTCATAATCTAGACCATCAAGCGAACAAAGATATAGACGACAGCAAGGTGAGCCCACGCCG
The DNA here is from genome assembly GCA_009886465.1 of Opitutaceae bacterium. Taxonomy (GTDB): domain Bacteria; phylum Verrucomicrobiota; class Verrucomicrobiia; order Opitutales; family Coraliomargaritaceae; genus Thalassobacterium. The sequence goes on from QXZH01000108.1 coordinate 18,448, forward strand.
AAAATAAGCAGCGAATTTTAGGAATCTGGTTTCTAGCCCTAGCTTGCACCACGTGCTATAATTTGAGAATCACAAATCGTTTCTTGCCATCCGCCCAGACGTAGAAACGATTTTGCCTATTCACGACCAGATTCTCTTCAATCCCATCGATGCTATTGACCACATTCCCGTTGATCTCGATGATCACGGTCAAAGGCTCCAATCTATCGACAAAAGATGAGCCATCTTCCACTTCCATGACTAAGACCCCGTCGATGTCTTTTGGAATTTTATAGTCATCGCGCAACTCATCGTCGAGCGGTCGGAGACTGACGCCTTTAAGGGCGCTAGAATCCGTATTGATGGTGCCCACTTTTCCAGTGAGACTACCCAGCGTGATTGGTAATACCATGGTCTTGCCTTGGCGTATTAAAGTCACTGCGACCTTAGTGCCTGGAAGAACTTGAGAAACCACTAAGCGAAGCTCAGCAGCCGAATCGATCTCTCTTTCGTCGATTTTCAGAATAATATCCCCGTGCCGAATACCGCCTCTCGAAGCGGGCGAGTCTTCTTGCACTTGATTGACCAGCGCACCACGTGTGCTCTCTAATCCAAAGGCGTCGGCTATTTCTCGGTTTAGATCGTCTGGGAAAAGCCCCAGCATCCCTCGGGGTACTTCGCCGCTTTTAATCAAATTCGAAGCTACATTGAGCACCATATTGACAGGAATGGCGAAACCGAGACCGATGCTACCTCCGCTGTTTGAGACGATTGCCGTATTGATACCAACCAGTCGCCCCCATGCATCGACCAGCGCACCTCCCGAGTTACCTAAATTGATCGCTGCGTCGGTCTGAATAAAGTTCTCATAAGATCCTGCTCCGAGAATCTGGCCACCTCGATTACGCTCAAGCGCAGAAACAATCCCCTGAGTTGCTGTGAGTCCCAAATCGCGCGGGTTGCCAATCGCAAAGACAATGTCCCCCACACGCAGAAGATCGCTATCGGCCAGCGTCACGGCGGGCAGGGACACATTCGCCTCAATCTTCAGGATGGCGACATCAGTCTTCGAGTCGGAACCGATTAGAGTAGCCACATACTCGGTGCCATCATTCAGGCGGACAAGTATCTCATCCACCTCGCGTCCTCGCATCCCTTGCACCACATGGTAATTAGTCACGATGTAGCCATCAGCAGAAATAATCACACCTGAGCCCACTCCTAGTCGCTCCTTACGCTCCCGGTTCGAACCCTCTTCAGGCATCACACGAGGAATGGAGCGACCGAATTGCCGGTAGATTTCGGGCAAGGTTAGGCTTTGCCGAGCCGACACTATTTGCGAAGTATATATCGCCACCACCGAAGGTGTGGCTTTTTCTAAAACGTCCGCATACGAGACCAATGGCATATCCGCTATTTTAGAGATAGACTTAGCATCCACATTAACATCGAGAGGCGGATTCTTGTCCGCAAACAAGAGTGAAGAAGTAAGTAGAGAGATTAGCGAGAGACGAGATGTGTATTTCATATTCGGATACGTGATTAGAGTGTAATTACATGACAGAACCCAAAGCTCGGAGTTCCGCAAATTTCAAAGTGAATCTGCTAAAAAGGATGGCAGACCCAGTCTTCTGCTCCCTCAATTCCCAAGGTAGTACGCAGACGCCAAGCTACCACCAGAGCCGCAATCAGTGCCAGACTACGCTGTATTCGCAGCAGCTTCGTAGATGTCATACTGAGCTGCACGCGCATAAACTGGCTCTGAGCGAGCCAAAGCAGCGGTAAAGTGCCTAGGCCAAAGCCGATCGCAAACTCGGCCCCCTTCAGTGCCGACCCAGAGAATAAGGCCAGGCCAAAAATCATATAGAGTGGTCCACAAGGCAGCAGTGGACTAGCTAGCCCAATCATCGCAGCGGCTACGGGCTTTTGTAGGCGGCTGTAACGAGCGGTCATTTTTTTATATAGCCCCCCCATCCAAATCGGCTTTGGAAAAAAACGGTCTAATCGAAAAGCCACCACCAAAAAGAAGACAACAAGTATCCAAGGTAATAAATTAAGCCACGAACTGGAGACCGAGCGAATAACCACCGAGCCAAAAGTACCTGCCAAAGTGCCGACAATCGCGTAGGAGAGGAGCTTAGCCAAATGGTAGCAGGTCAAAACAAACTGCGGATTAGCATCATTCGCCTTAGTCGGCGTAAATGCGCAAGAGAGTGGACCGCACATCGCTACGCAGTGGACACTGGTGATCAGCCCAGCAATCAAGGCCGTGTAGGCATTGTAAACTGTTTGGTAATCAAACATCTCGTCTACCTTGGATTGGTTGCGTGGGTTCATAGAAGACACCCATGTAGGGCGTTAAGAAGGCCTGCACACAAATTGTAATCATTCATCTTAGGATTAAAAAATACGACCCGATGGCAAGCCGCATCAAGGAAAGAAAACGACTCAATTTAGCCGATTTTAAGCATGGCTTACGAGTGTGAATGTCATGTGAGAACGCAAGAACTCATCTCACACTTTCACTTCGCGCATTACGCGGCAGTATTGACTTCAAAGGCTGAGACGGTTCCAATAGTATGCTATGGGCAATTCATTTGGCACACTTTTTCGTATTTCCACTTGGGGTGAGAGTCATGGCGGTGGTATCGGCGTCGTTATTGACGGTTGCCCTCCCCGCCTACCCTTAAACGTCGAAGAGATACAATTCGAACTCGATCGCCGCCGCCCTGGACAAAGCGATATCACCACACCCCGCAAGGAGAGCGATACCGCCGAGATCATCTCAGGCCTTTATGACGGTCAAACCACGGGTACCCCTATCGGTATCTACGTGCCTAATGGCGACCACCGCCCCTGCGCATACAAGGAGATGAAGGATAAGTTTCGTCCCTCGCACGCAGACTTCACTTACCAGACTAAGTTCGGCATCCGTAATCACGAAGGCGGCGGTCGTTCCTCAGCCCGCGAGACCATCGGCCGCGTCGCAGCAGGTGCCATCGCCAAGAAAATTCTCAAGCTAGCCGGCGACATTGAGGTGCGTGCCTACATCACCCGCGTGCACGACATCGAGATGCCCGCGCTCAAACATTTCCCAAGCCTCGAAGAAGTCGAAGCCAGTCCCGTCCGCTGCCCACACCCAAAATCTGCCGAAAAAATGGTCGACCGGATAAAAGCCATGCGTAAAGAAGGCGACTCTGTCGGAGGCATAATTGAGTGTCGCGTGCGTAATTTGCCCGTCGGCCTCGGCGTTCCTGTCTTCGATCGCCTCGAAGCGGATATGGCTAAGGCCATGCTCTCGCTCCCTGCAACAAAGGGCTTTGAAGTCGGCAGCGGTTTTGAAGGCTCCTTACAGCAAGGCTCTGAGCACAACGATGTATTTGTCAATAAAGACGGCAAGGTCGGCACCGCGACCAACCGCTCGGGCGGTGTGCAAGGCGGGATCAGCAACGGCGAAGAGTTGATCTTTCGCGTGGCCTTCAAGCCGACCGCAACCCTTATCCAAAAGCAAGACACCGTCGATAAAGACGGCAACGAAACCGAGCTGATGGGTCGTGGTCGCCATGATCCCTGTGTGGTACCCCGTGCAGTACCCATCGTCGAATCGATGGCTGCTCTCGTACTAGTCGACCACTGGATGCGACATAAAGCGCAATGCGAGAGCTTCGATTTTTCCTAACACATCCCATGTAGTCTTGGTGCTCCTTTGCCGTATGCACAGATCTCAACAGGACAGCCGAGTGAGGAGGCTACATCTTATCTTTACCCTATGTTAGATACCGCTCCTCTAGTTTATTTCGTCTTTGGCATCCCAAATTCGGGAAGACGAGAAATCATCTTCGATCTGATTGAAGGCGGCATTCCCCAGACCGAACAAGTCATTTACTTCCGACCCGACGGGGAAGCGGCTTGTGATTACGATGAACCCATCGAAGCACTAGATAATGTTAGCGTCGTCGGATGGAAGTTGAAGGACAGCAAAGTCACTCACGGTAAGATCTCTGCTGCGCCTGAAAAGATAATCTTTCTCGCCCCTGGCTTGAGCGACCCATCGGATTGCGCCGAAGCACTTAAGACATGGAGCGATCACAACAACTGCCAGATTGCCCGACTCATTACGGTCACGCATTGCCACTTCCTTTCAGAAAACCCAAAAGCAAAAGCCTGGTTCGATGCCTGCATTCACTTCTCGGATGTTGTGCTCCTTAACCGCCGTGAAGAAGCGGGTAACAAATGGGTAAGGGATTTCGAGACCGCTTATAAAAAAGCATGCAGCCCCGCGCGTTTTGTCATGGTCAAGAAAGGCTGCGTAAGCAATCCTGTGGAAGTGCTCGACCCCGAAGCACGCCGTACTTCACTTTACTTCGACGAACTCCTACCCATTGAAGACGACGAGTTCGAGGACGAGCACCAACCTGACGATATCAAGATCGATACGTATATTGAGCGGCTAGAAAGCGGCCATCGCGCCAAACCGATTCCCTCGATAGCGAAGTTTCTTTAACCTTAGCGCCCCGCCATCTCACTCTCAATCGTGCTAAGACGCTTCTGCTTATGACCCAGCTTGGGGATGCAGGCGATCAAGGCTTTCGTATAGGAATGCTGCGGATCTTCTAGGACGGTCTCAACCGCACCTTGCTCAACGATCTCGCCGCGATACATGACAATGACCTCGTCGGCGAAGCCTTTGACAATGCCAAAATTATGCGTGATTAAAATTATGCTCATACCTAGCTTTTCGCGCAGTTCACGGAGCAGGTTCATTATCTGGGCTTGGATGGTAACGTCGAGCGCAGTGGTCGGCTCGTCAGCGACTAGCAGTTCTGGCTCGCAGGCCAAGGCCATCGCGATCATCACGCGCTGCTGCATGCCACCACTCATTTCGTGCGGATACGCACTGTAGCGCTTTGCAGCATCACGGATACCAACTAGCTCCAACAGTTCGACCACGCGACCTTTGACATTCTCGATATCGGGTCGGTGCAATCGCACCGCCTCTGCGATCTGATAGCCAATGGTGAAGACGGGATTGAGCGAGGAGGACGGCTCTTGGAAAATATATGCGATCCCCTTGCCACGAACGCCACGAATCGCCTCAGCATCCATCTCAAGAACGTTTTCTCCCTGAAAAAGAATTTCGCCAGATACAGTGCAATTCGGAGGTTTTGGTAAAAGCTGGGTCAAAGACATACAGCTGACACTCTTGCCGCTACCGCTCTCGCCCAGTATGGCCACGGTCTGCCCACCGGTTTCCACGGAAAAGTTAACACCGTGCACGACCTCATTAGCCTCGTCACGAGAGTGAAAGGCGATACGCAAATCAGAGACTTTTAGTAGGTCAGACATAATAAGAAGATTAAACGTCGAAGATCGAAGGTCCAATGCTGAATGATTGTAAATTAAAAATTATTAGGTTCGTTCAGGATTCGAATTTAGACATTCAATGTCCGACCTTCTTAGCGGGTTTGCATTTTAGGATCCACGATATCACGGAGCACATCGCCCAACACATTATAGGCAATCACTGTGACAAAGATAGCAAAACCAGGAGTTAGCATCCACCAGAAATTCATGAAAAATACGATCATATTTCCCTGCGATTGCTTGAGCATCAAGCCCCACGAAGCGGAGGGCTCGGAGATGCCGAGGCCAAGGAAGGACAAGGCGGCCTCGGCCAGGATGTAACCAGGGATAGCTAGCGTGGCGGCCACGAGCAGGTAGCTCGCGATGTTAGGTAGAATGTGTTTGATCAAGATCATAGGTACGCACTGTCCCATGCTCTCAGCCGCAACAACAAACGGACGATTGCGTATCGAGAGCGTCATACCACGGATAATCCGTGCAGTGCCTGCCCAACCAATCACTGATAAAATTACGATGATGACCATGTAGACCTGCGTCGGTGAAAAGTCAGGACTGATAAATGCGGAGCGGAGCGCGAGCAGGAGGTAGAGACCAGGGATCGACATTAACAATTCCACTAAGCGCATGGCAACAAAGTCAACCGTGCCGCCATAGTAACCCGCTAGTGAGCCGACGATGAAGCCGAGTATAAGGGTGATCGAGATGCCTATGAAACCAATCGAGAGCGAGACCTGAGAGCCGTGTAGCAAGCGACTAAATATATCGCGCCCCGTTGCGTCAGAACCAAGTAAATAAATCCGCGCTGCGGGGTCTTCCGTTTCGAGCTGAAAGAGTTTACGCTCCATCGGGATGAACCCGAACAATTTATAGGACTCGGACTTCGAAAACCAAACGATCGGCGCGGTCGCATCCTCAGAATGGATGTAGGTAGGCGAACCAACAGCTTCTTTTTGATAGAGCTTAGCGTGTAGGGCACCGTCTTTCCAAGCATAGCCGGTCGGCGGGTGGTAGGGCTTTACAAGATTCTGTTGAGTGATTGGGTAAGGTGAAATTGCCGGCGCGAAAAGTGCCCCACAATAAAGTAAAGTAAGGACGGCCAGCGCAGCCGCCCCCATCGGACGACGTAAAACACCACCTATCAAACGGCGAAACAGAGTAAAGACGATGTAGCCGACGAGCAGCACACAGGCCACCGCAAGCAAGCCCACTAAAAGCAGGCCGATATATTTCAATACCAGACCAGTCATCCCGAGTAAGCTGGGGGCAAAAACTTCTAGTAAAATCTGAAGCGCGATGATGCCGATCAACACGAGCCAAACGAGATTCGCCTTTTGCCCGCGAGCGCTGTTTTTCGCTCCACCCTCTTGGCGGATACGCGGATCCAGCCAGCCGAGTAGCAGGTCGGAGAACAGATTACCAAAAACCAACATGACTACGCCGATAAGGACGCCGGCCATGACCACATACTGGTCCTCACGGATGAGCGCTTCGTAGATCAACTGCCCGAGACCGGGATAGTTCATCACATTTTCAACGAGCAGTGCTCCTGAGAGCAGACTGGCAAAGGAATAACCAAATGCAGTAATCAGCGGGTTGATCGCATTTCGTAAGACGTGTTTAAACATAATCACACGCTGAGCTACCCCCTTAGCCCGTGCAGTGGTGGCAAACTCGGCCTGCATGTAATCAATGAAATTTGCCCGCATGATACGCATCATCCCAGCGACACTCCCGATTCCCAAAACGACAGTCGGCAGTATCAGGTGATAGCCGTAGTCCAGGATGCGTGCCCAAAGACCGAGAAACTCACTCTCAACGGACGAACGTCCGCCTTCTGGGAATATCCCTGTGATGGCGGCAAAATAGACCGCCAAAATAGCTAAGAAAAACTCAGGAATCGAGAGCGCAGCATAGGCTAGGAGTGCAGAGATACGGTCAAAGATTGAGTCTTTATAAATAGCCGCGAGTACACCTAGCGGAATGGCGATGCACCATGCAAAGAAGATTGAAGTCAGCGAGAGGATGAAAGTGGCCGGCACTCGCTGTTTGAGTAGGGTGAACACTTCGACTTTATAAGTCCAAGACTCACCAAAATAAGGCCAGCCAAAGGAGAGTCCCTCTTCAGGCTGACCGACCCAAGGCCCGTATTTGACCGGCGAAATATTAGCCATCCAGTGCCCATAACGGACGAACCACGCAGTCGCTTCACCGTCGGCGTTGACGAGGCCGAGTTGACGCTCTTGCTGCTCAATGATCGCAGGATCAATATCTTTTGCGGCGCGCGCTTGCGTCAGAAAATCGCCTGGTGATAGATACATGAGCAAAGAGACCAATAAACTCACCCCGAGTAAAAGCGGCACCAATGAAAACAGACGTCGTATAATGAAGGCAAACATGGTTAAGATTTAGGGCTCGGGCGTCCAGATTTCTTCGATATTCCACAGGGTGGTACCGGCGGATGGCACAAATACATTTCGCCATTTATTTTTAACGCCAACGTATCCGTAGGGAGTAAAGCCGTAGAGCAAAGGCAGTTCTTCAGCGAGGATGGCTTGCACCTCGTGCATATAGGCCACCCGGGCGGCTTCGTCGAGAGTCCTCTCTTGCAGGCCAATCAGCTCATCGATGCGCGCCTCCCACTCAGTCGCGGGTTCGGATTGCTCAGGATACCATTGGTGAAATTGCCCACTGCTAAGAAAGAGAGCTTTACTTCCGGAAGGATCATAGGATGCATCGGGGGAGCCCCAACCTAACATCGTCATATCGTAATTGAAAGTATCGTCGGTGCGTCGAAGTAAGGTGGCAAAGTCGCAACGCTCCATCTTTACGCTCAAGCCAAGCGCTTTCATATTTTCTACAAAAGTCACACCAATAGTGTCAAAGGACGCACTCTCTACGAGGAGTAAGGTGAACTCCACCAGAATGCCCTCACGGTCAAAAAGTTTGCCCTGCGCGTCCCAATAGAAGCCAGACTCAATCAGTAAATCACGAGCTTTTTCGGGGTCGTAATCGTAACGGGGTAGATCGGGATTATGCCATTTGCCCTGAGCGGGTGCGATGATCGAGGTGAGCGGTTCGCCCTTTCCGAAGAGCAATGCATCAATTATACCCTGACGATTTGTCGCGTAGTGGACTGCTTGCCGAAAACGTTTGTCCGTAAACCACCGTAGCTTATGCGGAGACAGATAGGGCTTACCCGCTTCGTCGCTGCCACGGTGCTGATTGAACCAAAAAAAGTTCACACTTGATGAAGGACCCCGATCGTGGAGAGTAAAACCGTAGGTTCCAGCGGCTTCTTTAACCCATACGTTATCAGATGCACCGACCCCAGAAGCGTCGCTCTTACCCGTCGCAAAGTGTGCAACAGCGGTGTTCGACTCCGAAACGAACTTGAGGATGAAATAATCGAGATAAGGCAAGCGCTGACCGCTCTGATCAATTTTCCAATAGTGCGGATTTGGGGTCAGCACTAGTCTCTCGCCAGGCTTGTAAGAAAAGATTGTAAACGGCCCCGTGCCGACGATCTCTTCAGGCGACTCTATCGCGACTTGGGTCGACCACTGTTTAGTAAAACTGCCGTCCTCGAATGATGCGTGGAGCTTGTGTTTGGGTAAAATCGGCTGTCTGATATCGTAGATGAAGGGCCCGTAAACAGTCGGCAGGTCGAAGCGCACCGTATAGTCGTCGACTTTTGTATAGCGTAGCTTTTCTCCATTGATTAGATACTGCTTATAGTAACGCGAGGGATACTTTGGGCGTAGCTTACCCGACTCGGGGTCTTGAATCTCGGTGAGTATACAATCGAAGGTAAAGATCACATCGTCTGCCGTAAAGGGACTGCCGTCACTCCAAAGCACACCACGACGGAGGTGAAAGGTGTAGGACTTTTTGTCCTCACCAATTTCCCAAGAACGCGCCAGCGCAGGCTCATAAGTCTGCGAAGACGGGTCAAAAGCAACTAGAGGTGTCAGTAAGCGAGTGAGCAGAACACTGGTAGAGAGATTGTTCGGAACTTGGGGATTGAAAGTCGTGGGCTGCGTCGTCTCGTTAAGCACAAAAATGCCTCCATAGCGTCCCAATGGAGCATCCGTAACAAAGGCATCCTCAGGTAGAGGATGAATCGCCCGCTCGATCTGAGGTGGCTCCACGCAGGCGGTCAGGCCAAGCAAAGCGAACAATATCAGTAAAAGCGGGGCAGTCTTATTTTTAAAGCGTGGCACGATGTAATCGCTCAGCGAAACTAGCCGTAAGGCTTAGTTCAACGCTTTTCCGGCATTTTTCAGCGCTATTTAAGGAATTTGAAACTTTTCAACTGCGCCCGACTATGTAAAATAATACAAATTGTCATGTCTACCCTACTCCCCACCCCTGATACATTCGCTGTAAAAGATGCTTGGAAACCTTTGCCAGGCGGCTTTTGGGGCATGCAAACTGCCCAACATTTCCTTCGGCGTGTCGGTTTTTCCGCGACTCCAGAAGCGGTGACCTCCGCCCTGCGCAGTTCACCAGGTGCCTATATCGAAAAGGCCTACAGAGCAGGTGCTGTGTTGCCCCGATCTGAGGACTTGAAGACATTCACGGACGGAACGCCTGCACGCTATCAAAACATGTATAAAACCAAAGATGCAGAGGCAAAGCGGGAACTGCGTCGAGAATTGCAACGTGAGGAAAACGAACTATTTCGCAGTTTCGCGATGGATTGGTTTCATTACGTGCGCGAGCCGGAAAATAGCGCCCGCGAAAAGCTCGTGATGTTTTTACAAGATATCTTTGTCGTGGAACAGCAAAAGGTTAAAGATCCTCAACAGCTCTACGCCATGCAGCAAATGCTCCGTGACGGCACGACGCTCAGCTACCCCGAGCTATGTAAGCGCGTCAGTCGCGAGCCAGCGATGATACGCTATCTAGACCTCGACAAAAACACTGCCAAAAAGCCGAACGAGAACTTCGCTCGAGAGCTCTTTGAACTATTTACACTCGGAGAGGGTAATTATAACGAAAACGACATTAAGGAAGCCTCGCGCGCCTTCACAGGCTACCGCACAATGAAGCGCTACAAATATTACCAAGCAAAAAAGTTCCAAGATGAGTCCGAGAAAACCGTCTTCGGTGAGACGGGCAACTGGGATGGCGACGATGTGATCGACCTCACCTTCAAGCAGCCCGCCGCGAGGACTTTTCTAATCCGCGAGTTGATAAAGTTTTACCTGACCGAAGAAGCCGTCGACGAAGCCTATATCGAAGCGCTTGGTGAACAGTGGGCAGATCACCAATTTAGCCTACCCTACCTAACGAAGACCTTCTTTGAAAGCCGCCTCTTTTTCCATCCTGCCTATCGTGGCAACATGGTTAAAAGCCCCGTTCATTTTCATATCGGCCTCTGCCAAGATCTCCGCATAGATGTCGCACCCTTTCAATCCCGCGTGCTCCGCGGCATGGCTACCATGGGGCAAGCTTTTTACAACCCACCCAACGTCCGTGGGTGGCTCTACGGTGAGTACTGGATCAACTCTACCACAATCAGTGCGCGCCGCCAGCTAGTCGACTACCTCTTTGCAAACCTCAACGAGAAGAGACTCAATGGTAACGAAAAGCGTGCCCTCTCCGCGGCCCGCGAGGCAGGACGAGGCAACTTCCTCGTCACTAACGAGCGCCTTAAACAAGTCCTCAGCCTTGCCTCCGACGATCTGGCTAAACACTTTACGACCTACTTTATCACTGAGCCCTCTCGCGCCAATTACTCGAAGTCTCTCAAAAAAATTATCGGCGACACCTCCAACGAAGGCGCCGCCAGGCGCGTCCGTTCTGCCATTATCGCTCTCCTCCAATCGCCCGCTTACAATCTGAGCTAGCGCACAGGATCTCCAGTTTTCTAGTTTCCACATACTCCTTACTCACCACTCTCTACTTCATGCAAAACCTACCCTTAACTCGTCGTGAATTTGTCCGCGGTGCCGGTGGCCTAGGCTTCCTCGCCTTTAGTGGTGTCGCTCCAGCCTTTCTAGCTCGCAGTGCCATGGCGCAGACCCCCGCCCCGGAGCGTGACCGCAGCATTCTCGTCATCGTGCAACTCGCAGGTGGCAACGATGGGCTCAACACTGTTATACCTTTTACTGACGACCGGTACTATAATTTGCGCCCAACGCTCGGCCTAAAAAATAATCTACTCGAGCTCAACGATGACCTCGCTCTCCACCCCGCTTGCCATCCGCTCCACGAGCTCTACGGCGAAGGCAAACTATCCATCGTTCAAAACGTCGGCTACCCCAATCCCAACCGCAGCCACTTTCGTTCAACTGAGATCTGGGAAACTGCGAGTGATTCTGATACCTTCCAACGCGAGGGCTGGCTCGGTCGCTACTTTGACAACGACTGCGCGGGTAGTCCCAAAGCAGAGAGTGTCGACGCCGATCCCGCCGCAATCCACGTAGGCGACATGATCCCCCAGACCTACCTCTCCCAGGAGTCGCATTCGCTCTTTGGCATGAAGCACTATGGTAAGTTCGACCGTGGCCAAGACCCCGCCGACCTCGCCTATGAAAAGTTACTCCAAGCCGACCACATCGAAGGCAATGCTAGCTATCTTCAGCACACTATGATGAATACACTCGTTACCGAGCGACGCGTGGAAAAAATAATCGGCAAATACAAACCCCAGACCACCTATCCTGGCACCAAGCTTGCCCAATCACTCAAACGGGTCGCCGCCCTCATTCACGCCGACATGGAGACCCGTGTTTACTTCGTTTCCCAAGGCGGGTATGATACCCACGCCAACCAATTATACAACCACCAGCGGCTCCTGACCGAGCTTTCTACGAGCATGAGCGCCTTCCAAAAAGACCTCACCGCACACGGTAAAGATGACCAAGTCATGACTATGACCTTCTCTGAGTTCGGCCGACGCCCCGCCGAAAACGGTAGCGGCGGCACCGACCATGGCACTGCCGCCCCTCTCTTTGTAATGGGTTCAAAAGTCAAAGGCGGCCTCCTCGGCCAGACCCCCGAACTTGTGACCGACTCCAAAAAAGACCTCAAATACTCGACGGACTTCCGAGGCGTCTACAGCAGCGTCCTCGACAAATGGCTTGAAGCCGACTCCAGCAAAATTCTCGGTGATAAATACGAGCACGTCCCCTTTGTGTAGCGGAAGAAGGCACAACAGTGTGCGATCTTACTGGTCACCTCCTTGCATTGAGGAGCTGAGCCAATTAAAACGCATAGCGTGCTAGAGTGTGTTTACGACCTTAGCGAGTTTGGTGACTACGACTTCCGCCCGAACCGTATCCAATGAATCACGAACACCATCACAGCAGTAAACGCGAAATAACAAGGGAAGAACTGCAGGGATTCGACAAATACCAAATGCTGCGCCGCTTCGCCCGTGGCTGAATTACCCGCCTTCGCTTTGATCCATACAATCAAACCAGAATACATGATCGAGACCGCTCCATAGCTAAAATTGGTCGAGAGCCCGCGGAAGCTCAGCACCGTCGCCCGTTGCTCGGAAGGTGCTGCCTCGTTCAAATAACGACTCACAAAAAATCCCATCAACTGGATCGACGCATAAAGTAAAACCGCAGGAAGGATACCCAAAACCGGAATCGCCAAACTTAAGCCCATCAACCCGACCATGACTGTGCCCACCGTGAGTAAAAAGTTTTTCACTGGTGTGTTCTTCTCTGCAAGCAACCGCGCAATACGCGGCACAAAAAGCCCCATCAGCGCCATACCTGAACCAATCAATCCATAACTCGCAATCGGTAGCTCAATGACGCTCCAATACTCACTCGCCAGAGTGAGGAACTGCCGCACGACGCTATCAATCGCCATCGCTGCTAGGATGATGGCAAAGGGCAAAGGAGTCGCCCAAATCCAACGCGTGGCAGCACCAGTTAGTCGCCAGCTATTGGCCAAGGTCTCGCGCACGGTTCCGCCTTTCTCGGCGGGTGGCTCCCTCATACGCAGCGCCATACAAAAAACAACGATACCCGAAAAGAAAGTCAGTAAAATCGGCAATTTGATCAGCTGTGTTTGTTCGACAATGAAAGAGATACCAAAGAACTGAAAGACCGCGTTCACCATCTGTGGATCATAAACCGCCGCACCAATCATCATGGCAAAAAAGAAAGCCAAGGATGTGTCGCGCTGGACCCTTTCCAGCACTTTACCCCACTCACCCTCAAGGCCTGCAGCTTTGAGTGAATCATAAGCCAGCGCTTCATCCGCCCCACTTACCGCTGCTTCAGCCGCGCCGCTAAGTAGGCGATTAAATGCAAAAAGCACAAAGAGCCAAGTCCCAGCACCAATCGGCGCCACCAGAAGCACTGCCATTTCAAAGAGCATGCAAACAGCGCCAAATATCAGTAGCTTGCGCCGACCAATCGTATCGGCTAGCGCGCCCGAGGGAATCTCCAACGCAACAATCGTTACCGCCCAAAGTGCATTGAGCATCCCAAACTGCCCAAGTGTGAGCCCGTAATCTAGAAACAACAGTGCATATACCGGATAGTAAAAACGCGCCGAAAAGAACGCGCGGAAGAGCGTAAAGTTGCGCACGTTGCGCCTTGCTGTGGTTTCTAGGTCTGCGGAGGACATATTAGTGTTAAGAAGTCAGAAAGCAGAAGGAAAGATAAAGCAACCCCCATCCCCGATCGGTGCTTTCCTTAGCGTAAAATTTTAAAAGATCCTTCGTGAACCACTTCGCAGCGGGGAAGCTTAAGCTACAATTGTAAAAGCACTTGCCCCATTGACGGCAATAACGGAGGATCATGGGAACGCTTCTAGTTTTTATCCTTCCCACCTTTAAACTCTCCACCCAACAATGAGCGAATTCAAGACTGTCCAAGAACTTAAGCAACTCGATCCTGCCATCGCGGCACCCTTCCGAAGTATCTTCATTCTTCGTCGTAAGACAGTTAAGACAGCCAAGAATGGCAACCCCTTCCTCAGTGTCGAACTCGGCGACGCGGGCGGCAGTTTTACCGCCAACGCCTTTGGCGATTCGGCTGTTTTCACTTCACTCGAAAATGTAGCCGAAGGCTCAATGATACGCCTATCTGGTAAAACTGAGTATTACCAGGACCGCTTCTCTCCACGTCTCCAAGCAGCCGAAGAAGTGGCGGCGGACGACGAGGAAGCGAAAAGCATGCTTAGCCAGTTAGTAGAGGTTCCGCCCGAGTCTGAAGACGAACTCTGGGCGCACATTGAAGAAGCGATCGCCGCAATTGATCACCTGCAGTTGCGCGAAACTGTGCGGCGCGTAATGGACGAAATGGGCTCACATTTTCGTATCAGCACGGCAGCGATCAGCATGCACCATGCCTACCGCCACGGTTTACTGGAGCACACCACGCACATGGTGCGTGCAGCTCGCGCCCTGCTACCACTCTATCCGCAAGTCGACGCCGACCTCGCCATTGCAGGCATCATTTTACACGACATTGGTAAACTCGAGGAATACATCGGTGAATTTGCAGCTAAAGTGAGTCGCATAGGCACGCTGCAAGGCCACGTCGTACTAGGTTTCCGCACTGCGCGTAAAGCAGCCATCCAAAGCAAGCTCAACGCCGACCTGACCGAGCGCCTAGAGCACGTCATTCTCAGCCACCAAGGCGAAAAGGAATGGGGCGCCGCCGCTATGGCTGCTACCCCAGAGGCAGTCTTCGTTTCCATGATCGACAACCTCGATGCCAAAATGGGCATGGTACAACGTGTCTTGAGAAACTCCCCCGAAGGCGAAGAATTTTCCGAATATCTGATGGGCTTGAAAACACGCGTCTTACTCACACCGCCAGACAAAAGTTAGTGACTCCCTGTGTGATGTTGACCAATCAAAAAATCGAAGCAGCACTCGCTGAATTAGAAGAGTCTGAAAAGGTACCGCTGATCTCTGAGCTAAAAGACCCCGACTTTGGCGGACAGATCAGCTCGGTTGGCGTGGAGCGGGCAGAAGACTTGTTAAAGCTAGCGACTTGTTTTTCGGTCGCGCCTATCTCCGGCTTCTATGTTGGAGCCATCGCAGTTGGAAAATCAGGCAAGCTCTACCTCGGAGCGAATATGGAGTTTCAGGGCGTGCCGCTAAGCGCAAGCCTGCACGCCGAGCAGTCGGCCATCCTGAATGCGTGGATGCACGAAGAGCGTGAGGTCGTCGCAGTACACGTCTCGGAGACACCTTGCGGCCACTGTCGCCAGTTTATGCGAGAGCTATCAAATCCTTCGAATCTTAAAATACATTGCAAGGGTCAGACCTTCCAAATCGAAGATCTGTTACCTGGGGCCTTTGGTGAAAATCGTAAAAAAGGCCACGGCTTGCTCGACAGCACGGGCACTAATTTTGGCCACGACAAAATAAAGCCGAAGACCCAAGCGCAACTTGCGATCAATGCCGCTCAGCTCAGCTATGCTCCCTACAGTCACGCACCAGAGGGCTTCGTCGCTCAGTGCCTAGATGGACATTCCTTCTCTGGTCGAGTAGCCGAGAGCATCGCTTTCAACCCAAGCGTTTCTGGAGTCGTGGTGGCGCTCAACCAGCGAAACCTATCGTCCAGAAGAACTATCGCTATCACCGCTTGCACACAGACGAAGCTGGCGACTGCATTGAACTGTCCCCTAGCGCAGGCCAAGGCAATCATAAAGCACATCGCTGACGCATCAGTCGATGAGGTGCAGATGTAAGTCTAATCGAGCGAAAGCCTGATTTTTTATTCAATGGTTCGAGAGGTTGACACACTCTGCGTCGACTTCCTCTTCATCGAGTGTTTCGTCGTCGTCCACGAAGCGGACACAAAATGCTGCGATAAGCAAAGAGACGCCACCGAGGAGAACGGCATTCATAGTGCTTCCTGCCAGGAAGACTGACATGACCAG
The DNA here is from genome assembly GCA_009886465.1 of Opitutaceae bacterium. Taxonomy (GTDB): domain Bacteria; phylum Verrucomicrobiota; class Verrucomicrobiia; order Opitutales; family Coraliomargaritaceae; genus Thalassobacterium. The sequence continues at coordinate 34,660 of QXZH01000108.1, forward strand.
GCCAAGACCGAGAGATGCGGCGATCTGTGGCAACACGATGAAGAAATTAAAGATGCCCATGTAGAATCCCATTCTATTTCCAGGGATAGCGTTGGCAAGTATGGCATAGGGCATTGAGAGAATACTGGCCCAAGCGATACCAACGCAAAGCATTGAGACTAGCAGCAACTTAGCTTCAGCCGCAAACGCGACCGAGATAAGCCCTAACGCACCCAATACAAGGCAAGTCGTATGAATGCCTTTGGCGCTGAACTTTCGCACGAGTAAGAGTAAGAGAAAAGCGAAGACAAAGGCAACGCCGTTATAAACGGAGAAACAAACACCACCCCACTCAGCACCCGCTTGATACTCGGGACTGCCGTGATCAGCACCTCCAAAGATATGAGTCGCCACCGCAGGGATAAAGTAAATCCACATACAAAAGAGACCAAACCATGTAAAAAACTGCACTACTGCGAGCTGCTTCATCGTCTTTGGCATTGAGCCGATTCCTTGGACAATTTCTTTAAAAGCATTCCCCACACCAGCTGTCTCATGTTTCATTTTTGAAAATGCTTCCATATCTTCGGGCGGATATTCCTCCGTCGTTAGGATGGTGTAGAGCACGGCGGCGAAAAAGACGCCTGCACCAACATAAAAAGCAATTTTGACCGTCTGAGGGATCGCACCTTCAGATTCGTTACTGACTTCAAACCAATTAGTCAAAATGTATGGCAGAGACGAGGAGAGTACGGCGCCAAGACCGATCAAAAGACTCTGCATAGCGAAGCCTACTTTTCTCTGATTTTTCGCCAGCTTATCACCTACAAAGGCACGGAAGGGCTCCATACTGATGTTGACCGATGCGTCTAGAATCCAGAGTAAGCCAGCCGCCATCCAGAGGGTGCTGGAATTAGGCATCGCAATTAATGCGAGACTCGCGAGGATCGCTCCGACGAGGAAATAAGGGCGTCGACGGCCAAGTTTTGTCCATGTGCGGTCGCTGTAAAAGCCGACTATAGGTTGCACGATGAGGCCGGTGATCGGTGCGGCTAACCAGAGCAAGGGAATCGAGCTCTCATCTGCTCCTAGATATTGATAAATAGCACTCATGTTGGCCATCTGCAGGCCCCATCCAAATTGAATACCAAAGAAGCCAAAGCTCATATTCCAAATTTGCCAGAAAGATAGTTTGGGTTTGTTCATAGTCTAGGGTCGTTGAGGTATTTGATTCAGCGTAGCTGAAGAGAAACTTGGCTTGTGCTGAGGCCGCGTGAGGTCTCTTGGGTGAGGCAATGTAAATGTTTAAGTGCAGTACCAAGTGCCTCGCGATCGGTGAGGCGCCATGCCCAGCTACCAGAGGGTTTGCCAGGAGTATTCATGCGCGCTTCGGAGCCGAGACCTAGGATATCCTGCACGGGCACAATGGCCGCACCCGCGCCAGAGCGGTAAAGGCTGCGAATAAAGTCCCAGTGAATGTCCGAGCCATCGGTGCCAAAGTAATCGAGCGTGATCTTTCGCTCGGCCTCGACCTCATCCTTACTGCGCGTACTCCCTTCCCCCGCTTCACTGGAAAACCAGCCGACGACGGTATCGTTATCATGCGTACCGGAATAGGCGACGCAGTTAGCTACGTATTTTTCGGGTAGGAAGGTGTGACTCATCGGGTCAGAACCAAAGGCAAATTGTTGAATGCGAATACCTGGTAAATTGTAATCGTCGCGCAATTTTTCCACTTCAGGCGTGATCACACCAAGGTCTTCTGCGATGAATGGAAGTGGTAAACCATGGTCATCAACAAAGGCATCGAAAACTTCATGGCCAGGCGCAGGTATCCATTGCCCGCCCGCAGCGGTTTCGGCATCGCCAGGCACCTCCCAGCAAGCATCGAAACCACGAAAGTGATCGATCCGAACCACGTCAACCCAAGTCAAAATCTTACTCAGGCGCGCACGCCACCATGCGTAGTGATCACTGCGGTGTGCATCCCAATCGTAGAGCGGATTACCCCAAAGCTGACCAGTCGATGAAAAGTAGTCAGGCGGCACGCCTGCCATCACGCTGGGGTTGCCTTCGGCATTGAGGCGGAAAAGCTCACGCTGGCACCAGACGTCGGCGCTATCGTGCGCCACAAAAATAGGCAGGTCACCCACAAGTCGCACCCCAAGCTCGCGCGCGTGCTTCTGGACATTCATCCATTGCGAGCGGAGAATAAACTGCTCAAAGTAAATGCGCTCGATATCGCTTTTAAGCTCAATCGAGATGGTCTCTAAAGCCACAGCATCCCGGTCGCGATATTTGGCTGGCCAATCCGTCCAAGCGACACCGCCGAAGCTAGCTTTGAGCGCGCTAAAAAGTGCGAAAGCTTTGAGCCAATTATTCTCGGCTTGGCAAAAAGCATTGTATTCTACGCGCAGCGGATGTCCGGTCTCTAAGGCAAAGAACCGAAGAGCTGCGCGAGTCGTCAACTCAGTCTTGTTGGAATAGACTTGAACATAATCGACACGCTCACCGAGCGGCATTTGCAGAGCCATTAGCTCTGAGTCATCGATCAAGCCCCGCGCATTTAAATCTTCTGGACTGATAAAAACTGGATTCGCTGCAAAGGCAGACAATCCTTGGTAAGGTGAATCCCCATAGCCAGCGGGATTGAGCGGTAGGATCTGCCAAGTATTTTGTCCGTGTGCCGCCAGTGCCTCAATCCACTCAATAGAGGATGGCCCAAAATCACCGATTCCAAAATGATTCGGCAAAGAGCTGGGATGCGTAAGAAGACCGCAGTCTTTATTGAAGAGTGTTTGAGGCATTAATAGATTCCTTCTTGTCGGGATATTTAAAAGGATCCAAAGTAAACCTTCTTAGCACAGCTACCCAGATTAAATAGCACTAATTTTTTAAGGGAAGCATCAGTTAAGTCGCCTCCAGCCGAAGCATAGGACTGCGTGTGCGCGATTACTGGTAAGGGGGCAAAAATATGGAGACCTTGATGTAACATACTTTTAAGACTATTGAGAAAGTAAACATCCAAGCAAAATTCACAGACTAAGCGCTATTTGACGGTTGAACATACGTCCTCCTTATACTACTACATCAAGAACCATTGAGATGTAAAACAATGTAAGAGCTAAAGCGGTTCCGCTTGCCTTCATTTAAATTATCAAAATACACAAGATGGGCATGAATACTGCCTAATAACTAAGAACGAATCACAAAACTGAATCTGAAAACAACTACCTACACAATGGACTTTACCACACAGCTCGGACTTGATCCAAAAACTGCGGCTTACGCCCACGATGAAGATTCGCTCCTCGAATACGTCAATTTGAAGTTAACCTCAATCGGTCAGCCTACTTTCGATGGTGTCGGTGATTCTGGTTTCACGAGCTTGAGCAAGACACTACTCGCTAGCTATCAGGAAAAATCACGCCTACTCGCCGACTACCTTCCTCCCTGTGACCAGCGAGTGCAGAGCTTCCTAGTGGATTATTTTGGCGATCTAGACTCAATCGAAATGCCTTATCTGCCAAATAATACGCTCATCCTCGACCGCCATGGCGTGGCCCGTACCCTCTCGCTCCCCGCCAGAGGCGACCACTTCTCTTCCGAGATCATAGACTCTTACCGCATCCAACAAGGCGTACTTCATAACCCAAAGAGCGACCGTCGCACGACCAAGGGCGTCTTTCACGTCACCGAAGGGGGACTTCCGATCCCCAATGATAAAAAAGCCGTTCCAAAACTAGCCGCCGCGCGCCTCTTCGCCAAAGCTCTCAAAACAGCGCCCGATTCTCTAACGACACTGCCCTTCCTCGCCAACCAAGAAGAAAAAGCCCGCGCTTGGGTCTCGCTTCTTCTTCGTCCGGTCGTCGTGCCCGAGGTCGATGGCTTCACCAAGGAAAAGACCCTCGAAGTCCGCTTCTTTGCGCCAGGTAACCTAGTTAGCAATCTCGACTTTGTAGAATCCATCTTCGGCAACGGCGGCGACCCTTTCATCGGCGAAAACGACGCTGCTCTCGATCCCGCCCATTGGACAGGTCACAGCGGTTGCGTCATTCTCGCGCCTCACCTTATGGGTACTACCAAGGTCGAACTCGGTCTACCCAACATCAAAGACGCCACCGAACGCCAAAAGCGCGACGGCATGTGTTGGGAAAAAGAAGGAGAACTCTACAACGACGGCGGTGCCTTCAAGATCACTTGCCGCGATGCCCGTGGTGTCGTCGTTACCGCGATCGCGGATAATTACTTCGGCTACTGCAAAAAAGAGGTCAAAACACAAATTGGTTTCTCCGCTAACCTTCACGGCCTTGCCGAAGAAGAGCACGCAGGCGGTACCCTCGCCTTCACTGGTTACGATCTGGGCGAAGATTTCCAGCTCAGCCATTACTACCCAGAGGTCGACCAGACCTTCGATGGCGTCGTCGCACGCTACATCGACCGTATTAATGTGAAGCCTGAAGGCTATGCAGTGGATAAGAACTTCAGTAACATCATCTACCTGCCCGAAGATGCCCGTATCGACCTCAATTCACAGCGCATCAGTTGGTCGAAGGTAGGACAGGCGCAAGAGATCAAGCTCCTACCAAACAACACCTACGTGCTCCCCTCCGGCTACAAGGTTGAGATGATGAAGCCTGCCGAAGGTCGCCGCTGGCGTCTCGTCGGCTACACAGCAGAGAGCCGTGTGTGCCATAAGCCTTGCACCGTCTCTGGAGGCGGTAAATCCGAAATCTCCAAGCCGATTACTGATGCTATTATCTCAGGCCCGGTCTTTGTCAAAGACTTCGAAAAAGACTTCGATCTCGCCGAAGAGATCATCAATAAAGAATACGGCCAACGCTTCCTGGATAAGAAAAAGAATACCGCTACCGGACGCCAATTACTCAGTAAAGACCGCTCACTTGGTTCCGTAATTAAACTCCTTACTGCATCCAAGGGTGAATACACAGAGGATTACAATATTTGGCTTAAGTCCATTCCTCAACACGTCAAAGAGCTGGTCCTTATTATCAAGCGCTACTACAAAGGAGATTGGGGTACTGACTGGCGCAAGCGCTTCAGCGTCGACCTAATCAACGGCATACCAGGCAACTTCCTTCGCTACCGCGAGCAGCAAATGCTCACCCACTATCTGCGTATCGGCTACACCAGTAAGGGTTCTTGGCGTACTTTTGGACTACGCAAGGACTTCACCCCCGCAGCCAAGATCTCTCTCGAAGACGATATTACCGCTTCCACCGTTGCACCCAGTGCGCAGCTTAGCAGCCTACCTCCCGGTTGGTCGCTGCCCTCCGCGAAGTTTGTGCATAATTGCGAATATCGCTTCTTCCAGCGCCCTGACGACGCCGTCATCCGCGGCTACGACCACGCTGCCGAGGCCGACCTCAGCTCCTCTGGTAGCTTCCTTAGTAACTACGAGCCACTCGATCGGGAATTTGCCAAAAACGAAACCGAAGATACCATCCGCTTCACCCAATACACTGACCCGATGCGTAAGATGGTAGTCAATTTCGACAAAGCCAACTCGCCCGACTACTACTCGACCAGTGCTTACCCTCGCGTCGTCGATGGTAAGCCGACCAAGAATCCGCGCTACCTTCAAGTCCGCCCCGACTTAAAAGACCCACGCGCGCTTTACCTCGCCGATTTAAGCTCACGCCTCTACCGCCGTCAGGATTCCTCTTCACCGCTGCTCCGTCCCGTCACTTCGATCCTTCCCGGTCGTCGTAACAACCCGGCCGAACCCGATGCAGGCGTTAAACCGCTCTGTGTGTTCAACCCGATCCACCACATGGAACTCCCTGAGCTTTTCATGGAGTACACCGCCAGCATCACTGGCAAATCTCCCTCCACCACTGGTGCTGGCTCCGAAGGTGCGCTCACTAAGGCACCCTTCAATGCACTTCCTCCGATCTACGATCTGAACAACGCACTAGTCTCCTACCTCATTACCGAGCAACCGGCCTTCATCACCTCGGCCGGCTATGTAGGCCCTAAGTATCGAGTTGATCACGACATCAGCCTCCTCGTTCCCGAGATCTGGTGCCGCCTCAAGCCTGAGGAGACCGATCCTAAGTGGATGCTAGAGCACGGCTACCTAGAAAAAGTCGAAGACTTCGAGCACAAGGGCGAAATAGTCTTAGCCAGCCGAATCGGCTATCGTATCACCGGGAAATTTGCCCGCATCTTCTTCGGCCGCGTATTCAATAATCCGACCTCTGTACTCGATGAGGCGATGCTCAAGCCCGAGCTGCAATGCATGGATACTTTCGTCGAAGGTATGAGCACCATCGTGGCCGCGCACAAGCAATCCGCCGAGCACTACTTCGCCGACGGCTCTATCGAAGACGCCTGCCCTCCGCTCAAAGCCCTACTACATGTCATGAGAGACGGACATTACGAGGGCGAAGGTCTAGACTCACCAAAGATACGCAATCTATTCACCCGTGAATCCATGTTAGTCAGCGATTGGTATGCCGAACGCTTACAAAGTCAGCAGACGCACGATATTGCCA
>QXZH01000109.1 GCA_009886465.1 Opitutaceae bacterium
AAGATTGGCCTGAAATTTCTAGGAGGTTCTTGCTGATCTTGATTTTAACAGAATTGCTTTTATCGGATGTCACTAGCGCTGCGCGGTGCACACACTCCAGCATGAGCTCCCGTTCTATTTTCACACGGTGTTCGGTCTCCTTTGGAATGACTTGGCGGTAATTTGGATAGTTACCTTCGACAATTTTGGAAACTAAGTAAAGATGGTCAACAAGACCTGAGTCGCTTGCTTCATCGAGACCTATCTCAAAGGCAGCTTGGCGATCGTTGAATGCAATGTTGACCTTCTCGCCCTTACCCATGAGCCGCTCTAGCTCGGCTACTGTTTTAGCTGGGAGAATAAGGCTTCCGGTGTTTTCTTCACTCACCTCTAGATCTAATCCGGTGAGCCCAAGACGCCGACCGTCTGTGGCTACCAGCGTTAATTTTTCGTCGGCAAAATTAAAATAGACACCGTTAAGAATGTAGCGGTTTTCGTCTGTCGATTGGGCGTAAGATACGCTTTTTAGCATATTTACAATTTCTTCCTGTGAGAGTTCAAAAACTTTACGGTTTTCAAAGGTGGGCAAAGGAGGAAACTCCTCCGAACTAATACCCATAATCTTAAAAAGTGAACCGCCGGATGTGATCTTTGCTTGATTCTTTTCGCTAGTCTCAAGAAAAACTTCGTTGACTGGTAATTCTTTAACAATGGTAGCCAGCTTACGGACAGGGAGAGTGATACTGCCCGTGTCAGAGACTTCGGCCTTAATACGGCAACGGATGCCTAGATCTAGATTTGTGGTCGTTAATGAGATATGCCCTTCTTCCGCTTCGATTAAAACGTTACTGAGAATGGGCATAGTCGAACGAGATGCTACGACGTTGAGAACTTGTTGGAGACCATTGCTAAAATGGTCTTGGTTGATCTTGAACTTCATAGTGTGAATTTTTAGTTTTTTGGACTTACTAGCAATGCTTATATAAGAGTTCTTTTTTAATATATAAATCTCTTAATAACAGTAAGGGGGGTAATTAAATAGAAAAACTTTCTAAGTCTATAATGAAAAGCTTTTTACGAGAAATTTCTAATGTGTGAAACAAGGTGAATAAATTATGTACATGGTGAACAAAGGGAAAAACTTTTTTTAAAAACACAAACATTACACACTTATCCCAGATTCATTCACTGTTCGTTTTGAGCTTTTTTTTGAGTTTGTAAATTTTAACGACATGGCGGATTGGCCCAAAAATAATATATGTGAAAAAAAGGAGAGCGAAGAAGAACTCTTTAAAAAAGAAGGCAGTACCAAAACCAAGGATCAACCCAATAAAATTACGTAATTTAGTCTGCGTTTGCCAGTCTAGGTCTTTAAAACTTGGATACTTGATGTTGCTGACCATTAGATAGGCAATTGCGAGCATGAATGGAGGAATCAGTAGAGCGAGACTTCGTGAGTCAAAAGTAGAAATTTCAAGACTCACAATAACTAGCACAAGCGAGGCGATCATGCCCGCAGCTGCGGGCACTGGTAGTCCGAGGAAGTCATTAGTGCCTTTTAATTGCTCAGCGGGAGGTAGCATGGGGTGGGTAAGTACATTGAAACGCGCAAGGCGAACAGCTGCGCAAAGCAAATAAACAAAACCAATTAACCAACTAATCTGCAAAAAGACAGGGTATTTGTCCACCGTTGGGGTGAGAACGAGAAAAATCATCATGAGGGCAGGCGCCACACCGAATGAAATAATATCAGCAATGGAGTCGAACTCCTTACCAAAGAGGGATTCGCGCCCTCCGAGTCGAGCAACGCGGCCATCCAACGCATCACAAATAACTCCAAAGAGAATGAACCAAACAGCCTGTTTATAATTGTTGGAGATAACTTCCGGGTCCGTTGCATAATTTGCCTGGATACAGCGTAGGATAGCCAAGAAACCGAAGAATAAATTACCTGCAGTCAAACTGTTAGGTAAAAGGTAGATATGACTAGCCTCGGCAGCATCGACGTACTTATGGCGGGGCTTTTCCATTTCTTTTTTAAATACAGTCATGGTTAACAAGGCTTTATTCCTCGCCTGCATCTTTATGACGCAGTGAATCGAGGTATTTCCAAAAAGAGTCTTCTTGTTCGAGCATAAACTCCTCCGTAAACGGCAGTTTAAATCTAAAAATGAAATCAGTGAGCGTATTCTTGTGTAAAATGTAGTGAGCAAAGATTGCCTCACCATGCAGCTCGAAATAAATGCGAAATTCGCCCGCACGAACGCGGTAGTAGGTTTTGCCGCCACGATGAAAGCGACCTAGCTCTTCATTAGGGTTTTCCAATTGCTCTTGTTTAAGGGTACTAACAACTTCCACGAGCAACATCTGTGACCGCGTGTCAAGCTGGTTGAGCTCATGCATACTTTGTTCACTGAAATTGACTTGAAACATATTTTTTGTGGCGGAAGTAAATTTCGAAAATAGTGCCACACTAACCACTCACTCTTGTTGTGCAATCGCAGAATACATGTGCAAGGTAACGCCGTTTCAGCCTTTTCTAAATTACTAACTATGTAAGATTGCTCGCATTTAGGATATTGGCTTGGAGTTGCTTGCCCTGACAAATAACTTTTATATCAGTTACCATGCATACGCATTGACCCGCTCTAGTTCTTAAACAACCTACTGCAAATGCTACGAAAGACAGTTACAAATGAAGGCTCATGCTACAAAGTGATGCATGGGGCGGAAGGTAGTTTTTCCTCAACGAACGGCCCAACCAACATCAACAAAGTGGGCGAAGTCGCTTTACCAACGCATCTCTGTGTGGTAGCACTCGGCTCCTGTATGGGCACAGAGACAGATAAAAACATTCGTTTTAACTGTTAGCGAACAACAAGATGGATCCAATCCGACTGCTTTTTGATGCTAGGAATCACCTAATGGTGGCAAAAGGAGCCAACGGTGTTTACGACCTCGTAGAACCAGAGGTCAATAGCTACGTTTGGCACAAGCTTAGTTCGCTCAACCATCAAGAAATTCACTGCGCGATACTCACAGAGACAGGTGATGTCGGCTATAATTGGCAGACCATTTTTAATCTACGCTCGCTCCCCCTAACATCCAAACTCGCAACAGTCTTAGAGGCGATCGATGGGCAACTTCATCGTATTCCCTATCTTGGAATGGGAGAAAACGAATATATCTATCGCTTTCGTACGAACAAAGAACGCAATCGATCTGTCTACATTGATGGCCAATCTGAAGCGCTTTATCAGAGTGCCCTTTGCTTAGCGATTAAGAAGGCGAGACGAACTAAAGAAAAATCTTCAGGCGATCCCGCAGTGCTCGATTTTGGCGCGGTTAGTTATGTCATCCCTAGCCACTTCGGCTTCTGTTTAGGCGTGCAAAATGCGATTGAGCGCGCTTATGAGACCGTGGCTATGTATCCTAGCAAGCGGGTATTCATGCTGAGCGAGCTAATTCACAATCCTTTCGTAAACGAAGATCTACTTGCTCGTGGGCTTCGTTATTTGCAAACTGATAAAGGTCTTCCCTTGCGTGCTGATGGAAAGATTGCTAACAGCAAAGAAGATCCAAATGCCCTCTGGGGCCAGTTAACACGGGACGATATTGTGATCATCCCAGCTTTCGGTGCGACCAACAAAGATAAGGCGCGATTAATTCGCCGTGGGCTTTCCATCCGCGAAAACGATGCGACTTGTATGCTCGTAGAAAAGGTCTGGAAAGCCGCTCGCCGGTATGCACAAGAGGGATACACTGTTATTATACATGGCAAATCAGAACATGAAGAGGCTAAGGCTACCTTCTCTAATAGTTCCAGTTACGGTCCCGCTCTAATAATCCGTAACATGGAGCACGCACACCGCTTAGCCGAGATCATCCAAGCAGAGACTTCAAAGAAGGCCGCACTCTTAGAAACTTATTTTGTGGGGTTGTACTCAGATGGTTTTGACCCGACGCGGGACCTTGAAAAAATCGCAGTGGTTAACCAAACCACCCTCTTGCGGAACGAAACCCTCACGATCATTGATTATCTCCGTGATGTGATTACATCAAAATACGGGGAATCAGAAGTGGTTAATCACCTCTGGTCAAAGGGTAAAGGCGACACTCTTTGTTACGCAACACAGGTTAATCAAGATGCCCTTCAGCAAGCAATCGAGCAACCGGTTAATGCTGCGCTCATAGTTGGAGGTAAAAATAGCTCCAACACCTTCCAGCTTTACCGCGTTTGTGCCGAGCGTTTCGGTAAAAGTGCTCACTACATTCAGTCTGAGAGCAACCTCCTCTCCCTTGAAACTGTTCGTCACTACATTTTCCCCCATAATCTACTCCACAGTTCTGCAACGATCGAAGAAGAGCGCCCCATCTTTAATGCACCAGTAAAGAAGCCTCACATACTTCTCACTGGTGGGGCGTCTTGCCCAGATGGTATCATTCAGCAGGTAATTAGCCGCATTAACAGCTTTTTCCCGCAAGACGAGATTCGCTCCATTAGTGACGTTTTAGAAGCTTTTCACTCAGACACTTGAAGAATCTGATTAATTACTTAATATCGAGACAGTGTTGATAGGACTCTCAGAAATTGATGGCGGCGCATCATCCAAGATTTTTTACGATCTCGGTCTGGTGGTGGCTCATCAGAGCTATGGCTATCGAGGTGTCATTGTCGCGGTCGACTCCTGTTGCATGGCTGGGGATACATGGTATAAAACTAATAAAACACAACCCAATCGCTATCAACCCTGGTATCACTTATTAGTCCACGATAGCGGAGGCCTGAGCACCTACGTTGCTCAGTCCAATCTCAAAGAAGATGTTAGCGGTCAAGCAATCGATCATCCACGCATCGGCTGTTATTTTACCAAATTTGAAGACGGGCGCTACGGACTCAAAGAAAATTACAGCACTGGCGCTTGTTCGATTTAGTCCGATTCAATCCCTTGGAGCATAGACACCCGCGCGACTACAATGTGGCCGCTTCCATTTCGCTCTCAACACCCTCTAATACCAAATCCCCATAGAGTGTATTGGCGGTTACCCGGCTAAAACGAACAGGAACGAGTTGTCCAACCAGGCGCTGGTTCGCTTTGACAATGACCACGCGGTTACCCCGTGTGCGACCAACGAACATATCTTCCCCTTTTTTGGCTGGACCTTCAAAAAGAACGTCCTCGACTTTGTTAAGGAGACCCTCGTTTCGTTCAAGAGAGCTTTTAGCGAGAATTTCCAGAAGCACTTGGTTACGGTGTTCTTTCTGCGCTTTCGTGATCGGATCACCCATCGGTTCAGCTGTAGTGTCAGGGCGCACGCTGTATTTAAAGAGGTAGGCCATGTCGAAGCCGATCTCCTGGAAATGCTTCCGTGTTAATTCAAAATCTTCGTCCGTTTCACCCGGAAAGCCGACAATGATATCGGTCGAAATATACATGTCGGAACGCACTGTGCGGATTTTATCAATGATGCTGCGAAACTTCTCGATCGAGTAGGGGCGGCGCATCGCTTTGAGAATGCGGTCACTACCACTCTGCATCGGGAAGTGTAGATACTCACAAAGTTTAGGCATGGAAGCGTAGCATTCGATCAAATCATCCTTAAAGCCAACCGGGTGGGGGCTAGTGAAACGAATGCGCTCAATGCCTTCGATTGCGTGCACTTTTTCTAGTAATTGGACAAACGGACTCTTCTTATCGACAAAGGGAAATTCGCGGATTCCGTATTGATTAACAATTTGCCCTAAAAGAGTGACTTCACGGGTGCCTTTGGCGGCTAAACCTTCGATTTCCTCGACAATCGCTTCCATTGGGCGGGCTCGTTCCACCCCTCGCGTCTTTGGCACGATGCAGTAAGCACACTTCATATTACAGCCCTGCATAATACTAACGAAGGCCGTGATTTGAGGTTTATCGTCAAGGTGTGCCTTGATCGTATTTTGCGAATCGAGCTCTTCAGCCAAATCGACGATGGACTCCGGTCGTGGGCCTTGCCCCTGTATCGTAGCGATCATATTGCTCAAATGATCTGGGACGCGGTGAAATTTTTGTGTGCCAATTACCAAGTCTAGGTCTGGCAGACTATCAAGGAGCGCTTCGCCCCGATTTTGCGCCATACAGCCCATCACCCCGACGATGAAGTTCGGGTTTTTACGCTTCCGCTTCATCAGGTGGCCCGCCTTACCGATGGCCTTCTGCTCAGCTTGATCGCGCACACTGCAAGTGTTTAGCAGGATGACGTCGGCATCTTGTTCGTTATCGATCACAGAATAACCCTTCCCCCGAAGCATCGCCGCGACCGCATCGGAGTCGCGCTCATTCATTTGGCACCCGTAGGTTTTGATATAAACACGGTTCATCGGCATCGCGGAGCATGGAGTAGCGACCTAGCTTGTAAATATTGAAAAAGACCTCTAATTTAAGAGCTTTTTGTAAGAGCTAGATAACATGCACCTGCGAATGTGGCGGCTTTTATACACACGGATGAAGAGGGCTACTTTTGCCGTTTTACCGCTTCGCCAAGTCCCATTAAGGTGAGGTCTTGAACGAACTCGCTTTTTTGCGCCCAGTCTTTTGTGAGATTGGCAACACTGCCACCGGTCGAAAGAACGACAGGGTTCGCTCCGCTTCGCACCGCGAGGCCGTCGGTTACTTTATCCAAGATAGACTGGACCATGCCAGAAAACCCGACGGACACACCAAGTTTCATGGCGTCTACTGTAGATTTACCGATGGCACCTTCGACATTGACTAGGTCTTCAGGTTTCAACTTTGGCAACAGGGCGGTTTGCTCATGCAAATAGTGGGTCATCACGGCGAGTCCGGGCGCGATGATACCACCTTCATAGCCTTGGCAACTGATAATGTCGAAAGTAACAGCGGTGCCCATATCAATGACGATGGCGGGAATGCCGTAGAACTCTTGCGCCGCGATTGCGTTGGCAATGCGGTCTTCCCCGATCTCTTGGGGCTTTGGGTAGGCTAGGTCTAGCCCCGTGCAAGTCTCGCAAGTAAGATGAAAGATCGGTTTGGCAAACTCGGCGAGACTGGCGCAGAGGTTTTCATTGATCGTGGGAACAACTGAACAGTAGGAGACGCCTTCGGCTTGAGCGATGAGTGGGGCGACTGCTTGCGCAAATTCAGGAGAGGGAGCGCGGTCAAAATTGTGGGTGGAGAACTGTCCCGCGCATTGCACCGTCTGGCCAGAGACCAACCCGTAGTGAGTACGGGTGTTACCGACGTCTATGCATAAATGATTCACAATTATTGATTAACAATGACTAGACTAATGATTATTTATAATTATGCAGTCATTTTTTGAGTGTTATGTCACCCGCACTGACTGAATGGAGGATGCCGCCTTCATCGAGTAGTTGCAGGGCGCCAGATGCGTCGATCCCACAAGCTATGCCAGTGATTTCTTTATTATTCATAATCGCGGTAACGCTTTGTCCAGAAAGTGAGTTAAGGGGCGCCCAAGCATCAACGAGGTTTTCCGAGCCACCACCAAGGATGCAGGCATCGTAGGCTGCTTGGGTGGCATTGATTACTTTGGCGGCTACCTGGTTGAGTTTTAGCTCTTTGCCGCCGACCGCGTAGAGACTAGTCGCAGTTTTTTGAATCTCTTTGGGATATTTTGCGGGGTTACTATTTACGTTCAGTCCAATGCCGAAGATGATGCTACGTAGGCTGTCAGCATCCACTTTGGCCTCGGTTAACATGCCAGCGAACTTGCGACCGTTACAATGGAGGTCGTTTGGCCATTTGATTTTCAAAGGCGCCTTGGGCACGAGACCCTGCAGGGCGCGACAGATGTGAATGCCTACCCACAAGGTAAAGTGCTGAAGTGCTTGTTGTGGAATATTTGGCTCGAAGGCAACGGAGAGGTAAAGGTTGTCGGCTGTCGCGCTATGCCAGTCGCGTCCGAGGCGCCCTCTGCCTTTCGTTTGGCAACTGGAGGCGACGGCAAAGGGGGCGTGGCGGTGATGTGAGAGCTGACGCTCAGCCTCGCTATTGGTGCTGTCGATTACTGGGAAGTAGAGAACCTCGATCGGGGCGCCGGACTTTTGCGCATAGTAACGGATCAAGTCCGCATGGAGCACTTCCGGCTCTTTGACTAGTCGGTAACCTTTGTTGCGAATTGCTTCTATTTCGAAGCCCTGTTCGCGCAGCTTCTCCAGTTTCCCATGGATGGCGGGGCGCGACACACCGAGTTGTTCGGCCAGCACGCTGCCTGAGACAAAAGTATCCGGGGTATTAAGTAGGGCACTCAATATGGTATTGGTGTCGTCGCGAGGGATGATTTGGCGGTATTCGGTATCACTCATAGCCAGTCTAGGCCAATATCTTTCCATTGGCTTTGGTGGATTGGTGCACCAGTTGAGATAAAATCGAGCCCAAGGTCGCCGAGAGCGGAGA
>QXZH01000011.1 GCA_009886465.1 Opitutaceae bacterium
AGAAAACGAAGTTTACAATCGCCCAACCCCAATTGATCGGATTTGCGAGTCCCCAGACGCCTACACCCGAGCTAACGAGCCAAAGTAAGCCAAGACCCGTGAAGGAAGCAGTCATCAATGCGACCGCCATGCAAATCCACCACCATGTGGGAGTCTTTGTCTCGACGATACGACAAATCTTATCAGTCACCCAGTTGAAGTCACGGTTGTTGGTGACGAGGGGCTGTTCATTCAGCTCAGCGGGCTGCACTTTAGCCAACAAAGCAGCCTGAGTCGCATCCATTGAACTATCTTGAGTCGTCGTTGCCATTAGAATCGGTTCGTACTGTTAAATTAGTGAGCAGCTGGAGCGGCTTGATTTTTATGAGAAGAGTGATCATCGTGACCAGAGGTGCTCGCAGCACTACCGTAGCGCTCTTTATACTGAGCATAGGCATAAGGTTTCTTGTAGGCGTCGGGCATCTTCGGATTAGGATTACGCAGACGCGCCAAATAAGTAGTCCGTGGGCGAACGTTTAAATAACCAAGGACCGAATAGTTACGGTCGCTCGCTTTCATTTTAGACACTTCAGAGTTTGGGTCCGAAATGTCGCCAAAGGTAATCGCATCGGTTGGGCAAACCTGCTGGCAGGCAGTCTTGATTTTACCGTCGGGTACCTTCACGTTGCCACTCGCGCCAGCGATACGCTTCTGATCTATCTTTGCGGCCTCAATGCGCTGCGTGCAGTAGGTGCACTTTTCCATGACACCACGCATGCGGATAGTGACATTTGGATTCTTTTGCATCTTATGAAGCTCAGGCTCATCCACAGGACCAAGAGGACCCTTGTAGAACTCACCGATCTGACGCTTGTTCCAATCAAAGAAATTAAAACGACGCACCTTGTAGGGGCAATTATTCGCACAGTAGCGAGTGCCAACGCAGCGATTATAAGCCATCACATTTAAACCTTGGCGATCATGAACCGTCGCATTGACAGGGCAGACCTGTTCGCAAGGCGCATTTTCACAGTGTTGACAGGAAACGCCCATGAAGGAGACCTGGACGTCTTCAGGAACCTCCTCTTGCTTGTACTCTTTAGCTGAGAAATAACGGTCGATCCGCATCCAGTGCATTTCACGACCGCGAAGGACCTGATCCTTACCAACAATCGGAATGTTGTTCTCGCTCTGACAGGCGACCACGCAAGCGGAGCACCCGAAGCAGGTGTTCATATCAATTGCCAATCCCCATTGCTGAGCGTCAGGGAACTTGGCTCTAGCTTCCTTACCCTTCCATGCATTCACATTGGGAGGCGGATCTGTAAATTTCGGATGATCGTAAGCAGAGTTTCCGCGATACTGATTACTTGCCTTTTGCTGAAGTGTCTTCGAGTCGTCCTTGCCGTAATTGGCGGGTGCATGCGACTCAACACCCATCTTAGTCGCGAAATCAGGATGCTTGTTGTAATATTCAGCAGTGCCTTCCCTGACGATGGCACGACCTTCCATTGACCAGTGCTCTTGAGTATTCGCCAAATTATAAGTCTCCTCGGTAAGCTCGAGAGAAGCGCCGACTGCGATTGAGGTAGAATCCGAGTCGCGGACTTTGTAAGCATTGAAACCGACACCGCGGCCAACACGTCCTACCTCTGTGCGACCCATACCAAGTGGCAGTTCAATCGTGTAATTTGCCATCCCGGGAAGCACGTGAATAGGAGCAACTATCGTGCGCCCGTTTAAAGTCAGTCGTGCCACAACCGCCTGCTCCTTACCCCGCTTGAAAACAGCCTTATTAGACTGCAAAGTGCCTTTCGCCCCTTCGAAGAAGTCGCTCTTCTTGTTCATGGGCGTTTTGTTTGGAAAGATTTGAATACCATCTCGCTGCTCAAGCTCCTTTGCCAATCGAGGGCTGATCAAAATCGCATTGTCCCAAGTAAGCTTGGTCATCGCATCTGGACACTCCATCAACCAACCATTGTTGGCGTAACGACCATCACCAGAATGCGAACTTGGCTTAAAACGAACTTCTAAATTAGAAGCGTTGAGTGGTGCACGATCCAAAGCCGCGGCTTCCAGGGCGGACACCACACCCGAAGGGTCTAGGTTTAGCTTCGACGCTTTGTAGGCGCTTCCTTCGAGTAGTCCATCGGAGAGGAACTTGTTAAAATCATTACCCCCCTGCTCCACGAAGGTCTTGCGAACGATCGAGTAAGCATCACTCTTTTCACTTCCCGCCAGTAGCGACAGAATTTCGAGCTCATTGAAGGTCTCGAAAAGAGGCTCGATCATCGGCTGTACGGGGAGAAGCGTGCCGTCAAAAGTGCGACTGTCGCCCCATGACTCAAGATAATGAGACTGTGCAATGAAAACGCTAGCGGCTTTAGAAGTTTCATTCGCTGCATAGCCAAAATACACGCTGCTCTCAGCCTTTGCCTGAGCACCTGCCCAATCAAGATCGGCTGGCGCATTATAAACTGGGTTTCCACCGAGGACAATCAGGGTCTCAATATTGCCAGTGTTCAACTGCTCAACCGCGCGGGTAATTCCGTCTTCTGCCTTCGATACCTCAACATAGCTGATGGGTGCCTTGAGTGCCTCGTTGATAGCAAAAACCGTTGCGTGCACTTCTTTCGGCAAATGGTCTCCAGCCATGACGATGGATTTACCTGACTTCTCAACAAGATCGCTGGCACATTCCTTCACCCACTTCTCGTCGACATCGTAGCCCTCGGCAGCAGCCTTAAGACTCGCGATCAAGTTACGATCTCCTCCCGTTTGGCTGAGGATTTCGGCTCCAATTAAGGCGACAAAAAAACTTATTTGAGAGGCACTTAAGCGTAAGCGGTGATCAGCAGCTGAGCCCGTTGAGGTGAGCGTGCTCTCAACAGAGTAGAGACGGCTCATAGCCTTCGCATCCTTCGAATTTTTCACGCGGCGAGAATCGGCGTAAGAACGGACGAAGGCCGTGTGACCATCTGCGCCAGAAAGAAAATCGCAATCAAGCGACAGGACACGTTTCGCCTTCTCAAAATGAGGAATCGAACGTAGCGACTTGCCGAATAAATCTTGAGCGACTCGTTCAGACCCCGTCGAATCAACCGCAGAATATTCAGTCCAAACAGCCTTAGGGAAAGCCTTCTTGATTTCCTTGACCAACTTTAGACGGCTAGGCGATGAACTAGGCTCTGCAAGAAATAACAGACCTGCGCCGCCATTCTTAGAATGCTGCTTATTGAGGGCACTGAGACGGTCTCGCACTGCCGACAGAGTCAGCTTAGACCCACCTTGACTACTCTTCGTTGCGCGATCTGGATCATACAAATCTAGGATGCTCGCTTGAGCGTAAAGTGTAGTCGCGCCACCATATGGCTCGAAGCTCGGATTACCCTCAACCTTGGTCGGGCGCCCCGAATGTGTTTCTACGATGAGGGGGATACTATCTCGCGAACCTGGCTGAGAGGTCGTGTAATAAATGGGCACACCAGGAATGACATTTTCCGGCTGTTTAGAATAAGGTAGGATGACTTGCTCGGGGCGACGGCAGCCTGTCATGCCAAGA
Source organism: Opitutaceae bacterium (assembly GCA_009886465.1). Classification (GTDB taxonomy): domain Bacteria; phylum Verrucomicrobiota; class Verrucomicrobiia; order Opitutales; family Coraliomargaritaceae; genus Thalassobacterium. Next base: position 3,542 of record QXZH01000011.1, read on the forward strand.
CCCGCCAGACCGAAGGACGCGGCCATAACCTTCATAAATTGGCGACGGTTGACACCTTCCATCTCGGAAGCACCCGCAGGGAACTCACGCTCGACCCAATCCTTGAAGGCAGGAGTTTCAGCAAGGTCGTCGAGGCTCTTCCAATAACGGGGACCTGAAAATTCGGAGTTTTTCATTGCTTCTAGTAAAATGATTAACGGTGACAGCCAGAACAGCTTTGCGGTGGATTGACCTTCCAGTCATGCACAAAGCCCAAGGCTTCCTTCTTAAATTCTTCGGTATCGGGGCGCTCCCAATCAAGATTATAAACTTCCTCCGGCGGACGGATATATTCCTCTGGGTTGCGGTGACACTCCAAGCAAAAACCCATGCTAAATGACTTCGTATGTTGAACTACATCCATCTCTTGCACGCTACCGTGACACTCCATACAGCTGATACCACGATTTACGTGCACTGAGTGGTTAAAATAAACATAATCAGGCGTCTTGTGGACACGGACCCAAGGGATTGGCTCGCCCGACTCATAGCTATCACGAACTGGCGCCAAAATGGGATCGTCCTTACGCACCATACTGTGACAGGTCATACAGACCTGAGTCGTCGGAACATTTGAGTGCTCTGAGCGATCTACAAAAGTGTGGCAATAGCGGCAATCGATCTCCAACTGTCCCGCGTGGAGTGCATGGCTGAAAGCGACTGGCTGAGTAGGGGCGTAACCGACCCGCGTATACTTTGGAGTCGCATAATATGTGACGCCAAGGATGACCGCGGTTTTGATCAGAATAATTGCAACAATTACCTTGATCGGGATCGTGTTGACCCATTTTGGAAATACATTCGCCATTGCTTCTAATTAGTAAAACTCGATTAGCTTATAGATCGTAAAAAATCACGAAATCTAGCAAAAAACTAGGCCTTGCGCGCAATCGCACCCTC
>QXZH01000110.1 GCA_009886465.1 Opitutaceae bacterium
TGGCATAATAACCACCACCGCTGGCCGCTTTCCGCACGCCAAGGTATGTATTGGTGGGAACTAGATATGAGCTATTGGGGACTCTGTGCGCTTGAAAAGCTTGGCCTCGTCTGGGATCTAAAAGTGTATCCGAAGAAAATCTACGAAGAAGCCGCTTCGACCCCGCCCATCGAATCCTAGGATGTTAAGCTTCTGGGTCAGTTTTTTCTGTATCGGAATCTTTGTGGCAACTGCCGCCTATTTGATCGCGCGAAAGGTCAAGCTCATGGCGATTGTCGATACAATTTGGACTGCTGGCTTGGGCATATCTGCATTAGTATATCACACAGTAGCGGGGTTGGAATCAATTCGCTCATGGGCGGTTTTATTGGTAATATTTTTATGGTCGTTCAGGCTCAGCTTTCACCTGTTTAGAGACCGTGTCTTTACCGGTCACGAAGACCCTCGCTACAAGGCGCTCGCCGAGCATTGGGGCGCACAGTCTGCGCGAAAATTTTACTTTCTGTTTCTCGCCCAGATCATCTTTATCGCGCTCTTTTTATTTCCGGTCAGCATCGCGATGCAAAATCCCCAGCCTTTTTGGGCATGGACAGACACCCTGGCCATTTTGATCGGGATTTCTGCAATGTCAGGGGAGTGGATCGCTGACCGCCAGTTAGCTACCTTCCGAGCTAATCCCAAAAACAAAGGGGGCGTCTGCAGGGATCGCCTTTGGCGCTATTCACGACACCCAAACTATTTTTTCGAATGGTTGCACTGGTTCGCTTACCTCGCTTTCGCTATGGGTTCATCGTCGGTGGGGTTCGCTCTGGTCGGTCCCATTGCCATGTTCATTTTCCTTCGTTTTTTGACGGGCGTGCCCTATGCTGAGATGTCATCACTTAAAAGTCGCGGCGAGGTTTACCGCCAATACCAATCTTCGACGAATGCCTTCTTCCCATGGATCCCACGAGACAAGACAGCCTGACCAGAAACAATGAGCGTCTGGCGAGTGAATTTCAGCCTTCGGGGAACCCACAGCCAAACACTCCGGAACTGGGGACCAATTCTAAGCAAGTGAGTTCACTCGAGGGCGACACGAATACTCTTCCCAAATCTATTAAGATTGTATCGTGGAAACACTCCCGCCTGCTCGAGCGCTTCTTTGCTTGGATGTTGCGCAATTTACGCGGTGGTAGTTTGCAAATCACTTTCCCTAGCGGAGCTCAAACTATTGTTGGCGATAACGGCTTTCCGTTGTTGCAGCTAAAGATTAAAAATCCGCATTTTTTTAATAAGGTCCTCTCCGGTGGAAGCGTTGGTTTCGGAGAGTCCTACGTTGAAGGCGATTGGGATACGCCCGATCTTTCTGGGTTACTTCTACTGTTGGCAAAAAACCAAAAAGATCTCGGCCTCGTCGGTCGAGGTTTCTCAATCCTAGCCAAGCAAGCCAACCGTATCTACCATAAAGCACGGCGTAATACTATGGGTCGAAGTAAGGAAAATATTCAAGCGCACTACGATTTAAGTAACGATTTTTACCAAATTTTCCTTGATCCGAGCATGACTTACTCCAGCGCTCTTTTTCAGTCGCTCGATGAGAGCCTAGAACAGGCACAGTTTAATAAAATCGACCGTATGCTAGATCTTGCACATGTGGGTGAGGGTGACAGTATCCTCGAAATTGGTTCGGGTTGGGGAGCGCTCGCACTCCGTGCCGCTCAGCGCGGCTGCCGCGTTAAAACCATCACCTTGTCTAATGAGCAGTTTACCTACGCAAAGGATCTGTTTGAGCGTGAGGGGGTTAGCGACCGCGTTGAGATCGTGCTCGAGGACTATCGTATTCAAACAGGCTTGTATGATGCCGTGCTCTCTTGCGAAATGATTGAGGCGGTCGGCCGCGAATATTTAGACAGCTATTTTCAAATTGTCAGTCAGTCGCTCAAACCAAAGGGGCGTGCAGTCATTCAAGCAATCACGATTCCCGATGAACGCTATGAGAGCTACAGTCGCAGTTGTGATTGGATACAAAAGCATATTTTTCCAGGCGGGCACTTGCCCTCGCCCAATGCAATTCTCAAGCATGTGACGAGTGCTGGCGAAGCAGTGGTGATCAAAATGGATGCCTTTGGCCACGACTACGCCGAAACTCTACGCCGCTGGACGACGAATTTCAATGCCGCTGAGTCGACTGTGGACGCGCTCGGCTTCGATGAGGTTTTCCGACGCAAGTGGAACTACTATCTAAGTTACTGCGAGGCAGGCTTCGACTCAGATCTGATCGACGTGCAGCACGTCGTGATTGAAAAGGATTAATAAGCTAGTCTTGGCTCGTTATCCACTACGATAAAAACCGTTCAGTAAGGCAGTCTACGATGTAGTCGTGTGCTTCTTCGACAGTGTCGACGATCTTGAACAGATCGACATCCTCTGGTGAAATGGTACCCCATTTAACGAGGGCATCGAAATCGCAGACGTCATTCCAAAAATCGCTTCCGAAGAGCACGATGGGCGGCACTTTTTCGATCTTCTTAGTCTGCACTAGAGTGAGCGTTTCAAAAAGTTCATCCATCGTGCCGAAGCCCCCTGGGAAGGCGACGAGCGCTTTGGCTAATAATACGAACCAGTATTTGCGCACGAAGAAATAGTGGAACTCAAACTGTAATTCTTTGGGTATATATTCGTTGACGCCTTGTTCGAAAGGCAAGCTGATGCCTAGACCTACAGATTTGCCGCCTGCATTGTGTGCGCCGAGATTGGCTGCCTCCATGATGCCAGGTCCCCCGCCCGAGCAAATCAGGAAACGCCTCTGGTGTTCTTTGGAAAGACTCATCGACCATCGGGTCAGCGACTCGGATAGTTGTGCGGCGGCGTCATAGTAGGGTGCAGATTTGATGGCATACTCCGCTTGTTGGAGGCTTCGCTTTTCTTCAGCCGTCAGGTTCTCAGGGTCTTTGATCGTGTCTTTGATTGTAGCGAGTTCTTTCTCGGCAACTACGATTGGTTTCGTCCGAGCAGAGCCAAAAAGCACGATTGTGTCTTCGACGTTTTGTTTCGCAAAGCGGAGTCCCGGTTCGGTCATCTCACAGAGTACTCGGATGTTACGAGCAGGGTCGCTATTTAAGAAATCGAGGTTTTTATAGGCTTTGAGCGGCCATTCGTCTCGGGAGGAATGAGTGGGTAGTGTCATAGCTTAGTCTTAGTGGTTTTTTGTTTATCGGAGTCTTCTTATGCGAGATGGCGCCAGTATAGGCAACTTTTGATTGTATCGGCGGTGGGTTTATTCTTTGCCGAAGCGGCGTTCCCATTCACTCCAGCTAATTTCGCTAAAGGTAGGCTTACCAAAGGGCGAGGTATGCGGCGTCTCGCAGGCGAGTAGAGCTTCGGCCAATTGCTGAACGGCAGCTTCGCTAACGTTGTCTTTACGGCGGTAGCTCCCCCCGACAGCCAGCTTGGCAACCGATTCCCAAATGAGCTCGCTCTCTTTGCGAGAACCACCCCGCTGGCGGAGGAGGTCGACCATGTCGCGGATAAAGCCTTCCGCTTGTTCTGACTCTAGCCACGCGGGCAAAGCTTCTATACGATAAAAGTGGCGACCGAATTCTTCGACTTGGAAGCCCTGTTTGTTAATCAAATCTAGGTGTGTGAGCAGTGCCTCAGAGGCGAGCGGCTCTAGTTCGACGGTGTGCGGGATGAGCATGCGTTGACTCGGTGGCGTGCTCTTTTTGTAGCTTTTCAAGATTCGCTCAAAACGCACTCGCTGGTCAGCGTAACGTAGGTGCAGCATGACTAGCCCACGCGGTGTGTCGAAGAGTCCGTATTGTCCCTTTAAGAGGGAGATCAGTCGCCATGACGGGGTGCTTACTTTTGCAGATTCTGCCAGTTTTGGGGATCCAGTAATCGTTGACGTGAGCGGTGTCTTCGACGCTCTTGGCGTCATTGGAATGGATACTGGATGGCCAGTAGGCATCGAAGTTGGTAAGGAATCGTCTTCATTTTCGGATGCCGGCGCTCGAAGTTCCGCTTTCGGGCGCTCGGCTTCAGCCGCGACCATTAGGGTGTCGGTGATTGCCCCTAGCACGAAGCGGCGGATTGCGCCGTCATTGCGAAAACGCACCTCGCGCTTTGCGGGATGAACGTTGACGTCTACCTCTTGTGGCTCGATTTCGAGAAAGAGAAAGGCGGGTGGATAACGCCCTTTTTGGATGCGACCATGATAAGCATCGAGCACGGCGTAGCCGAGTGTGCGACTGTCGACGGGTCGGCGGTTGACTAGGGTGACGAGTTCGCGGCGGGTAGAACGACCGACGCCGGGCTTGGCGGTAAGTCCGGTCAGTCGGTGACCAGTCTTAGGATCGCTCACATCGACGGATATCAAATCCTCAGCTAGGCTGCGCCCCCAAATTTCGGCTATGCGATCTCGCAGATCCTCGCAGGCGGGAGATTGGAAGATGGTGCGACCGCTATCGAGCACGCGGAAGGCGACCCGGGGATGTGCCACCGCAAAGAGCCGTGTATTGTAGGTAATATGGGCGCTCTCAGTCGGATCGGTCTTGAGGAACTTGCGCCGTGCGGGCACTGAATTAAAGAGCTGTGCAACTTCGATCACAGTGCCAATGGGCATGCCGCAGTCTTTCTTTTCAATTAGTTTACCGCCGTTGATTTTGATCTCGGTCCCGTGCTCCCAGCCCTCAGCGCGGGTGCGCAGGGTGAAGCGTGAGACCGACGCGATCGAGGGTAACGCTTCGCCGCGAAAGCCAAAGCTGGAAACTTCGTTTAGGTCGGCCGCTTCGCGAATTTTACTGGTGGCGTGGCGTTCTAGCGAGAGTAGTGCTTCATCGGGGCTCATGCCCTTGCCGTTGTCTTCGATGCGGATGTAAGATTTGCCGCCGTTGCGAAACTCGACTTCGATTCGCGTGGCGCCTGCATCAATACTGTTTTCGACGAGCTCTTTGACCACAGCGACTGGGCGCTCAATTACCTCGCCAGCAGCGATCTGGTTGGCGACTCGGTCGGGTAATATACGAATCGAGGACATGTACTTATTTACACCTTTTCTAATGAAGCACAGAACCCTGTCTGCAACGCAATTTCTACTTTTCTACCCATCTGAGTCCGTTGGGGGCCAGAATGGCAATCACAGGCAACTGACCGATCATCGTTATCTTGAGTAAAGTAAATCCAGACTTGAGGTTTTTAGGCATAGCTTACAGTAACAATTAAACACAGCAGTTACTTTTGTCAGTAGATCTAGAGCCTAAATTACTGACAAGCAGACTTCCTTAATTTATTTACAAACAAAGACATGCCGAACCGACTTTCTGAGGAGAATAGCCTCTATTTACAACAGCATGCTTCGAATCCAGTTGAGTGGTATCCATGGGGCGAAGAGGCTCTTAAGGCCGCAGAGACCTCTGGCAAGCCGCTCTTGGTTTCAATTGGCTATTCTGCTTGTCACTGGTGTCACGTTATGGCGCACGAGAGTTTCAAGGACGAATACATTGCTGGGATCATGAATAAACACTTCATTTGCGTGAAGGTCGACCGCGAGGAGCGCCCCGATCTTGATCAGATCTATATGGAGGCTGTGCAGATGATCCAGCAGCAGGGCGGTTGGCCGCTTAACGTGTTCTGCCTGCCCGACGGGAGACCATTTTTTGGTGGCACTTACTTTCCTCCAGAAGACCGAGGTCAGGGGCTTATCCCTTGGCCGCAGATTTGCATGCGCATCGCCGATTTTTATAAACGCTCAAAGGGCGAACTGATCGAAAATGCCGATTCTATTCAGAAAAACATCCTCGCGGGCACTCAAGCCGCTAGCACGGGCGGAGCCTCTTGCGATTGGAATCCCGAATGTTTGCTCGAAGCGGCCCAGGGCATTTGTGGCAACCACGACGACCAATATGGCGGCTTTGGTGAAGCACCGAAATTTCCGCCCGCCATGTCGCTTAATTTCTTGAGAGCACTTCGCCCTGCAGTCGAGTCCGACCTAGCCGCTCGTATTGATGAAGTTAGTCACATCACGCTCCGCGCCATGGCGCACGGCGGCCTCTTCGATCAATTTGGTGGCGGCTTTGCCCGCTATAGCGTGGATGCCCACTGGCTGATTCCGCACTTTGAGAAGATGCTCTACGACAATGCTCTGTTAATCGATGCCTATACTCGTGCTTGGCTCGATACGCAAGATCCACTCTACGCCGCCGTGGTCGAAGAAACTATTGGCTGGATCGATCGCGAAATGTCCGCGCCCAGCGGGAGCTTTTATGCCGCGCTCGATGCTGATAGTGAGGGCGAGGAAGGTCGCTACTACGTATGGACACCCGAGCAGGTCGACTCCGTATTGGGTCCTTCACTTGCTCGCGAGTTGCGCGCCGCTTATAACATCACGAAGGAGGGTAATTTTGAGCAGGGAAAGAGTAACCCTGCGCTTGTCGAGGCTGACTTTGCCGTTCGTGTTAAATTAGCCGATGCACGCCACCAATTACGCGAGTGCCGTGAGGCCGAGCGCGTGTCCCCCGGTAAAGACACTAAAATCAGTAATGCATGGAACAGCATGATGATCCGCGCACTCGCCGATGCAGGATTTTACTTCGATCGTCCCGAGTGGACGCAGCGTGCCCGTAAAGCTATCGATTTTCTTTGGAGCGAACTGGTCACCGAAACTCCTGAGGGAATTCAGCTTAAGGCCGTCTACTACGAAAGGGGCGGTGCAAAAGTCGACGCATTCTTGCACGACTATGCGCTACTCGCTGAGGCATGCCTCGCCGTGGCCTCCAAAATCGATTGGGTCGAACCCGGTGCCTCTTTTACTTATCAAGCCCGCGCTCAAACCTGCGTCGATCAAGCCATGCGATACTTCGCGGACGAACACAGTATAGGCTACTACTTTACGGCGGAAGGTGCTGAATCTCCCGTTGCCCGTCGGAAAGAGTGGTTCGATAACGCCACGCCGTCGGGCAATTCCGTCATTCTCCACGCGCTCAGCGGTCTCTACGCTCTCACTGGGGACGGTCGCTATGCGGCTGAGTTTGAAGCCACCCTGCCTGCTTATGCGGACTATGCTGGCAAAGTCGCTGCGGGTGTCGCTCATGGCCTCGAAGCTGCCGCTACCTATCAGTTGGGTGTTGTAGTGATCAAGGTAGGAGTGGATGTCGATATGAACTCCCTACGCAAGGCCCTCGCTGATAAAACATGGCGCCGTACCTTTATCCAACAAAGTATGGACTTGTCGCCAAAGCAGATTCAAGTCTGCCTCGGCACCCAATGCCTCGCGCCCGATGATGATTTAGCCGCCGCGATGGATCACATGTAATCGCTCGCATGTGATGTCCCTCTCGGCACAATACGTCGATGGTCGTCACAAGTGAAGCCTCTATCAATACTCACAACCCATGTCCGAAGACCTTAGCGATCTCTATCAAGCGATCATCCTCGATCACAACAAGCGCCCTCGTCACTACGGTGCGCTTACGGAGGCTACGCATCGGGCCGAGGGCTACAACCCGCTCTGTGGGGATAAGATCGAAGTTTTCCTTCAACTTTCGGGCGACCAAATCGAGGCCATTCAATTTGAGTGCGCGAGCTGCGCGATTTGTAAAGCGAGCGCGTCGATCATGGCTGAGGCTTTAGTGGGGCAAAGTCTATCTGTTGGTGATTCCATCCAAGAGTCGGTCAATTGTATTTTAAAAACGGATACAGGAATGGCTACCCTTGACGTTCAAGGTGAGATCGCAGCGCTCTCTGGGGTACGAAATTTCCCTGCACGGATTAAGTGTGCGACATTGCCATGGCACACCTATCAAGCGGCGCTACGCGGCGAAGCTAAGGCTGTGACGGAGTAGTCTTATCCAAATAAACATCCTGATAGGGGTGGTAGTCGAGAATGTTTGGATACCAACCTTTAACGGCTTCGTCGATGAGAGTGCTACGGACGTAAAAGTAAATCGGGATGACGGGCATTTCGTCGATCAATATTTTTTCGGCTTTTTGGAAGAGTGCGAAACGGGCTGCTTGGTCCTGCTCGGAGGCGGCTTGACGAATCAAGTCGTCAAATTTGGAGTCGCCCCAGTTACTGTGGTTGTTGCCGTTTTCGCTGGTCACGAGACTAAGAAAAGTGTTGGGATCCACGTAATCGCCGATCCATGCCGCGCGGACGATGTCGAACTTGCGTGCCTTGCGTGTGGCGAGGTAGACCTTCCATTCTTGGTTGTAGAGGCCTACCTCGATGCCGAGCTCTTCTTTCCACATCTGCTGAATGGCCACGGCGATGGTGGCATGCGACTCGCTGGTGTTAAAGAGCAATTCAAATTTCGGAAAACCTTCGCCGCCGGGAAAGCCTGCTTCAGCGAGTAACTGGCGAGCGAGATCAGGATCGTAGGGTAGTTTGACTTCGGCTGTGTAGCCTCCCGTGTTGGGCGGGGTGAAATGGTAGGCGGGCTTTTGCCCAGCCTTAAGCACATGCTCGGTGAGTGACTCGCGGTCGATGGAATAGGCAAGGGCTTTGCGCACGAGCGGGTCTTTTAGAGGACCACGCTCGGTGTTGATCAGATAATAATAAACTCCTAGGTAGGTATCAAAGCGCATCCGCTCGGGCTGGTTTTCACGATACCAGTCGATACGGGGAATTGGCACAGTGCTGCTGATGTGGAGTTGATCCGCGCGGAAGGCGCGCTCCTCCGCGTCGGTCGCAATAGGGAGAAAGTGGATACCATTTAGCTGCACGGTTTCGGCTCCGTTGTAGTAAGGGTTTTTGGTTACGTAAATCGAGTGATTGAGTCGCCAAGCCGCGAGCGTGAAAGGGCCGTTGCTCACCATGTTGCCAGGCTTCGTCCATTTAGAGATACGGGAGGTCATATCGCCATTAGCGAGCACGGTTGGCTTATGTAGGGGGAACCAGGTGTAGTGGGTCGGGAGGCTGAGTAAGTAAGGGGTGGGGGCCTCCAGATCGATGATAAGGGTATGCGGTTCGGGGGAACTTAGGCCGACTTTAGCGAAGTCAGTGAGTTCGCCTTTATTGAAGGCTTCAGCGCCGCGTATGCAATAGAGCATGTAGGCGTAGGGAGCACCCATCGCAGGGGAGAGGATCCGCTCATACGCGAAAAGAAATGCCTCGGCAGTGAGTGGATCTCCGTTTGACCAGCGGGCTTCAGGGTCGAGGTAGAAGGTGTAGCGAAGGCCGTCTTTGGAGACGTCCCAGTTTAGGGCGACGCCTGGTTCGATGGCGAGGGTCTCGGGGTGCACTGTTGTGAGTCCCTCAAAGAGGGAAAGTAATACGTAGTGCTCGGTCACGCCTGTGACGATGTGTGGGTCTAGGCCTTCTGGTTCAGTACCGATCCCTATGTAGAGTTCCTGCTCGGCATTGCCCTTTTCGACATTTGATTGGTTTTGCCCGCAGCCTGCTAAGCTCGCGCATGCAAGTAATAGAATGTAGAACCGAAGATGCATTTGCACGACTAAGGGCTAGTGGATTTGTATCGGCAAAACAAAAACAGGCTTGTGTGCCTAATTGTAGCCAATCTTTGCTGCGCGACTCGAGGAATTCTTACGAATCTAACGATCAGTCTTCACTTGTCTGGAAATAAAAAGCATACATCGAAATTTATAATCGACGAGCGGTCCGCCAAAGGAGGTTAATCAATTGTGGAATTTACAAATTTTCGATTCCAGTATTGTGCCGGCGCTTGATATGCGTTGCCTGTAAATCGACATGTCAGAATACTTACAACCGAATCAAGGTCAGCCGCAGCAGGTCAATTTGCAACAGCTCGCTCAGCAGTTCATGGCGGGTCTCCAGCGCCATTTCGACATGCTCGCTTTTAATATGGTCGCTCGCGAGAGCGTGCAGGAAGACGCTTACAATAGCCGCGTTAACAAGCCCAGAGTTATGCCCGCCGCTCAGCATCACCAAAACTTCGAACAGATGCAGGCCTACGCCCGAGACTTGCTAGTGCGCCAAGTGATTAACGACTGCATGAATCTCGCTGTGACGGGGATGAACAACGCGCACTTTTTCCTCGCATTGGTCAAGATAACGAAGGCCAACTCGAACGTTAGCCCAGAGGCGCAACAGGAAGCTCAAAAAGCACAGCAAACCTTCGTTCCCTCGCAGCTCGACGAGAAGTTTAATCGCCTTGAGAAGGACTTCGGTATTTTGTGTGAGCTGGAGGACAGCATCATCTCGCTCGGCTTTATCATGCAAGCACTTATGCAGCAGGGTGGTGCGGTTAAAGAGCCCCAAGTCGATGAAAATGGCGAGCTAGTCCTGGAGCTGAAGGCGGTCAAAGTCCTTAGTCGAGATACTGCCGCTGAAAAGCCCAAAGGTAAGCTAGTCGATCAGCGCAGAATATTCAGAGAGGGTGACATGCTAACCTTTACCGATCTTGAGTTGCAGCTCATATTGATCACTATTGCTTCTTTTGCAGACAGTTTGTTTAAGGCAGTTTCATTGTATGCAAAATCAGTCAAAGACGACAACCAGTCGTAAGTCTCAGTTGAGCTTGTACTTAATGGTTAGCAAAGAAGAGATCTGATAAATTCACAAGCGAACTACATCGACCCTTCTTATCTCTTCTCTCCTAGTTCTCTATCTTTAATTCTTAAATGTTCCGCTACACCGTTATCGCGATTGGCAAAATGAAAAACCGCTCGCTTGCTACGCTTTGCAGCGACTTTTCGAAGCGCCTCAAGCGGCAGGGTAACTTTGAACTAATCGAGCTAAAAGACGGCGACGTTGAGAGCGAGGGGCATCGCATTCTTGAAGCGCTCGCCAAGCGCAGCGACGCTTGTATTTACGTGATGGCGGAAGAGGGTATGACCCGCACTTCGCAAAAATTAGCCGATGAACTTTATACACTGCAAGGCCGCCCCGCTGTCTTCATCCTCGGTGGGGCCTACGGCCTAAGTGATGCGGTCAAGGCACGCGCTGATGCACTTTTTGCGCTCTCGCCACTTACTTTTACCCATGAAATCGCACGTATGCTCATCTGCGAGCAGCTCTACCGCGCCGTGGCTATCCAGTCTGGATCTAAGTATCACCACGAGTAGTGAACCGAAGCGTGCGGGCTTGTTCGCGCCTGTGTCGATTAACCTGGACAAGCCTAAGCACTACCGATGCTACTGGAAACGTATTCTAAAAAGTTAATTGCCT
>QXZH01000111.1:0-23422 GCA_009886465.1 Opitutaceae bacterium
GTCAGCGATTGGTATGCCGAACGCTTACAAAGTCAGCAGACGCACGATATTGCCATGTGGAAGACCAACGTGCAATACTTGGAAAACTACCTCCAGCGCCAAACCCACAGTGGCGTAGCCAAGCGCCTCGACATCGAGTCCCGACTCACTGACTCAAAGGAAACGCTCGATACCGTCAGCTCGAAGAAATACCTCAAAGCCCTCGTTGGCACTCTTGGTCGCCAGCCCATCGAAGACTATGTGAAATAGACAAAATTAAAAAAAAGTTCTGAATCAACCAGTGAACTACTACTTAAAACGGTTGCCTCCACTCAACACACTCGTTTATAAGATACGTCCAATTTTCACAAAAACTTAAACGATAGATTACCATGGCCTTCACACCTAGCAAAGATCAGAGACGTCGCGATCGCGAACAAAAGAAAAGAGATAAGCGTTTAGCTCGCGAGAATGCGAGAATCGAAAAGCTCGAGGCTGAGAGAGCCGCCACAAAGGCCGCCGAAGAGGCCGCTGCCTTGGAAGCCTTCTATAAGACTCCTGAAGGTATCCTGGCGAAAGAAGAAGCTGAATTTGAGGCTGAACTAGCCGCAGAGGCCGAAGAAGACGCAAAAAAACTAAACTAGAATACCAAGGGTAAGTTATGACCCTTTTACCGATTTTAGTGGATATTTCGACCAACCGTCCTAGCAGTTTGACTACGAGATTCATCGGAGAATCCTAGCGCGATGCCTACACCGAATCAGGAGAATTTCAAATACTATAAGAAAGCCGAAGCTAAGGCGCTTGAAATCCTTCTTGAGATGAAGGCGGCCACACCTAAAAAAATGGATATCGAACTCGCGCTTCTGGTCGCGATTTTTGAACTGCACAAAGGCGAGATGCCCGCTGAAGCGGTCAGTAAAATCGTGCTAGGCCACCTTGAAACAGTTGAGCCTTATTACACCTCGCAAGCGCCAAAGTAAGCTATGTCACGATCAAGCGACTTAGGGAAAACCACATTAATAAGCCGCACATGCCTACGACAAGTGACATAAGTTCAGAACTCGAAAAGAGTGGTGCCGCGCTTGGGGTGATGAGCTTTAAACGCCATATCTTTTTGTGCGCTGATCCAACGAAGCCAAAATGTTGCGCGAAAGAGCATAGCCTTGCATCGTGGAACTATTTAAAGCAACGCCTGAAAGAGCTTAATTTGACTGGACCTAACGCGCTCGTCTATCGCTCCAAGGTGAATTGTCTCCAGGTCTGCACACGAGGACCCATCGCAGTGGTGTATCCTGAAGGCGTTTGGTATCACTCCTGCACCCCAGAGGTATTGGAACAAATTATACAAAAGCACTTAATCGGAGGCCAACCGGTTAAGAAATACAGTTTCGCTCAGAACTCTTTAGTGTAAACGTAAACTAATGATTGGTAAGCTCCCCGCTAGTTATAATCCGACTTTCGGATAGGTTTGAGCCTCAAAGATCTTCTTTGATAACTTAAGCTCTACTCGTAGCGCAGGGCGTCGATGGGGTCGAGACGAGAGGCACGCATCGCTGGATAGATACCCGAGGCTAGTCCGATCAGGCTACTAAATAAGAAACCGTAGAACATAGCCGTGACAGGCATGTTGCTAATATTCTCACCTTGCGGAATGAGGTCCTGCGCGAGGGTGAGTAGGCCGACACTTGCGACTAGTCCTAATAGACCCCCCAGTATACTGATGACAACCGCTTCAGCGAGGAACTGAATAAAGATATCGTGGCCGCGCGCGCCGATGGCTTTTCGCACACCGATCTCTCGTATACGCTCGCTGACGGAGGCGAGCATGACATTCATAATACCTATACCGCCAACGATCAGTGAGATACCGGCAATGCCGCCGAGCGAATAGGTAAAAGAATTTTCTAGTTTTTTAAGCTCTTGCATTTGCTCATCCTGTGTCCGTATTTCAAAATCTTGGATACCACGGTGAGTTTGTGTAAGCGTGTTGTTGATCTGGCTCATAAGATCTGGCATGGCCTCAACACTGCTCGCTAGGATCTCGATGCGATTCACCCCGTCATCTCCTTTATATCGTGACATAGCCGTAGTCGCAGGAATGTAGTTTTTTCGATCTTCATAGTTCCAACCACGACGACTACGACCAAAGCCTCTAGAAGCCGTGGACTCAAATTGACCTATGATAGTATAGACCTGACCACGGACGCGCAACTGTTGGCCGACAACATTTTCTATATTCCTAAATAGATCACCAGCTATATACGAACCAACGACAATCACTGGGGACTTTGCATCAATGTCGGAATCTGCGATGAAGCGACCATAATCGAGCTTACGGTTACTAATACCAGCAAAGTCTGGAGTCACCCCGTGAAGCATCGACCTTTCACGACGACCGTTAGCAATGAAACTTTCCCAGCTCATATCAACGATGGGCGTGACATAATCTGCAAGTGGAATAGCCTTTTCGATAGCGACAATATCACGCCAAGTCATGCCTGGCGATATGCCCGCGATGTGCTGCTGGGATTCGGGTGCTTCACGCGGATACACTTCGAGCCGAAGAACACCTCCGCTTCGTTCGAAGGAGGCACGCATGTTACCAAGCATTCCTTGCACTATACCGACCATGGCGACGAGTGCAGCCACGCCTAGGATGATGCCAGTCATAGAAAGGAGCGTGCGCACCTTATTCGCCCAGACTTCACGCAGTCCATTAGATGCACCCGTGTAAATATCAGCTATCGGATTCATTAAAAGCATCCTTTCACTGCAAGACTGTCGCGGGAAGGGGAAATACTTTTGCGCTCTTTTCTTACTAGACTATATGGTCGAAGGGGGTGGCTCGTTCCGCGACACGATAAGGTTGCCAATTCTATCTCTCTCATCGAGCGTCGTCCTCCACGATTTTGCCGTCTTGCATACGAATGCGGCGTTGAGCGTATTGAGCGACTACGTCGTCGTGCGTGACAAGTGCTAAAGTGATCCCCTCATCAAGCAAGGAGCCGAACAGATCCATGATACGACCTCTATTTTTAGTATCGATATTACCCGTCGGTTCGTCGGCAAGGATTAACCGCGGTTTATTCACTAAAGAACGAGCGATGGCGACGCGCTGACGCTCGCCACCAGAGAGTTGGCTCGGGCGGTGGCTGGCTCGGTGTTCCATGCCGACGCGTTCAAGTACGGAGTATCCAAGCTCTTTTTTGTTAGCGGGATTCTGGCGTCCATAAATCAAAGGCAGCAGGACATTATCCAAGACGGAGAGCTTAGGTAATAAGTTAAAGGATTGAAAAACGAAGCCAATACGCGTGGAACGAAGCCGAGCGCGATCGCCGCGTCCGATATTGGAAACGTCCTCTCCCTCGAAGAACATCTGGCCCGAGGTCGGGCTGTCCATAAAACCGAGTGTGTGCATGAGGGTCGATTTCCCCGAGCCGGAGGTACCAATGACCGCGATGAATTCACGATCCTGAATCTGAAGGTCGAGCCCATCGATAGCATGCACTAACTCACTACCCACTTGGTAAGTGCGACGGATATCCTTTAGTTCAAAGACGGTGCAAGAATCACTCATCGTTATTTCGAAACTCGGGCGGGCGACTAAGCGCGATGACATCTTCGGCATTAAGGCCGCTTTTGACCTCTACATGCTGCAGATCGTTAATGCCAACTTCAACTTTGTGTTTCTCCCAGCCCGTGGCGGATTTCAAATAAACATGGCTATCCTGTTCCTTAGTAAAAACACCTGATATCAGGACGCTGACCACACCTTCGGCCGAGGCGATCGGCACCTCAACAGTAGCGCTAATGCCAGGGCGCACACGATTATCTGCAACTTCGAAGACGACCTCGATGGGGAAAACGCGAACATTACCATCGCGCCGCGCTGAAGGGGCAATCACGTCTATGCGACCTTCGACCTCGAAATCGGGTATGGCGTCGAATCGTAGGTAGGCAGACTGGCCAACAAAAAGTCGCTCAACATCGACTTCGTTGATATTAGCTTCCATGTAAAGCTCGCTGAGCTGAGCAATAGTAAGAAGGTCCGTGCCGTTGGAAACGGAAGTCGCGCCAGAGATGACTTGCCCATCTGTCACATTGATCAAAGTAAGGATGCCCTCGTGTGGCGCAGTTATAACAGTTTTTGAGAGATCTTCTTCGGCATCTTCGAGACGGGCTTGTGCAATCTCAAGGTTGAGTTCGGAAAGTTTAAAATCAGTTTTAGCGTCAAGGAATTCTTTTTCGCCTACAAATTTTTTAATGTGAAGTTCTTTCAATCGCTCGTAGTTGCGCTTCGAGCGTTCGAGTCGGAGGCGATCAGCTTCGAAGCTACGCTCGGCTTCACGGACTCGCGTTTGAAGACTAATACGATCTAGCTCTACGAGCACATCACCACGCTGAACAGAGTCGCCCTCTTCTACCAAAATGCGCGTGATGCGACCACTTATCTCGGACTTCACAATCGAACTAAGTAGGGGTAACACCTCCCCCGTGGCGGGAACGACGGATTTGAGATCGCGAAGCGCAGCGATGTCTGTTTGGAGAACACCTGACTTTCTGGTGTTACCCTCGGGGAGGACTTGAATCAACCCGTAGATGCCTGCAACAATCAGGCATGAGACAAAAATAAATACGGTGTTACGTTTCATGGTGTTATTTGGCAGATACCGAATCGAGATCGACACTCGGCGCGGTCAATTGCGTATAAGGTTCGACGGCATTCCAATCGAGACCGTTGCGGGCGAGTAATGTGCCATCGACACGGCTAAGTCGGACTGTGGCACGGAGTGTTTCTATAATTGATAGTAAATAATTGCTCTTCGCGCGGTCGTAGTCGCGCTGCGCTTCGAGTAAACTGCGATAAGATACGAGGCCAGAGCCATAGCGAGCACGTTCTTGCTCGAAGGCTTCTTCGTTGAGTAAGACTGAGGCACGGGTGACTTCAATACGTTTAAAACCCGCGCTGGAGGAGCGCCAAGCCTTACGAGCAGCAAGCGCTTTTTCCTGCTTGATTTTATAGAGCTGGAGGGTCGCTGACTCAAGGGCTCGCTCGGCTTGCCGGGCCCGGGCGCGGGCATCACCAAAACCCCAAGGCATACGCACTTCAAGGCCGAATGCCCAATCATAACCGTCGGCATTGTAGGCGCCACGGTAAGCGTTATTGCCATCTTGATCACGGCCAAGATAAGTAACACCAGCAGTTAAATCAAGATCGGGACGTGTCTCATCTTGGGCGAGGATGCGATTAATCCGTTCAACTTCGACTCGGCGCTCCTGCACCTTAGCATCGACGTCACTCATGACAGTGTCTTTGACTACATCGCCAATAGGACGGAGCGGCTCCATCCTATCTGGCAAACTCGTGACAAGGATCTCGCCACTAATCGTTTCCATAAAATCGGTCTGTCCCATGGCATGCCGGAGCACATCTTGGGCATCTTCGATCGCGCGATCGGCTTGGATAATGGCCTCTTGCTGGTTGAGAAATTCAGCCTCGGCCTGTAGCACTTCGAGTGGAGTGACGAGGCCAAGACGTTCGCGCTCGCCGTTCTCTTCGAGGAGATTTTTTGCAAGGGCGAGACTTGAAGCGGTCAAGGCCTTATCGGCGCGAGTGTAGACGAGATTCCAATAGGCAATCTCGGTATTAAGTACGAGATCGAGCACGTCGGAGCGCAGCTCGAAGAGGGAGCGCTCGGCGGTGACTTTAGCCCGAGCTAGCGGGGCGAGATTGACGGTCGACCACGCATCCTTCAACAATGGCTGACGAATTGCTAGGCCTACATTGCTGCCGTAGTCCGGATTACGTGCGGCATTGTTATTAGAAAAGCTACGGTTGATAGTAGAATTAAAGGTAATGATGGCACCGGTTGAAAAACGCTTGTCTATACCCGCTTGCGCGCGACGGTTTTCGCTTTCAGGTATAACATCATCATCTAATGCACTACTTCGAGCCGCAGATTTCCGTTCTTGTAGAGTAGAGCTAGCAAAGAGCGATGGGTCGAACTGAGCTTCTTCGATCGTAACCGAATCAAGCGCATTGACAGGTTCGTAAGTAGCAATTCGTAGGTCCAGATTATGCTCTAGTGCCGACTCAATAGCTGCTCGTAGAGGCAATTCTGCGTCCTCGGCAGACAGAATCCCTGTGATAATAAACAAGGGCGGTAAAAATTTGTAGAAGCGATCAAACATGAGAGTAGTTGGTGTAAGAAGCCAGAACGCGACAAAAGTTCAAACAAATGTTCTAAGTAGAGCATGAATCAACCATCAATTATGACCAATCGATTGAATAAGGGGTTAAAACCATATCGCTTGGTCAGGAGTGGACCTTTCAGGCTCGGCATCCAAGCCAATGGTTTACTTGGAAGTCCATGGCGAAAAAT
This sequence comes from Opitutaceae bacterium, assembly GCA_009886465.1. Lineage (GTDB taxonomy): Bacteria > Verrucomicrobiota > Verrucomicrobiia > Opitutales > Coraliomargaritaceae > Thalassobacterium. Next base: position 6,366 of record QXZH01000111.1, read on the forward strand.
GTACTAATCGGAGAAGCCATCGGGCTTGGCAAGATGCCAGCGCCAAGCGGTCTCGATGATATCTTTGACTTCGGTGAATTTAATCTCCCATCCCAGTTCATTCTGCGCCTTGCTAGAGTCGGCGTAAAGTGCGGGTGGATCTCCCGCGCGGCGTTCGTCTTCGACTACGGGCACTTTGAGGCCAGTCACGGCTTCGACTGCATCAATGATCTCGCGAACAGAATTGGGGCGACCTGTGCCAAGATTGTAAAAATGACTCGCGCCAGGAGTCTCCAGCTTTTTAAAAGCGGCAATGTGCGCTCGTGAAAGATCGTCCACATGCACGTAATCGCGCAAGCAAGTGCCATCAGGAGTATCATAATCCGTGCCGAATATTTTGATATGATCGCGGCGGCCCGTGGCCGCGTCGATCACGAGCGGGATGAGGTGCGTCTCAGGTTGGTGATCTTCGCCGAGGGTGCCGTCCTCCGCTGCGCCAGCGGCGTTAAAGTAACGGAACGCAGCAAAACTAAGACCGTAAGCATGGGCGAAAGCTTTGAGGCAATTTTCCACGTCGAGCTTGGTCTGTCCGTAGGGGTTGATCGGCGCTTGTGGAAGCGTCTCTACGATAGGAAGCGACTGGGGTTCGCCATAGGTCGCGCAGGTTGAAGAGAAAACAAATTTTTTGACTCCGTTATCCAGCATTGTCTCGAGGAGGCGGAGCGTAGCGACAAAATTATTCTCGTAGTATTTTCGAGGCTCGGTGACCGACTCGCCGACATAGGCAAAGGCAGCGAAATGCATGACTAGCTCGATCGACTCATCACGCAGGATTTGTCCCACGATTTCTTGGTTACCCAGATCCGCATCATAGAACGGTATTTCTGCGCTGACTGCGGATCGATGGCCGAATACCAGATTATCCAACACAACTGGGCGATGCCCCGCTACGACGAGTTGACGCACACAATGGCTACCGATGTAACCTGCTCCTCCGACTACTAATACATTCATGTATTTCAACATGAGCTTAGCGATCTACATTCCAAACAAAAAAGCAACGATTGGCCAAAATCTCGAATCCGCATTTGCCCCGAAGCAAAACTTTTCCACTATTGACAGTTTCACTGCTTCACGTGGTATCCAATACCGCTTTCCATGCATCAATCACGCATCGTCATAACAGGTGTCGGCCTGACCTCGCCCAACGGCAACTCACTTGAAGAATATCGTAAGAACCTTCTCGATGGGGTCGCACGTATCCAGATGATAGACATGCGCTACATGGGACCAAAAGGAGCCATCGGCCAAGTGCCCGCAGGCGTTTGCGACTTCGACCCTAAAAAGCACCAGACCCGCAAGGAACTTCGCGTCGGCACCCGTGCAGGCAGCATCGCTATCTACGCAGCGCGCGAAGCTATCGCGAGTAGCGGACTCGACTTTGAAAACTATGACAAGAGTCGGATCGGCGTCTACATAGGCACGACTGAGCATGGAAATGTAGAAACGGAGAACGAGGTCTACAATATCTCGAAGTTCGACTACGACACCAAGTTTTGGACGCACCATCACAACCCCCGCACCGTAGCCAACAACCCCGCGGGCGAAATCACAATTAATACCGGCATCACAGGCCCGCACTACACAATCGGTGCAGCCTGCGCTGCAGGTAACGCTGGCTTGATCCAAGCCCTGCAAATGCTACGCCTGGGCGAAGTCGACTTTGCTTTGGCTGGTGGCGTATCTGAAAGCATCCAGTCCTTCGGCATCTTCGCGGGCTTTAAAAGCCAAGGCGCGCTCGGCACCCACGAGACCGATCCAAACAAAGTCAGCCGTCCCTTTGATAAGACTCGCAACGGTATCGTAGTCTCCGAAGGCGGCTGCATTTACACACTGGAGCGCCTCGAGGACGCGCAAGCTCGTGGCGCCAACATCATGGCTGAGATCATTGGCTACCGCATTAATTCGGATGCCTCCGACTACGTCCTGCCCAATCCCGAGCGTCAGGCCGAGTGTATGCACCAAGCTCTTGCCGTAGCAGGCATCGAGGCGGGCGAGGTCGACATCGTTAACACTCACGCAACCTCGACCCCGATGGGTGATATTCAGGAGATGAAAGCTATCGCTGAGGTCTTTGGCGATTGCCCCACTACCTACATTAACAACACTAAGAGCTACATCGGTCACTGTATGGGTGCCGCTGGAGCCCTCGAGCTAGCAGGCAACCTGCCCTCTTTTCAGGATAACATCATCCACCCTACCATCAACGTCGAAGACCTCGACCCCGAGTGCGCCCTTGCAAATCTCGTCATAAACGAGCCCCGCAAGGTTGACGCCGTCAAAGTTATCCTCAACAACTCTTTTGGTATGCTTGGAATCAACTCTGCTCTCATCCTCAAGAAATTTGAAGATTAGTCGCCCTTTTAAGTATCATTCATCATTTATCAGCCATCTTATGACCATGACCGAAGACCAAGTACAACAGATCGTAATCGACATTATCAACGAAATCGCGCCCGACGAAGACACCACTGGCATAAAGCCTGAAGTGAATCTCCGCGACCAAATGGACCTCGATTCCATGGACTTCCTCGACATTGTGATGGAACTGCGTAAGCAGCATGGGATCGAAGTCCCCGAAGAAGACTATCCCGAACTGGCCTCTCTCAAGAGCTGCTCGGACTACCTTACACCGAAGTTCAACGCTAAGTAAATTTTCACGATTCAAGTAGTATCACCCACGTAGCACAGGCATCTAGTCTGTGTTTCGTTGTATATGGATGGCTACTCTGTCATTTCTGCCATCTCGGCAACGACAATGCACTGCCCTCCACTGTAAGAAACTCGCTAATGCCAAGCTCCCTCGATCAGCAACACTACGAAACCGTCATCATCGGCGCCGGTATGGCTGGCCTCGCTGCGGGCATTCGCCTAGCACTTGCCGGCAAGGATGTCATCATCCTAGAGCGCCACAATGCCTCAGGCGGACTCAACTCTTTTTACAGTCAGGCAGGGCGTAAGTTCGATGTAGGCCTCCACGCCATGACGAACTATGTGCCCAAAGGCACCAAGGGAACCCCTCTGACCAAGCTGCTACGCCAACTTCGCATCCCTTACGATGCCCTCGACCTCAGCCCACAGAATTGCTCACGCATTCACTTCCCCGACTGCCAACTCGGCTTCAACAACGAATTCGCTTTTTTCGAGGCTGAAGTCGCCCGCGCCTTCCCCACGCAAATCGATGGTTTCCTCGCCCTTGCCGAAGAAGTCCGCACCCTCGACGCCTTTAATCTCGGCTCTATGCCCTCCTCCGCCCGAAAAGCCGTGCAGCGTCACATATCCGACCCACTATTGGAGGACATGATTTTTTGCCCCGTTATGTATTATGGTAGCGCGCAAGAGCACGATATGGACTATGGCCAATTCGCCATTATGTTTCGCTCCCTCTTTTTCGAAGGTTTCGCCCGACCACTCGACGGCGTGCGCGTGATCGTGAAACTCCTTCAAGACAAGTATCGCAGCCTCGGCGGCATCCGCAAAATGAAGTGTGGTATCCAAAAGATCCATACGAGCGGGAATAAAGCCACCACCATCGAACTCGATAGCGGCGCCACAATCACTGCTGACAAAATCATCTCCACAGCCGGAGCCGTTGAGACCGCCCGCCTCTGCACTGATCAACCCGTCGACGCCGAATCCGACAATATTGGCCATCTCAGCTTCACCGAAACCATCACCGTGTTAGATAAACAACCCACCGACTTTGGTTGGGATGATACCATTATCTTTTTCAACACCGCCGAACGCTTTCGCTACGCTCGCGTCGAAGACGAGCTCGTCGACCCAAGCAGTGGCGTTATTTGTTTTCCCAACAACTACCAATATGGCGAAGGTCGCCAACTCGACGAAGGCTTCCTTCGCGTCACAGCCATGGCCAACCACGACAAATGGTGTGCTCTCAACGAAGACGACTATATATCACAAAAGTCTCATTGGTATGACGAATTGCAAAAAGTCGCTCTCAGTCTGTTACCTAAGCCCAAAAACAATCTCAATTTCGAAGATCACCGTCTAGCTAAGGATATGTTCACCCCCCGCACCGTGCGTAAATATACGGGTCACCTAAACGGCGCAATCTACGGTGCCCCCAACAAAATCAAAGACGGCCGCACCCACCTAGAGAATCTCTATCTAGCCGGCACGGACCAAGGCTTCCTCGGCATCGTCGGCGCCATGCTTAGCGGTATCTCCATGGCCAACCTACATGTGCTTCAGGGAGACTGAAACTGGGTGGTGACTTCAGTCACTATACAACAGGGTTCAAGCTACAAATAGTAGCTAGTGAGACTGTTCTATCAAGATCTTCTCTCGTCACGTATTGAACAAGCGATCTCCGAAGTCACCCAGCCCGGGGAGGATGTATTTCTGATCGTTAAGTTCCCTGTCAATTTTTCCTGCGACGATGGTAACATCCGGGTGTGCTTCTTCGAAGGCGGCAATGCCTTCGGGGGCGGCTATGATACAGACCATGTTCACTTTCTTAGCGCCTTTTGCTTTAATCTGCTCGACGCATTGCGCAGCAGAGCCGCCGGTGGCGAGCATGGGATCTAGGACGAACACCTGAGTGCTAGCGCTGAGATCGGGCATCTTGGCATAGTAGCACTTTGCCTCCGCGGTAGCTTCGTCACGTTCCATGCCGATATAGCCAACACTAGAACCAGGAATGATCCCCATAGCAGGATCGAGCATACCCAGGCCCGCGCGAAGTATCGGAATGAAAACGACGCCAGGCGAAAGCCTAGCTCCATCCGTAATCTCGAGTGGCGTTTGCACTTGAATCGCCTCTAGACATAGCAGCTTGGCTGCTTCGACCATGATCACTTCGGTAATACGTTTGCTGCATCGACGAAAATCAGAAGCTTGGGTTGAACGATCACGAAGGATCGTCAAATAGTGCTGGACAAGCGGATGAGTGGATAGATCGGTAGTCATAATGTAGATGGCTTAGTTGTATGATTTTAAATACTAATAACGATAAATACTCGAAAATAAAGATAGCGGAAATCTAGTGTATTATGATTCACAGCTTTCGCGTCTTTCGTGCTTTTCAAGCTTACAATACATTTAGCTCAATTTAAGCGAGGCTCACCCCAGCGGCGAGCAAATCTGCAAACTGCGGACGAACACTATCGGCAGTCTCAGAGACTTCTTCGTGTGTCAGTTCAGTTTTAGAGATACCAGCAGCGGCGTTAGTAATGCAGGAAATACCAATGACGCGCATACCAAACTTACGCGCGACGATGGCTTCGGGCACAGTGGACATACCGACTGCATCTGCTCCAAGTATACCGAAGGCACGGACCTCAGCGGGTGTTTCAAAACTGGGACCTGTCGTGGCGAGATAGATGCCCTCCTTAAGATCGACTGAGTGAGCCTTCGCCCAGTCGCGGATCTTTGCACGAAGCTCGCCATCGTAGACCTCGCTCATATCAGGAAATTGAACGCCCTCGCTTCCCTTCCATGCGATTAGGGGATTGGTTCCTAGCGCGTTGATATGGTCACTAAGTAACATGAAGTTGCCTGGCACGAAGTCGAGATTGATACCACCTGCAGCATTAGTCACAAAGAGTGTGCGGACGCCTATTTCATGCATCGCACGTATGGGTAAGGTGACCTGAGACATGGCATAACCTTCGTAGAAGTGAAAGCGACCTTGCATGCAGATCACACGCTTACCTTCGATTGTGCCGTAAACAAATTGGCCAACATGCCCCTGCACCGTGGAAACAGGAAAGCCTTCAATATCGCCGTAAGGCACGCGACCGACTACTTCGATGCGGTCGTCGGCAAAAAAGCCAAGGCCGGAGCCAAGAATGAGCCCGATCTCTGGTTTAAAATCTGTAAGCTCTTGAGGTATTTTTGGGAGTATCATGGCGTGATCATTACTTTCATTATTAGAATGTGATAAAGGTATCGCTAAGCCTTCCCACCTGACATGGGGGCTTGGTCGGCTTGCCCGACCGGCGCGCTGATTAAACGCTTAACATTTCTCATAGCTAATGCGATCGATAATGAGCGACGTCACTACCGGCTTTTCGACGGAAAGTTTGATTGCTTTTTCAAGCCGTTCTTCTGCGGCTTCTAGCGCATCTACACTCTGATAATGGATGCGAGCAATCGCCTCGTTGGGTTGGATGGCTTGGCCAACTTTTTTCAAGAGTTCGATGCCGACTGCGGGGTCGATGATCGAATCGGTGCTCGCACGCCCAGCACCAAGTATGCAAGCAGCATCGCCGAAGCTACGTGCGTCGAGGCCTTCAACATACATCGGAGAATCATTGTTCAGGACGATGTCCTTTGTTTTTTCTGTTCGCGGCAGGCAGTTATAATTGTCCACCACAGTTCCATCGCCACCTTGTGCCTCGATGAGAGCGCGAAAGCCTGTAAGTGCTGCCCCCGAATCGATCGCACCCTTCAATGCGATCATTGCACCTTCTTGAGTCGATTGAACCCCGCCTAGAATGAGCATTTCAGCGCAGAGAGCGTAGGTGACTTCCATTAAATCGGCAGGGCCCTTACCTCTGAGGCAATCGATCGACTCGATGACTTCAAGAGAGTTGCCTATCATGTAGCCGAGGGGCTCATCCATGCGTGTTAAGATCGCGCTAGTGGGCTTGCCCATACTGGCGCTGATCGCCACCAGAGACTCTGCCAGTTGGCGCGCTTCGGCTTCGGTCTTCATAAATGCACCGAGTCCGCATTTAACGTCGAGCACGAGTGAGTCGATGCCCTCGGCCATTTTTTTACTGAGAATACTGCTACAAATTAGCGGGATGCTCTCAACTGTGCCAGTGACGTCGCGCAGAGCGTAGAGCTTACGGTCAGCAGGCACGATGTCAGCAGACTGACCAATCATCGCTTGATGAAGCGAAGCGAGTTGTGCACGATATTCGGAATCTGTCAGGTCAGTACGGAATCCAGGGATGGCTTCGAGCTTATCCAGTGTGCCGCCCGTATGGCCAAGGCCGCGACCGCTCATCATTGGGACACAGAGTCCGCAGGCCGCCACGAGGGGGGCAAGAATGAGCGAAACTTTATCGCCGACCCCACCAGTAGAATGCTTATCGACCTTTGGACGGGCAATTTCAGGCAACTCGACGATCCGTCCCGAGCGCATCATTGCTTCGGTCAACCAACCCGTTTCTTCGGGAGTCATCCCATTGAGTAAAATAGCCATCAATAAAGCACTCGATTGGTAGTCCTTAAAATCTCCTGAAACGACTCCGGAAACAAATTGCTCTACTTCCGCCTGGCTTAAGGCCAGTCCATCGCGTTTATGGGCAATTATCTCTTGTGGCATAAACTTCATAACAACCAGTGTGCCTCCTTAAGAGAGCTTGTCCAGACAGCTTCAAACAATTCATTATATTTCCAGTTGCTTCTACGGCGACTCAATGTAGGTTAAAAAAACCCTGCGGTGTTCGACACTTAACGGAGAATCTGTCCTTTACTCTTTAGCAATCGAGAGCTTGATCCACGTAGGTGGCTGTCCTGCCGTCAACCGGAAGACAAAAATCTACTAGGAAAGCACTCACCTTAGACACAAAAGGCTAAGAACTCCCACTAATACGGCACAGGCGGGGCTTTTTTTGTACGAATCAGTAGTTTGCATGCAGGACTCCAAACTATTGAAACATACTAAATGCCGTAGACGCTCGTGCTCATGACATTGGAAAAACGCAATTTGATCTCGACCATCATGGTTAAGCACCATTTCTACCGAAGCAAAAAATATGCCTCTACCCTGAATGCGCATTCACTCCTTTCGAGGTGACATAGACGGCCGACTCCATTGGCGCTACCTCAAAGATGACACGGCCATTACGGACAATAATTTCAGCATCGCTCAGCACGTCAGTCAGGACGGCATCACCGACCTCTGGCGTAAGTTCAAAAACATAGCGCTGAATCTCCTCTGTGCGATTAAAGACGACAATCGAAACATCGTCCTCATGCTTGCGCACGTAGGCATATTGATTCTCACCTGCGGCTAGTAAACGACGGCTACCCAAATAAAGTGAAGGGTGTGCGGTACGTGTTTTAGCCAGCTTTGCAAAGTGTGCTTTGACCGAGGCCTCTTCCACAGTGACGTCTTGACCGAAACGCATCATACGCCGATTATCAGGGTCGCCCGCACCACTCATGCCGATCTCGTCGCCGTAATAGATCATGGGTACGCCATCGATCGTGAGGAGGAAAGTCATGGCGAGCTTAAGCTTTTTATAGGCGGCAGTGTTATCGACCCTAATGGTCCTCGCCCACCCGACTTCCTCGTCGTCTGAATCGATTGGACCAGTCAAATCACCATCGGCAAAAGCAATGAAACGTGACTTGTCATGATTACCGAGCAAGGGCGACATCCGCACACTGCGCCCAAAGACCTCTTCGGACTCGCGTAGTGCTGACTCAAGTTCATCAAAGCCTAACTGCGCGAGCGCAAAGCAAGGGATAATCTCGTCGTAGAGCGGAAAGTCGAACTGCCCATCCAGCATGTTAGGACCTACAAAATCAGCAATCCCCTGGCGGCTCTGGAAAGTCTCGCCGACTAAGTAAAAATTCTCGTCGGGGAACGTATCGCGAATCCGGGTACGGAAGCGCCACCAGAAGTCGGGGCGGATGTGTTTGACCGCGTCGAGCCTGTAGCCATCGAGATTAAGCGCATCAATCCAGTAGGTGGTATCTTCCATCAAGAACTCAATCGAGTCTGGATTACGAAAATCAAAAGCAGGCAAGAAGGGTTCAAACCATGTAGTAAAGGGGTTATCGTTCCAGCGACGGAGATTGCGCGTCCCATCGCTCAGTTCAAGTTGACCGAAAAGATCTGGATGCTCGGCACAAATAGGATTCTCTATATGGACATGCTTGAGCACAAGGTCGGCTAGTACTTTCATACCATTTCCGTGCGCGGAACCAATCAGTCTAAGCAACTCAGCTTCGCCACCGAAGCGTCTTTCCACGCCGTAGCGATCGATCGGCCAGTATCCATGGTAGCCAGTATAGTAGCGAAATGGTTCGAGGTATTCCTGCCACGCCCCTTCGGGGTTTTGATTGATCGGCGCAAGCCAAAGCACATTGACTCCGAGATCTTTAAAGTAGCCTTCTTCGAGCTTTTCGCGGATACCTTGAAAATCACCGCCGAGGTAGTTTGCGGGAGGAAGCACATTGTCGTCGTCAACTGGCATGCTATTAGCAGACTCGGCATCGTAAAAACGGTCGGTAAAAGCGTAATAAATAATATCGTCGCGCCAGATATCTTGGGTCGGTTCCCCTGCGTAAGCGATAGCAGGCAGGCCGACATTGCCTCCAGAATCTTCAGCCAGTATGCGGATGAGCGCGCCTCTGGGTGCACCTTTCAAGGAGACATAGATTTGCTTACCCACAATCCTAGCGTCGAGCCCAATGGTACCACCCTTCTTGGGTAAAGCCTGAGCGATAACTTTTGTAAGTAATTGATTCGAGCCGACAATTAAGGCGTCGGACCGCGTCTCTTCAAGAAAGAGCGTGGCGGCTGGGATGTTTAATTGAGAGCTCGGAATTTCGACAATAGAATTGTAGCCACCATGACCGTCGTCCTCGCGAAATTTATGACTGGGGTCGGGCAGCCAATTACCATCGATTATGTATTTGTAGCGATAACGACCTGCATTGAAATGTGTGGTAATTTCCCAGCCTGCTTCGACCTGCACCTCGCGCTCGGCACCGTCAACCCAGATAGTCTCAGAGCCCCCTACGCTCCACTCGAGGCGGTGGGCGCCATCGTTCCAGCTATTAAAATCACCGACTAATGAAACGGCGTTTGCCTCCTTGAAGCCTTTTATACGGAAGGCCTGTCTGGCTACATATTTAACCGCTATAGGAAGGCTACTCTCAATCCTTTTTGCACACGTAGTCAAAGGCTCTAGAGTAAAGGGTAAAACAACTAGTCCGCTAACATCATCGGCCACAGAAAGGTAAAGCACATGGTTGAGCGCGTCGATCTCAGCGCTGACGCCTTCGACAGACTCAACGTGAAATCTGTGTGTCTTGCCTGGATTGCCAAAGCGTCGTAAATCAAGTCGCAGATCACTACCTGCACTAGTGCGCAAGACTGGTGGCGCACCGAGAAAGGCATTACCAGCGACAAGACTTGGAATGATGCTAACACCCGCTGGAGGAGTATCCATTTTTTCGATACTCCAATAATTAGAAGAGAGCGGGCCAAGACCATCTAGGTAGATTCCGTCACGCAGAACGTCGTCGATACGGATGGCACGCTTGGTAGAATCGCTGCTAAGGCGGTCGCGGAGCACTAACCAACCATCTTCCCCGGAATCGAGCCCGAGGGACGCGACAGCCTGTTCGGGTAGACGAACGCGAACGTGGCGCAACGTGGCTTTAGCATGAAAGTTTGAAGTCACGAGGAAATACGACTGACTTTCTGGGTCTTCACGTAGATAAGCGAAGAACCAATGTCCAGAGGGGCCTACATCTTCGACCTTACCGAAGAAAGGATTATTTCGGTTGGCGTGATTAAGTAAGATGGTGTTGCCACGAGTAAAAGCAGGCTCCGATTGAACCTGGAGCAACCGCACATACCACTCGCGCAGTTCAGCTTGCTCGAACGAAAGCCCTGCGCCATCGGCAGCACCTTGGTTCCACCATTTGTTAAACTCGGGCATCGACCAGTAGTCAAAGATTGAAGTGCGTTGATCATCACCACCAAAGCCTTCGCTATTGAGGCCAGGTTCGCCGACTTCTTGTCCGTGATAAAGCATAACAGGCCCACGCGAGAGTCCAAAGAGCGCACCGGTGGTCGCTCGGCCGACTTGCATACCGTTACCTCCCCAAGTCTCGGGGTGCGCGAGGCGAATTTCGTCGTGATTCTCTGTATAGCGAAGTGCGCAGTCGAAGAAAAACGCGCCAAGGCCATTCTCCACCTCTTGTAAATCGTTTGCCCAATTTCTACCAGCATAGAGGTGCTCAAGCGTGTCGTATCCAGGATCGTCATAAACAGCGTGGAAGCCGGCGTCGAGCAGCGCGAGCATGACGTTATCATCCCGCGGAATGACAGGGTCCTGCCCTGGAACTTTAGCGGGATCGTCATTGTAAGCCTCGGCAAAGAAAAGCACCTCGGGATTACGCTCACGAGCGCGGTGAATCATCCATTTCCAAAACTCGGGCGGCACCATGTGCGCCATGTCGGCACGGAAGCCGTCGACGCCGAACTCTTGCCAGTAGGCGATAATGGAATCCATTTTTTTCCACGTATCAGGAACACGGGCACGGGGACTCACGGCGCTCGGGTATCGCGGGGGAGAATCGCGGTTAAGAAAGTCGAATCCATAGTTCAGTTTCACCGTCTCATACCAATCACCATTTGAGGGATACCAACTGACGACATTGTTACCCGTAACGCGTCCGTGAACTTTCTCAGGGGCAAAATGACCATCAGCATTGCCCACGAGGCGGGCAGTCTCGTTGACAATCCGGCCAGATATCGGATGCAATGTAGGCAAGCGAAGTGGGGCTGAACCGTCGGCCACCTCGGGTGTGAGGTAGAAGAAATTGTTATCGGAATCGAAGTAAACGTCTTTGCGGTCATTTACGCCGAAGGCTAGCTCTGGACGGATATCGGAGGCGTAACTGCGGGCGACGTGGTTTGGCACGAAGTCGATCACGACTTTCAGGCCTGCCGCTTTCATACGCGCGACAAGAGAGCGAAACTCTTCGAGACGTAGCGAGGGATTGTCGGCGTAGTCCGGAGAAACATCAAAGTAATCACGAATGGCGTAGGGACTACCCGCGATACCTTTAAGTAAGTCAGGATCGTCGGCAGCCTGGCCAGCCTTGCTATAGTCGGTCGAGGTGGCCTGCTGGAGCAAACCTGTAAGCCATATATGGCTAAAGCCTTCGGCGCGCATTCCCGTAAGTATGGAATCGCTGAGGTCGCTGAATTTGCCAGTGCCGTTTTCAGCGAGTGTGCCGTTTACCTTGCGAGATTCATTAGCGTTGCCGTAGAGGCGTGGTAACATTTGGTAAATGACTGGCTTGGCATCGGGCGCACCGTAGCGGCCTCGCATTTCAAGAATGCCCGAGGCATTGGGCACGTAATAAAAGGGAAGGTAGACCTCACCCTCTTTTCGACTGATGTAGGATTTTTTGGGAGCAATCACGCCAGATTCGCCATAGGTAAACCACTGTACTGCACGGATCGCATCGATCCCACGGATGGCTTTGAGCGAGAGCTTCATTTGCCCACCCTCCAAGCTAAGACTAAGGCCTTCTAGTTCGACGGTATGCCACTGGTAGTCCTTGTATTGGCGGACTTCGGTGATCTCACTCTCGCAGATGCGTAGCGCCAAATCAGCTTGGAAGGCTACAAATGCGCGTTTGTTGGTATCAATTTGTATAGCAGTCGACCCGAAGCCCACACCCGCGTCGAGCACAAGCCAGACAGCGTTTTTTCCTGAAAAATCTAGCCCAGGCAGAGACAGATCGACCGATCGAGCCGCAAGTGCCGAGGCAGAAAGTGCAAGAGCGCCAAAAAGGCTGAGACATAATTTAGACATGGTTGGTAAAAGTTCAGTTCTGCAAAAAGATATACTCACGATAACAGCTAAAACACTTAAATTTCAAAAGATGGCCATTCGACAGTTGAATAATATTCCTTAACTGCCGTGGATTATTCGCCCACCTTGTAAGTAGTATTTGAGCGATCTTCGCATCAACATTGCAAGACAGTTACCGATTCCGTTAAATCAAAGCTCCGTTTTCGGCAGACTCTATTCTTGACTTTCTGACTCAAGAACCAAAGATTAGATACATGAGTCAGACAGAAACCGTACGAAAAACCGCTTCAAAGGGGCTTGATCTAGAGATCGCTTCCGCGACTGAGCGTGTGCGGTGGGCTCATGAAACCTACGGCGACCAGCTCGTGTTAACCACTAGTTTTGGTGTGCAAAGTGCCGTCATGCTGCACCTCGTTACGGTGCAAATTCCTAAAATTCCAGTGATCTTCGTCGACACTGGCTACCTCTTTCCATCGACCTATACTTTTGCCGCGAGCTTAACGGAGCGACTCAAACTCAACCTGAAAACATATACTCCGCTACAAACAGCCGCTCAGCAAGAAGCCCTCCACGGCAAGCTTTGGGAGCAAGGTATCGATGGGATCGAACGCTACAATCGAATCAACAAAGTCGAACCGATGAACCGAGCAGTGCAAACACTCGGAGCCACTGCCTGGCTCTCCGGTCTCCGTCGCAGTCAATCTAGCTCTCGCGGCGAGCGCAGTGTAGTCGAAGCACAAAACAAAGTAACGAAAGTTTACCCGATCATCGACTGGAGCGACCACGACATTTATCAGTATCTTACTGAAAACAGCCTGCCCTACCACCCGCTCTGGGATCAAGGTTACGTCTCCGTCGGCGACTGGCATAGTACGAAGAAACTAGGCGATGGCATGACTCAAGAAGATACTCGTTTCGGCGGCCTCAAGCGTGAATGCGGTCTCCACGAAATGACCGGCGGCAGCGACTTTCAAATATAGCCTTATTCGCAAGCAAGGCAGTCGCTATGGATTGCGCCTGCTTCCCTGTCCTTCTTACACTAGCAGAGCACAATCCGTCCAGATCACGCGCGCAAAGGTCGAAGCTATCATCGCTAAAATACACTGCGCTCTACCCTTGCGCACAGTTGACCATGCGTTTTTATGAGAAATATATGAAGATTTAGCGATCAAATTCATTCTAAAGAAATAACAAGAGATCAGACTTAGACAGAAATATGACAGCCGTTAACACCCCTAAACACATCGCCATCATTATGGATGGCAATGGTCGCTGGGCAAAGCAGCACAAACTCCCACGCATCGAAGGGCACCGCCGTGGTGCCGAAGCGGTCAAACGCACACTCAAAGCGGCCCAAGAAAACGGCGTTAAAAACCTTACGCTCTTCGCTTTTAGCGTCGAAAATTGGAACCGCCCAAAGCTCGAAGTTTTAGCTCTCATGGATCTACTCGAACGTTTTCTCAGCGAGCAAATGTCCGAGTTAATTAAGCGCAAGATCCGCCTGCGCGTCGTCGGCCGCTACCGCGAACTGCCCGAGCGCATCCAAACGCTTCTCCATAAAGCCGAAGAAGCCACTCAAGACTACGACGAATACACCCTCGGTCTCGCGCTCAATTATGGATCACGCACTGAAGTGGTAGACGCGGTCAAAGCTGTCGCCCAGGCCGCTATTGAAGGCTCATTCGACCCAAACGACCTCGACTACGACGGCTTCAGCCAATACCTCTACACTCGTGACATGCCCGACCCCGATCTCGTCATCCGAACGTCAGGTGAATGCCGCCTTAGTAACTTCCTCCTTCTCCAATCCGCTTACTCCGAAATCTATTTAAGTAAAGTCCTTTGGCCAGACTTCTGCGAGAATGAGTTTAAAGCTGCGATCGCCGAATACGCCTCCCGCGAACGCCGCTACGGCAAAACCACTGAACAGATAAAAGTCTGAGCTTTTACAAACCATCCGTTACCCTTACTAATCATACTAAGCTATGAAGCACCGTATAATCAGTTTTGCCGCACTCTGGTCGATTCTCGCAATCTCGCTCTGGCTCTTCGGCGTCCATGCAGGCGTATTTATTATTGCGATTCTCGCCTTTCTCACACAACTGGAACTTTACCAGCTCTTCACGAAGATGGGTCTCAAACCCATGAAAGGCCTAGGCATCGCCGCTGGTGCCGTCATCACCCTCGGCGCCTACTACCTAGGTGATATCGACTCGGGCAATGATCTCTTTGTCCTCAGCTTCGTCGTGATCGCGCTGATAATCATCTGCCTCGACCTCCAAGCAGGCCGCTTGCGAAGCTTTATGCCGACTCTCTTCGGCCTAATCTACGTGCCCTTCATGTTGCACTTTCTTATCAAGATCGTAAAGCTAGCAGAGTCTAACGGCGAGACCGCCGCCACAGGTATGTTCCTCGCTGTATGGGTCGTGGCGGTGGCCAAATGCGCGGACGTCGGTGGTCTACTTGTTGGTATGAAGCTAGGCAAAACACCCCTCTCCGTAATCAGCCCGAAGAAGACTTACGAAGGTGCAGCCGGCGGCATCGGCTTTTCCATGCTCATCGGCGTCATTCTAATAGGATTCTTCCACACGCTCGTACCGGCGGGCTTCAGCTGGTGGCTCGGTGCGCTAATCGCCATCCCTATTGGCGTCGCCTCCATCGCCTCCGACCTTGTCGAGTCCGCCTTCAAGCGCCAGGCCGACGTCAAAGACTCGGGTAAAATTATTCCTGGCATAGGGGGTATTTTTGATCTCACCGACAGCCTCATTCTGACCGCTCCGCTCGGGTATTTATTTTTCAAATATTTCCTCTACTAGTGTCCAGCTCCCAAAAAAGTAGCGTAAGCAATAAGCGCTTTCGAGTTGCATTGCAACGAGTCAACACCATCGAAATGGGTTCTCCCTTACGCGACCACTCATTAGGATGATCACACCTAAAAAAGTCGTCCTCCTTGGCGCCACGGGTTCCATTGGTGGTAGCACCTTGCGCGTGCTTCGTGCCCACCCGGACCGCCTTCAGCTCGTGGGTGTGGCTGCGCAAAGCCGCCATAGTGAGCTCGCCACAATCTGCCGCGAATTTGACGTGCCACACGCCGTCCTCCAGGACGAAAAAGCTTACCTTCGAGCCCAACAAGCGGGCCAGTTTCCAGCCACAACGCAGCTTAGCTCGGGAACTGAAGCCCTCGCCGAACTTGCTAGCCTTGCCGAGGCCGACATTGTACTCGTCGCCGTCCTCGGCGTTGCCGGTCTGCGCCCTACCCTCGCAGCAATCGAAGCGGGTAAAGACATCGCGTTGGCGAATAAAGAACTCCTCGTTCTCGGCGGCGCCCATGTCATCGAAGCCGCCAAGCGCAAAGGGGTGCGACTCCTGCCGACTGATAGCGAGCACAACGCCATTTTTCAGTGCCTACAAGGCCATCCCTCCGAGCAAGTCGACAAGCTAATTCTCACCGCATCTGGCGGACAGTTTCGCGACACCCCAGAAAAAGAATTGGCCGAAGTTACTCCCGAGATGGCCACCCAGCACCCCAACTGGTCGATGGGCCCAAAGATCACCGTCGATTCTGCCACCATGGCCAACAAAGGCCTCGAGCTGATCGAAGCACACTGGCTCTTTGGCCTGGAACCCGATCACCTCGAAGTGGTCATTCATCCTCAGAGCTTGGTGCACTCCTTCGTCCAGTTCATCGACGGCTCCATGCTCGCGCAGGTCAGTCCCCCCGACATGACCTTTGCCATCCAGCACTGCCTTCTCTACCCAGACCGTGCGCCCAGCGTTACGCCGAGTACTGACTTCCGCAAAGCCTTCTGCCTCGACTTTACACCGCCCGAATATGCCAAATATCCCTGCCTCCAGCTCGCCTACAACGCCTTGCGCATTGGTGATGCCGCTCCGGCCATCTTTAATGCTGCCAACGAAGTCGCTGTCGAACGCTTTCTTGCTAAAGAAATCAGCTACCTTGAAATTCCCCAACTAATAGAGCACAGTCTAACTCAGATCGTTTCACCGCCTAGCCCCAGCCTCGATCAACTCTTTCAAATCGACACCGAGACACGTGACGTCGCACAAGCACACAATCCGTAGTGCCTGAGCTTACCCAAACCCACCAAGGTCTTTTCCTCCCACATGGCTCGTTAAATACAGATTTCAGCTTAACCAAAACATGCCCTCCACAATCCTTTATATCGCACTAGCTCTGTTTGCGCTTGGCTTCTCCATCTTCATACACGAGCTCGGCCACTTTATTGCGGCCAAGAAGCGTGGTCTCATCGCCGACCGCTTCTCTATCGGCTTTGGGCCACGTCTTTTCGGCTGGCACCGCAATGGCACCGACTTCCGTCTTTCCTTACTGCCACTTGGGGGATACGTCTCCCTGCCCCAACTTGCAGACATGGGGCGCGTAGAAGGTGGCGAAAAAGAAGAAGTAGACAAGCTCCCCCCCATTTCTTACGCCGATAAAATGATAGTCGC
>QXZH01000111.1:23432-26941 GCA_009886465.1 Opitutaceae bacterium
CTACGTCTCCCTGCCCCAACTCGCGGACATGGGGCGAATCGAAGGTAGCGAAAAAGAAGAAGACAAGCTCGCCCCCATTTCTTACGCCGATAAGATGATAGTTGCTGTAATGGGTGCGGTCTTCAACCTAATCTTCGCCCTCGTGCTCTCGCTCGTACTTTGGGGTGTGGGTAGGGAGATTGTTAAGTCGACCAGCGTCGGCTTTGTAGCCGAAGAGATCCGTAATGCCGATGGTGCCATCGTGCCAGGGCCTGCCTACGAAGCAGGTATACGCCCAGGAGACACCATTTATGCAATCGACGGCAAGCCCGTGCCTGATTGGTGGTATTTCCAAAACGCTATCGCCACAGGCATCGGCAAAGAAGACGGCGAGGCAGGTCGCCGCCAAGTCGAAGTCGCTATCCTCCGAGACGGCGAGACCATGGCATTTACCGTCTACCCCGAACTCGTTTCCAGCGAACGTATGCGCTACATCGGCATCGAACCAGAGACCGATGAGACCTCCGCACCCATCGTCATTCACCTAGAACCTGATATGCCTGCCATTGAGTCCGGGCTAGAACCGATGGATCGCCTTATCAAACTCGACGGCGAAGTCATTATCTCTGGAGCCTTCCTCAACACTTACCTCAGTAACCATGGCGACCGCAGCATCGATGTCACAATAGAACGCAACGGCAAAGAAGTGACACTCCCCATCCACCCACGGATCAAAGAAGGCGAGGCCAGCCCACGCTTCGGCTTTGCTTACGATTTTCAATACAAAACCGAACGCGTCCACTACAATCCTGTCGAACAACTCTACCGCTTCGCCGAGACCATGAAGATGACGCTCTACGCGCTCGTTCACAAAAACTCCGACGTTAAAGTGAAGAACATGAGCGGTCCCGTCGGTATCGTCCACGGACTCACCCGTATGGCGCAAATTGGCTTCATCGACCTACTTTGGATGCTCGCGCTAATCAACGTCAACCTCGCGATCTTCAACCTACTCCCGATCCCTGTCTTAGACGGCGGTCACATGCTCTTCGCCACAATCTCGAAATTGATCGGCCGCCCATTGCCAAAAAAATTCATGGAGAACCTGCAAGGCGCGTTTATGATTTTACTCCTAGGATTTGTCATCTACGTCAGCTTTTTCGATGTTGGCCGTGTCGGTCGTGATATTGGATTGATCGATGATAAAGCACCGACTGAAGAAACTCCGTAAGTCCTCCATGTTTACTAGCTTGCCATATCGACAAGCGGATGCGCCACGGATTAATCAAAAAATCTGATCCCGTTCGTCTTTATGCCGCACTTCGGTGAGGCTACCTTTGAATTTTCTGGAGAGCACTTTCAAAATATTCGGGCTCAGCTTGGCCTGAGCATCTTCGACTGAAATCAGTGGCTTAGTAATGGCCAGTTCTGTAGCGGAGCTTTCGCCCAGTATCATCGGATCGAGCGCATTGTCGACCACAGCAGATTCTTTATCGATAAGCTCACCATCCAAGACTGCTGTTGAAAGGTCTGATCCATGCTCAGATGGAGAAACTAGTGGAGTGCCTTCTGAGTGCTCCTGCCCAATCCCTTGAGCCTGTCTTGATGCCGCGTCTATACTTTCCGTTTGGTCAATGCCAAGCTTGACCGTATTGCTCTCACCCGTCGGGATAATTAGGGCTTTTTTTTTTCGGCTTGGACTGCTTCGTCTGAGCTGCCACTGGCCGCACTGACTTGCTTAATCAAGCTGTCAATCGCGCGGGAGCGTGACTCTTCGGACGCTTTGAGTAATACCACTTCGAAATTCACCTTCTCGGACAATCCGCGTTGCACGGAAGCTTCGCCACGATGCAACGCGTCAAGCATACGCATGATCGACTCAGTATTCATATCGACACCTAGCATCTTCGTGTTACCAGCATTTTGGATCGCATCGAGTAATGCCTCGCGTGCATAGGCTTGAAGGTCGACTAAAATACGGTAAAGATCCCGCCCTTCTGTAGCGAACTCATCGACCGCAGCGATGATCGCAGCGTAGTCGAGAGCGGCCAAGGCTTGCGCTAACTTACTGATGCGCTCATCAGAAACGAGACCGTAAACATCGAGCACGTCGCTCTCCTTGATATCGCTACCACAGAAGGAGATCATTTGGTCGAGAATAGACTGCGCATCGCGCATGCCACCGTTGGCGAGACGAGCGATAGAGACCAACGCGGGCGCTTCAACTTTGATGTCCTCGGTCTGGCAAATTTGCATGAGCTTCTCGACGATAACGGCGTCCGAAATTGGACGGAACTCAAAGCGTTGGCAACGCGACACAATGGTGGGCAATACCTTGTGTGCCTCGGTCGTGGCGAAAAAGAATTTAACATGTTCGGGCGGCTCTTCGAGGGTCTTGAGTAGGGCGTTAAAGGCCGCTGTCGAAAGCATGTGCACTTCGTCGATTATGTAGATTTTGAAGGTACATTGCGCGGGGGCGAACTGACACTCCTCGCGCAGACTGCGAACTTGCTCGACACTGTTATTAGAAGCACCGTCGATTTCGATCACGTCCATGCAAGAGCCATTCATAATGGCCTGACTGGTCTCAGATTCATTGTCGGGCGTCGCACTAGGACCCCCTTCAGCATTGAGAGCCTTAGCGAAAAGACGCGCGGTGCTAGTCTTACCAGTGCCGCGTGGTCCGACAAAGAGGTAAGCGTGAGCGATCCGCTTAGTATCGATGGCGTTACTCAAGGTGCGCACGATGTGGTCCTGCCCCACCAGTTCATTGAACTGCTTGGGACGCCAGCGGCGAGCGATTACTTGATATGCTTTATCCATCGGTCAGTCCCTTAAGAAGCTCGTAAGATCTGCATCTGGCAAGGGACTTTTTCATAAATTAACGACTTCCTTTTGGAGTGCTATACGGCAGGTGATACTGCTGTGAATATTGGTATATACTGAAAGTCATAGATACCCCTTACAATTGATGCTCTTAAAAATATTTGCAACTTGAGAGCTATTCACACGATGACCTATTATAGGTCCTTAATAAGAGTTTTTTAACTCAGTTGAATTTTACCTTAATAACCGAAAATACCATATAATATGAGCCCCCAACTACTAATATCCTTATTGCTCGTTATTAGCGTTTCCTCCACGCAAGGCGCCCAGCCCTACCCTCCAAAAATAAACAGCGATTCCGTATACACTTACAAGAGCGTAGACGGTCATGATTTAAAAATCTGGGTTTTTAATCCAACGATTACTTCCAAAACAAATGCTACAGCCCCAGCAATGCTCTTCTTTTTTGGTGGAGGTTGGCATGGCGGCTCCCCTACGCAATTTGTAAAATATTGCGAACGTTTGAGTGAACGCGGGATGGTAGGTATCGTAGCAGACTATCGGGTCAAATCTCGTCAAGGAGTCCAAGCTAAGACTTGCGTCGAAGATGCCCTGGATGCCCTTCGATATGTCACGACAAATGCAGATAGGCTGGGGATCGATGCTAAAAAGATTGGCGTCGGTGGCGGCAGTGCAGGCGGACA
>QXZH01000112.1 GCA_009886465.1 Opitutaceae bacterium
TTGCGATCTCAACCATGATCTCTTGGTCTTACTACGGGCAACAAGCATGGACGACGATTTTCGGTACGAGCCGCGCCTCTGAACTGACTTATCAATTGCTCTTCTGTGCCTGCATTGTTGTCGGATCAGCTCTTTCACTAGGCGCAGTAACCGAATTCTCCGACGGTATGTTACTAGCAATGTGTTTTCCAAATTTAATCGGCGTGTATTTTTTGTTGCCAGTAGTGAAGCAGGAATTAATTGCTTTCCAATCACACGCGGCTGCCATCGACGCGAAAGAGCTCTCTAAAGGTTAAAATCCGCGCGGAAAGCCTCACGAGCGAGTTCAAACTCACGGCGAATGGGTGCTTCGATTTTGGTGATGTCGGTCAGTTGCTGCTCGTCAACCGCACGCTCAATGGCGCGGTAAAAGGCAGCTAGACGGACGAAACCAAGATGACACGCGCTACCGACTATGAAATGCACTATATTACGGAGTTCTAAGAGGTCGCCTTTTTCGCAAACTGCGGTTAGCGCTTCGAGCTTAGCAGCACTTTCATTCGAAAAAAGGTCGAACAACTCGCGCACAAGTGAGGTGTCGGTGTCGCCTACATCACCCAAGATCAGTGTATCAATCTGATCGCGATCCATGATGGGGCAGGTTTCGTCGTAATGGACGTGTTCAATCTGAGGGGCTGTCGACATGTAATAAAATAACAATCTACCGCGATTTTGATTTTTTCGCAAATGAACAAAAATTAAAAGATCATCTTAAATGTGTCCACGTAATGAGGGACATGCAACTTTTGAATAAAGTCTTCAACTAAAGATTGTTAGCCAATAGCTCATAGTAAGAAAGGGGTCATCCTGTCTAACAACGCTTCGACAATGGTGAAATTTAGTAGGATGCTGGCCAATTTGTCCCAGTTGCAACAAATGAGATCGAGAGAGTGCAACCAATAGGTTGACAGGAAACTAAGGGCACCTAACCTTCACCGCTTTTTCACACCTCATGATCTCTTGGATTCAACATCACCTCATTCGTCACGGACGCTGGCTTTTTCTGTTCCTGCTGGCTATTATTATCGTCGCTTTTGTCTTCACAATTGGTGCCACACCTGGATGCACGACCGACCGTAGTAGCTACGAAGAAAATCTTTTCTACGGCATCGACTTAAACTCACCTCGTGAGAGTGAAGTCATCACAGAGAAAGTACTACTTAGCGCTTATCTCAATAGTCAACAGATCCGAAGCGACGAGCAGTTTCAAGATCAGCTGAAAGGTCGCATCGCCCTCCTCCACCTTGCTGGTGAAATCGGTGTGCCCTCACCAAGCCAAGAGACACTTTCTAACTACATTACAAGCAAAGCTGCTTTTCGTGGAGAGGACGGCAAATTTAGTGCCGACGCTTACACTAACTTTGTCGACGGCATGGAGTCCAACCCGCGCACGTCCCAAGGCCTGGTCATAGTCGTGCTAGAAGAAGATTACCGCATCAACCAAATCGGCTCCGTCCTATCGGGTCCCGGCTACCTCCTGCCAGCTGAAGCAATCTCACAGACCCAACGCATAGCAACCAAGCTGAACTTAACCACTGCCGAACTCAATTACGCCGATTTCTCACCCGAGATCACCGTAGAGGAAACTGCACTCCGCGAGTACTATGAAGCCAACAAACTTCGCTACGAAATTCCCGAACGCATCAAGGCTAGCTACGCATACTTTGACCTCGAAGCTTACGTAGAAAAAGTTCTAGAACCAAGCGAAGCTGAACTCCGCGAACACTTCATCTCCAAACAAGATGTATTCGTAGCCGACTACGAATCGACCAAGCCCGAGCCTGCTAAGTCGGTCGCAGACGGAGAAGTAGAAACGCCAAAAGAAGCAAACGCGGTCACTTTCAGCGATGTCCGCGAAGCCGTCACCAAAAGCTACTTGGTCGAACAAGAAACTCGTATGGCCAACGAAGCCGCGCAGGGCTTCGCATATACACTCTACCGCGATGAGATCAAGCGCGACTCTACTGCATTTAAGGCACTACTCAACGAATCGAACCTCAGCCTTACCGAGATTGAACCGTATACACTTGCTAGTGCGAGCCAGCGTGCACTCTCCTCAGATCTCTTGGAGTCTGCTTTCAAACTTGGAGGCAACCGCTACTATTCCGATGCCTATGCCGTCGATGGTGGCTTTGCCGTGCTCCTCTACGAAGGCCGGATTGACCCCGAAATCCCTGAGTTCGAAGCCGTCCAATCCGAGCTTACCAACGACTACAAGACGGACGAAAAGCGCCGCCTCTTCAACGAAAGGGGCGAAAGCCTTCAAGCAGAGCTCAAAGCTAAGATCGCCGAAGGCATTGATTTTGCTAAGGCAGCCGAAGCCCTTGGACTGGACACTGCCTCCTTCGAGACCTTCTCCGTGCAAGAAGCTCCGCGAGAGCTAAACCGCAGTGCCCTTCAACTAGCCCTAGGCATGCAATCCGGCGAGGTCTCGCCCATGCTCACCTCTGATGGCACAGGCATCTTCGTCTATCTCGCAAACAAGACCATACCCGAGATCGCCAGCGACAACGGGGAACTAAAGCAGGCTGAAGAATTTCTTGCTCGTTTCGCCGCCTATTCCAGTGGCTCCTCATTCGAAGAGGAACTGGTCATCCTCGGCTCGCCCAAAGAGGCTGCTAAAGAGCTTTCCGAGTAAACACACGATGGATTGGAGTCAGTTCCAGAGTATCGAGCCTCACCTCTTACTTGGCCTCATCAACACCGAGCTTCGTAACCACGCCGACTCACTCCAAGACCTCTGCCGCACGCACGATATAGATCAAACTGAACTTTGCGCCCATCTTGCAACCGCCAGTTACCATTTTCACGCGGAACAAAACCAATTCCGCTGATGTATTTATTTAAATTCTTAATTCCAATTTCTAGCACCAAAAAATTATGACAAGCACACCCGCACCTGAACGCCACGAATTCCAAGCCGAGGTTAAACAAGTCCTCGATATTGTAGTTCATTCCCTCTATACCGACAAAGAGATCTTTGTTCGCGAGCTCGTCTCGAATGCCTCCGACGCCACCGAAAAGCTACGGCATAACCAAGTCGCGCAAAAGGATGCTGACATCTTCGATGCTGACCTCGACCTTGAAATCCAAGTCACCTCCGACGAAGAAGCTGGCGAGATCACGATTCGTGACTTCGGCATAGGCATGACTCGTGATGAGTTGATCGAAAACCTAGGCACCATCGCCCACTCTGGTTCAAAAGCCTTTCTCAACGCACTCAAAGATAGCGGTGAACGTAATGATAATCTCATTGGCCAATTTGGCGTCGGTTTCTACTCCGTCTTCATGGTGGCGGATTCGGTCAAGGTCTACACTCGCACTTGGCAGACCAAGGGCGAGGGCTACTGCTGGTCGAGCGATGGATCAGGCGCTTACGAGATCGAGCAAGTCGAGGGCGAACGTCGCGGTACCCGTGTCGTGATTTCGCTCAAGGATGAGTATAAGGACTTTGCGAAGAAGGATCGTATCGAAGAGATCATTAAAAAGTATTCCGCCTTCGTGCAGTTCCCCGTATTGGTGGATGGCGAGAAACTCAACACCATCGGCGCTATCTGGCTCAAAAGTAAGAGCGACGTCTCCGAGGAAGAATACAAAGAGTTCTACAAATTCCAGGCCAAGGCCTTCGACGAGCCTCGCTTTTGGCTTCACTTCAACGCCGATGCACCCCTCGAAATCAACACCGTCCTCTACGCGCCAACTGAGAATATGGAAGGCTTCGGTTTTGGTCGTATGGAGCCTGGTGTAGGCCTCTACTGCCGCAAAGTGCTCATCGACAACGAGCCGAAGAATCTCCTTCCCGACTGGCTGCGCTTCGTGCGTGGCGTCGTCGATAGCGCTGACCTGCCACTCAACATTTCCCGCGAGTCGATGCAAGATAGCACCTTGATTCAAAAACTGAACAAAGTCATCACCAAGCGCTTCCTCAAAACACTCGAAGAAAAAGCCAAAAAAGAGCCCGAAGTATATAACGATTTCTGGAGTAGTTTCGGGCTCTTCCTCAAAGAGGGTGTGACTACTGATTTCACTCACCGCGATCAGCTCCTCAAGCTCCTTCGCTATGAATCCTCCTATACCGAAGAAGGCACCAACACTTCCCTATCCGATTACCTCTCTCGTGCACCCGAAGGCCAAAAGGAGATCTACTACTTGTTTGGTCCCAGTCGCGCAGCGATTGAGAGTGGCCCCTACATCGAGGCATTTAAGGCGCGTAAGATCGAGGTGCTTTACCTCTACGAGCCGATTGACGAGTTTGTCATGAACCACGCGCGTGCCTTTGAGGAGAAAAACTTCGTTTCCGCGGATAATGAAGAGATCGATCTCGACGCTATCGCGCCCGAGACTGAAACCGCCAAAGAAGACGGGCTCAAAGCCAGCGAGTCCGAAGCGCTTTGCGCCTTCATTAAAGAAAAGCTTGGCGACGAAGTGAGTGAAGTTTCTGCCAGCGAGCGCCTCGTTGGCAGCCCTGCCATGATCGTCAACGCCGACAAACAGATGACCGCTCAAATGCGTAAGATGATGAAAGCCATGCAGCAAAAAGCAGGTGGCTCAGAAATGCCGGGTATGGGCGGTGAGCCTCCCGTCAAGTTGCAAGTCAATCCACGCCACCCACTAGTCAAGAATCTAGCAGCCCTTCATGGCAACAATGGAGACTTAGCCGGCCTCATTAGCCAACAACTACTCGATAACGCCCGCATCGCAGCCGGGCTACTCGAAGACCCTAGTCAGATGGTGCAGCGTAATTACCAGATTTTAGAGCAGCTTAGCTCGATTAAGAAAAAGGCCGTAAAGAAGGCAGCAAAGAAAGCTGCGAAGAAAAAATAATAGACTGGTGCCAGCTGAAGTGTAGCAATTGACTACTCTTTCTAGGAAAAACTAGGCTGATAAATGTCGTGCAAGCGGAGCAAT
>QXZH01000113.1 GCA_009886465.1 Opitutaceae bacterium
TAGATGAGCAGCTCTCGAAAGCACCCCGTATTTACACTTTGACTGGGTGGTTGAGCCTTCACCCACAAATTACAGCGAGTGGTGATGTCTTCGAAGTAAGGATCGAGGCGACAAGAAGTTTTCAGGCAAATTATACTTTTGATTCGGGTGGAGCGGTGCTTGTTCTTCGCCTGCCGGAGGTGGATGAGGCATCGCTAGTTCAACTTTTGCGCCGTTTTGCTAAAGATGCCCTTACTTGTCGCGTGGCTTATCATGCCAAACGTTTCGCGCTTAGTTACAGTTTGCTCTCGGTGCGTGATCAATCGAGCCGCTGGGGTTCTTGCTCGGCACGTCGAGGTATTTCTCTGAATTGGCGCCTCGTGTTGTTACGACCCGAGTTGCAGGATTATATTATACTTCACGAGTTAGCGCACTTGACGGAGATGAACCACGGTAAAGGCTTTTGGGCGCTACTTGATCAATACGACCCGAATCGTATAGCGCACGAAATAGCTATCGATAAGATCAGTGCCGAACTGATGCGAGTTGCACGACAATGAGGTATATTCTTCTCTAAAGCCACTTTGTAAGGTCTTCGCACTAGTTTAGAGGCTTACCGACTATCATCTTAGCCTTGCAAACTAGGGTCAAGACACTACTTTTTCTTGTCTATTAGCCAACTGTGGCATTTTAAATGAAATCAACCGACAGCCAAAATTTACCTCTAAGTGCATTTATTTTAGCGCTTTTTTTAGGTGTGTTTTCATCTCTTGCGATTGCGACAGGATTGATCGTAATCGATGCTCCCGCATGGGGAACATACCTTTTCTCAGCTCTAGGCGGCGTCGCGACTGCTAGCTTCATTTGGATTGAACGGAGTTTGGTTTCTCAAATTAAAGAAAAAGAGTTCACGCTAGGTATCGAAGTTACCCGGTTACAAGAGTTTCAGAACTGCCTCTATTCACACTCGATGGCTTGCCTCGTGCGCTTTGATGCGGGCACTCTCATCATTGACCGGGCCAGCCCTGGGTTTATTAAGATGTTACGAATGCCAATGGAATCAGAATTGCGTGGTCAGAACCTCGAGGTGTTGCTCGGCGTGAATACCCTTATGTTAGAGTCCGTGGTCGAATTAATTAAACAGGGAGAAGCTTCGGGCAAGGAGGCCAAGCTCGAGATCATGAGTGCTGACGGCTTCTCTACGAATGCCGTCGTTAGCGGACAATATAGTCTAGAAAATCATATTGTGGAGGCGGCTTTTTTTGTGGATCCAGTCAATAATGCTGAGCGAATCGCAGATTTAGGGGCGGTCCAAAAGGATCTTGAACGCTTTCGCAAGGGTATGTTTCGACGTGAGACGCGTATTTTAGAGCTGAAAGACGAGGTGAATGAGGTCCGACGCGAAGCGGGATTACCAGTCCGTTATGAAAAAGTTTAATATTCGGATGCCATCCTTCGCTTATTATCCTAGCAGAACGCTGACACTTCTAACAACGGTCAGGAGCGTTTTGCATGAGTAAGCGTAAGCGAAGTATCTCGCGTATGGTCTATCTCTATGCGACGCTTGCCATTATAGCGGTCGTCGTAGTTGTGGTTGGATGGATGGCGTCTGATCAATTTGGCCAGTATATTGAGGAACGGACTCAACTTATTGAGCAGGTAAATACCATGATCTCCAATATTGATTATAACCCAATCGAACAGATTGACGAGATCGAATATATACGTGAAGAGCGCTCCAAGATTCAGCAGCAAGAGTTCTTCCGCAGTGCGGTGCTAGCGATTTCTGTCTTAATTTTTGGAGTCACTTTGCCCATTTTAGCCACTCGGTATTTTGTGCAACGCTTACAAGCAAATCTTGAATTACTAAACGACTATCTTTCCAATATCGGTAGGGCTAGTTCGGCATTCATGCCACAAACTTTCGAATTCAAAGAATTTGATGAGATATCAGAAACCTTACGCCAAATAACTAGAAATCACGGCGAAGTAGAGCAGCGTTGGAAGCGAGCCGAAATAGAACTAATTTCAAAGAATTCAGATCTGATTGATCAAGCAAGCGAGCTCACGAAAGGGCGTAAATTTGCTCTTAGCATGATGGAAGATGCTGATAATGCTAGAGAAGAGTTAGAGGTGACCAACGAACGACTGAACCAAATGATCGAACAGGCCACTCGCTCGACTCACGAAGCGGACAATGCGAACCGTGCAAAAAGTGACTTCCTTGCTACGATGAGCCACGAAATCCGCACTCCACTCAACGGGATAATCGGCTTCGTTGAGATGCTTGACGATACCGTGCTGAACGAAGAGCAGGATGATTTTCTTACTAGAATTAAAAGCAGTAGCGAGGCACTAATGTCGCTACTTAACGATGTACTCGACTTTTCTAAAGTCGAATCTGGTCACCTGAATCTAGAGTTACGCGACTTCTCGATCCTACCCATGGTTAGTGGCTTGAATTCAATGTTCTATTCTCAGGCAACAGAAAAGGGCTTGAGTTTAAAAATTAGTGTGGACGATGATGTTCCTAGAGAAATTAGAGGTGATGAAACCAGATTAAGACAGATTCTTTTGAACCTGCTTTCGAATGCAATTAAGTTTACTAAGTCAGGAGAGGTCTCCTTGCATGTGAGCACGCACAGCATAGATTCAGAATGTAATTGCGCGGAGCTGGAATTTGAAGTGCGCGATACTGGTATCGGAATGTCGCGCGAAGAGATTTCGCGCCTCTTCATGCCATTCTCGCAAGGTGATAGCTCGACGACTCGTAAATATGGAGGCACTGGCCTTGGGTTAGCCATTTGCAAGAGTCTTAGTGAAGCGATGGGCGGTAAAGTCTGGGCGACTAGTCTGCCCCGCGAGGGCTCTAGCTTCTTTAGTCGAGTCCGTGTTGACGTCGTCGCAATGAAAGATTGTCGATCTCTGTCGTCTGAATTTGAAAAACAGAAAGTAATTTCTTCCGATTCAATAAACAAGGTGGAGGCAACTGGTAAGCCCGGAGATTACTTGCCTCTCAAAATTGCCGTTGCTGAAGATAATATAGCTAATCAACGAGTGATTATGGTCATGCTTCGTCGCCTCGGTTGGGAATCTGAATTTGCTGAAAATGGTCGAGAGCTTTTGGACTTGGTTCGCAATAAAGATTACGACCTTATTTTTATGGATGTACAGATGCCCCTAATGGATGGTCTTGAAGCTACGCGTCGACTGCGGGCGGGCGAGGCGGGTGAGGGAGTCAAAGATGTTAAAATCATTGCTCTTACGGCTAATGCCCTCTTTGGCGACGAAGTTCGTTGCCTTGAAAGTGGAATGAATGCCTATATGTGTAAACCACTCAAGTTAAGTATCCTAAAGCAGGCTATACTGACGCTCTATGAGAAGTAGCGTTAGGGCGTTTACCAGAAATGCTTAGCGCTGCTTCTAGGAAATGCTAAGTTATCAGGGCCGTGCATTAATTAGATGATGTTTCACATAAGGCTAACAAATGTAAGCTCAGAGCAGTTCGCCCTGTTGCGATATTAAGGCTAGTACAGAATTTAAGTCCATTGCGCCGTCAGCTATCATTTTTAGCCTCAATTTTGAAACTGAGAATAAGATAGATGATCGTGCCAACAACGATGCCACAGTCGGCGATGTTAAACGAGGGGTAGCGACCAGTCGGCATAAGCCAAGGGATCGTGAAAGGGAAATGAAAATCCAGGAAGTCGATGACGTGCCCATGGACGAAGCGGTCGGTCATATTGCCCAAAATGCCACCTGTGAGTAGACCAAACGCGTACTGCATTGACTTACGATGTAGTTCGAGCGTATCACGCAGTAAGTAGATCGCAATGAGCACGATCAGAGCGAAGACTGCGAGTAATCCGCCGTAACCAGAAAGCATGCCCCAGGCCGCGCCTTCATTTCCAATGTGTACGATATAGAAAAAATCATCGATCACCGCGATCGAATCAGGTGGATAATAGCTGTCCAAATCCAGATTGCAGAAAATCCACGCCTTTGTGATTTGGTCGACAACGAAAACTAAAAAAGTAGCTACGAAAAGCAGTCGATAAGGGGTGATTTTGGACGTGATTATAGACTGCATGGTTTTAAAATATTGTTTTTATGCTATTTCTGGATAGTGCCAGTATTAAAAAAGCTAAGCTTCCTCTGGCATGTCGCGGAAGAATATACCCGTCTTACCGACCCCTCCGATGTAATCACAGTTAAGCTTCTCAGGAATATCATTGCAGTAACTTATAATCACTTCGCGGTCTGCTTCAAAGCGAATTTTGATCAAACCGTTCTTAAGGAGCGCTTTGTCGATCTCTTCAAATACGTTCACACTGAGGCCTTGTTTACCAATATGAAGGTGTGGTTTGAGTCGCTGGCCTATGCCGCGGAGCTCTTTTTTCTCTGCACTGGTAAGTGGATCATTTTCCATGATTGGTTTGTTAAGCATCAAGATTGTGCTAAGCAAGTAATAAGCTCTAGCAGTTTAGCCGCTAGAAATTAATGAAGACAGTTGCTTTGCTAGCATAAGAGGATCAAAAATGATAAACAACTCATGCTAACAGTGACCTTCATTAAGCATGGGCTTACAACGTGACCGCTACAAAAAAATCCATCTCACAACTCGCTAGATCTTATTGATGCAAAAACCTATTGAAGTCCTCAAAGAGTATATTCGTTTCGCCTCTGTATCGACGGATCCTGCTTATGCTGAAGGTATGCTTGGTGCGCGTAGGTTCGCCACTGGCTTATTAGAGCAATTAGGATTTGTGGTCGAAGTCGTCGAGACGGAGCTGCATCCAATTCTGCTGGCCGATCGCATTGGTGACCCGACTTGGCCCCATATTGTTATCTATGCCCACTACGACGTTCAGCCTGCTGATCCGTTTAGCCAATGGACGGACGATCCATTCGATCCGACTGTGCGCGATGGTCGGCTTTATGGACGAGGGGCCGCTGACAACAAGGGGCCGACGATCGTGCACATGGCGGCGCTCTCCCGAGTTTTGGCAGCGAATCCCGACCTGCCGCTCAACATTACCTACGTGATAGAGGGGGAAGAGGAAATTGGTAGTCCTAGTATGCCAAAGTTTTTCGATCAGTATGCTGAGCGTCTCTCGAAGGCTGATTTTATACTCGTCTCTGATACGGGTAGTCCAAACAGTGAGCAGATCGTGATTACCACGGCACTCCGCGGTTTGGTTGACCTCGAGATTAAGCTAAGGGGTTCCAAATGTGATCTACATTCAGGTATTCATGGGGGCGCAGTTTATAATCCAAACCAAGCTTTAATGGAGATCTGCGCCTCTTTGCATAATTCTGATGGTAGCGTCAATGTGCCTGGATTCTACGATGATGTCGTGCCGGTTTTTGCCTGGGAGCGCGAGGAGTTAAAGCGTTATCCAGAGACTGTTGATAGCTACCGTGAATTGCTCGACGTGCCCGCGTTTTATCCAGCCAATGGGCTAAACCCACTCGAAGCTGTTCGGTTTGGACCCACTTTAGAGTTTAATGGTATCGGCGGTGGCTATCAGGGGGAGGGCTCCAAGACTGTCATCCCTAGTGAGGCTTTTGCCAAGATCACTTGCCGTCTCGTTGCTAATCAAGATCCTGTTAAAATCCAAGCACAGGTCGTCGCTGCAATCAAAGAGCGTTGCCCCAAAGGAGTCACTCTCACTGTGCGCGAAGGGGGTATTGCTGAGGCCTATCTCGTTATACCACCCGATCGCCCGAATGCGCCTGATGATCAACCTGCTTCGTTTGCTCGGGCGTTCAAGGCCGCAGATGCTGCGATTGGTGCAAAGTTTGGCAAACCCCCAATCTATCTTCGCGAAGGGGGTAGCATCCCAGTGATTGCTGATTTCAAAAAACGTGCTGGCCTCGATGCACTCATGATAGGGCTTTTCACGCCTGTCGATAATCTTCACGCGCCTGATGAGGGCTTCAGCTTACCGCTTATGGAAAATGCGATCTCAGCCTTTGAAGAGATTATCCAAAACATCGCCATTGGAAAATAAATTCTTCGCCAAAATCGTGACTGGTCGATCAACCTGGAGTAGGTAGTCCCAACTTTTTTGTTTAAATTGTTAATGGTCGCCGTTTATCCATTCACTATTTCTGTTCTAGTTTAATGAAATTCCAGGATTCATCCCAACCTATTGGTCTTTATTGCCATGTGCCATTCTGCGCATCGACCTGTGACTTTTGCGCTTTTTACCAGGAGAAGCCACTTCGTGGTGACTTAGATCGCTATCTATTAGCAATGGATTTGGAATTTGCCCAGTTGCCTCGCAATCGAGTCGTCGATACTGTCTTTTGGGGTGGTGGAACCCCTGGGTTACTTTGTGCCAAAGATTTGGAAAGACTCGGACGTTCGCTTTTAAAAAATCTATCGAAGCCACCTGTTGAATGGACGATCGAAATGGCACCCTCGACCGTCAAGAGCGACAAACTGGAAGTCCTCCGTGGACTTGGGGTGACGCGCATCTCAATGGGTGTACAGAGTTTCGATTCAAAACTATTGGAATCGCTGGGACGATTGCATAGTCCAAAACAAGTCTACACAGCGTGGGAGCGACTAGAAGCCGCAGGCTTCCCACAGACTAATCTTGACCTCATGTTTGCCATACCTGGACAGAGTATTGCGCAATGGGAGGCCGACATCCGTGAAGCTGCTCGTCTCGGGCCTTCGCATCTTTCCACGTATTGCCTAACTTTCGAGGAGGATACGGCACTCTACGTCAAGCTCTCGCAGGGCAAGGTATCCATCGATGAGGAAAAAGAGCTACGTTTCTATGAGCGCGGCTGGGAGTTGCTCGCCGAGTTGGGTTATACGCAATACGAGATTTCTAATTTTGCGAAGTCAGATGCTGAGTGTCGCCACAACATGAATACGTGGCAAATGCACGAGTGGATTGGCTGCGGCCCCTCGGCTGCCAGTCAGTATAATGGAGAGCGGTATCAACGGCCCGCAAATCTCGATGAGTGGTGCCTTGGCATGGAGTCTACGGTAGCACCGAAAACAGAGCGTATTCCCGTGGATGATGACCTGCTGCTCGCTGATGCGGTGATCTTCGGATTGCGTATGAACTGCGGGGTCAATTTACAGTCGCTCAGTATACGATTTGCCCAAGCCACCAAACAAATGGATTTGGAAGCGAAATTAAAGGTGTTTGAACAAGAAGGGCTATTAGAGTCGAAAGATACCCATTATAAGTTAACCCACAAAGGCCGTCTCCTATGCGATTCGCTAGGGAGGGCTATGCTGGATTCCTAGTCTACGAAATGTAGGTATACTAGGAAACCAGGTGAGTATCTGCTTGTGCACGTTCTATTAGTGTAGAGTTACTTGCAAGTAAAAGCGCTATGGTTGTTAGTCGTATCGTCTCCGAAGATTTGTCGGTAAAATACCTAGCTCTTCGCGATACTTGGCTACAGTGCGCCGGGCGATCTTAATGCCTTTCGCTTTGAGCTGATCGACGATGCTTTGATCGCTAAATGGTTTGGCCTGTTTTTCTTCATTGATGATTTGGCTGATCATATCTTTGATAGTTTTGTTTGAAATAGATTCCCCGTTACCTGCCTTGTAGCCGGGTGTGAAGAAATACTTAAATGCAAACACGCCATGTGGAGTGCGTATGTATTTATTAGCGATGGCACGACTCACAGTAGTCTCATGCACGCCAACTGTCTCAGCGATTGTATTCATCGTAAGTGGACGTAATTTGGTGACACCTACTTCAAAAAAATCGCTTTGAAACTTTAGAATCTCTCGGGTAATGCGCTCTATTGTATTTTGCCGCTGTTCGATTGAGCTAATGAGGAACTTGCCCGAACGCATGCGCTCTATTATGAAATCCTTTTCTTGTTTATTGAGCGTACCTTTTGCTAACATTTCTTTATAGGTATTGCTGATACGCAGGCGGGGGATGTAGTCGCTGTTCAACATGACCTGCCACGCGTCGTATTCGTCTTGGTAGACGGTGACGTCTGGCTCGATTACGCTATTACTGTCTGGGCTGAAGCGTTTCCCAGGAGCAGGTTCTAGGGTAGAAATCTCCTCGATGGCATCTTGGATGTCCTCGGGGTTAGCACCGGTTTTGCGCTTGAGCTCTAAAACACGGCGGCGAACAAGCAAATCGAAATGCTCGCGGAGGATTTTTGCAGCTAGCGTATCGCCGCGCCCGCGTATCTTTAGTTGTGTAGTGAGGCAGTCCTTCATGTCCTCGGTACCGATGCCTGCTGGATCAAAGGACTTGAGTGTCTCTCCTGCGCTTAATACAGTGCCGTATGGGATGTGCGTAGTTAGGGCAATATTTGAGAGCGATTCCGTCAAGTAGCCATTATCATCCAAGCTGCCGATCAGATAGAGCAAGGCTTGGCGTTCTTTATCGCTACAATCGGTAAGTTCGGCTTGGCCAATGAGGTGTTGTTGTAATGAAACCCCCTCGGTTAGCGAGTTCATGAAATAGTTGCGCCGCTTGTCGTCCTCGGTGCTGTGGGACTGACCCGTGTTCTCTTGCGCGTAATATTCGCGCATGTCCTCGTTCATTTTATCGAGGACGCTGTAATCTTCGGAATTAAAATCGAGTTCTTCATTCGCCTCGCGCTCGTTCTCGTTGAGTGAATCGCGATGCTCCTCAATGCTAATACTGTCTATCGGCAGTTCTTCGAGCAGTGGGTTTGCTTGTAGCTCTTCTAGGATCGACGTGCGCAGTTCAACTGCAGGCGCTTGCAAAATCTTTAAAGAATTACGCAACTGTGGCGCTAGGACTAGCGATTGCGTTTGCTTTTGTGTTTGTTGAAAGCCTTGTGAATTCATGCTTCAAGTCGTATACTATGATTTAGTCCGATTCGGCACTTTCTATTGGTATGGATCAAATCAGCGACCAAGCGTGCTTCCCCTACGAAATTGCGCCAAAACTCGTCGATTTTCGAGTATTCCTCGCAAATTAACTTCGCTGCTGCGCGATTGACGAAATCATCCGCGCCCTTCTGTTCGGCCTCATTGACGATGCCCATTCCTCCCTCTGCGATCACTCGCACTAGTTCGAAACGCAGTTCCTTAAATATGTGCTTAAGCTTGCTCAATAGCTTTTTTAAATGCCCTAAATTCAACTTTCGCAAGAATATTTGTTAAACTAGCATGAAAAATGCTGTAGTATCTTCTATTCTTAGATATATGACAAAAAGTTACCAACTTACTACGGTTACTTTCTTAAATCGCGCGTATTGACAGGTCGGTATCATTGGATTTATTAAAACTAATGATTACGTTAACCGACAGCGCAGTTATTCAGATTCGCACGCTCAAAGACGAGAAGGCTGAGGCGGGTCAGTTACTGCGTATTTTTGTCGAGGCGGGCGGTTGTTCAGGTTTTGAGTATGGCATGTCCTTCGATAATAAGAAAGAGGATGATCTCTTGTTAGAGAGCAACGGGGTCTCCTTTTTGATGGATGCTACTAGCCTCGAGTATCTGAAAGATAGTGAGGTGCATTTCGATGATGGTCTCAATGGAAAAGGCTTCGATATCCGCAATCCGAATGCTAGCAGCATTTGCGGTTGTGGTCGTTCGTTTAATTAGTGATTTCTTGCCTTTGCGCTTGCTTTGGGGTTAGCGGCTGGTATCCATCTTCGCTTTCTTTCTCACTAGAGTAAGTAAAAAGGGGTATCTCGCCCCAACAACCGCTACACACAATTAAAAGAAACATTGTTTCTCCCAGAATGGTTCTCTGGGCTTTGAACACAGTATGAATACCACACCAAAAGACCTCCTCGACGCTGGCGTCCACTTCGGTCACCAGCTCCGCCGCTGGAATCCGAAGTCGAAACCTTATGTTTACGACAATCGCAACGGAATCTCTATCATTGACTTAGAGAAGACTCACAAGCTCCTTGAAAAGGCCTACGCCAAGATCGAAGAGGTTGTTTCTTCCGGAAAGGACGTACTTTTTATTGGCACCAAAAAACAAGCGCAGGAAATCATGCGCGAAGCTGCGACTTCATGCCAAATGCCTTTCTGTGTGAATCGCTGGATGGGTGGAGGCCTCACTAACTTTGCGACCATCAAAAGCTCACTCGCAAAATACCGCAGGTTCCTTAAAATGGATCAAGACGGCGAACTCGAAAAGCTTCCTGGTAAGGAAGAGGCCGCAATCCGCCGTCAAATGAGTCGGATGAATCGTAACTTTGAAGGTATGCTCGAAGTGAATGACCTGCCAGCTGCCGTCTTTGTTGTAGATACTAAGAACGAAGAAATCGCAGTAGCTGAAGCCAACCGACTCGGCATTCCCGTGATCGGCCTAGTTGACACCAACTCTGACCCCACAATCCTCGATTATCCGATCCCAGGTAACGATGACGCTGTGAAGTCGATCCGCATTATAGTGGAAACCATTCTCGA
>QXZH01000114.1 GCA_009886465.1 Opitutaceae bacterium
CTTTCGGCACAGCGTTACTGTGTTAAGATTCAAGCACGCGGCATTCAAGACCGAGACGATAATGTGACTCGCTTTTTAATTATAGGCAAAACGCACGCCAAACCGCTCGGCGATGGGCGGGATAAAACGAGCCTAGTTATTTCACTTCACGATGAAGTCGGCGCACTGGAAAAGACCCTGCAAGCCTTCGCCAAACGTGGCATTAACTTGAGCAAAATCGAGTCTCGCCCTAGTCGTAAGAAGGCTTGGGATTATTACTTCTTTATCGATCTAGTCGGGCACTACGAGGACGAAGCAGTTCAATCGGCACTCCAAGACCTGAAAGGACATTGCCCGCTAGTCAAGTGGTTGGGAAGTTACCCGAATCTGGGTATCTTGGATCTTTAGACATCTCCGCTAAGAATATAAAAGCATCAATGTCGACACTCGCCTCCTAGGATACGTTCTGATTCTACTAAAAATTGAAATTGTCAAATGCGTGGGAAAGTCCCAACCTGCGCGGCTTTTGACAAACTGAACATTCGCCTACATATTATTAAAATGCAAGTTACGCTTCTAAAGTCTAAATTACTTCGCGCAGAAGTCACTGACCGTGCCCTTCATTACGAGGGGAGTCTCGCGATTGATTCTGCGCTGATGAAGCAGATCGGTTTAATACCTTATGAAAAGATACTCGTGGCCAACATCGCCAACGGCGAGCGTCTAGAAACTTACGCGATCGAAGCGCCCAAAGGTTCGCATACTATTTCCCTCAACGGGGCAGCGGCGCATAAGGGGCAAGTCGGTGACTTGCTAGTAATAATGTCTTTCGCTCAGTTCGAAGAGGCCGAGGCCAGGACTTGGAAACCTAAAGTGCTCGTGCTTGGCGATGGTAATAAGACAGTCACCCGCGCGGATAATGTCCAGGTGGCTGAAGGCGTGTTTGTTTAAGCGGATCGCGTTTCTTTGATCGTGTGCGAGTTCACTCGTGGCTCCAATGTTTCGATTGCCGATGTGCTTACTTGTAATAAACAACAGTAATAGCGCAGGCTTTATATGAGAATGATTCTCTTTTATCAAAATAGCTTGCGCTTTTACCTACACCATTTTTAAAAGCTGCATGAATCGAAAATCAACACCAACCACACTTTTAATCGTGTCACTTTGCGCACAGATAGGCTTGTCTTCACAGATGGTCAATTCAGCCGAAGAGCCTCTCGCTTTTGTGGATACTTTGCCGACGACGGTGGTCTCTGCACAGCGTTATTCGGAATTGGACATGCAGATCGCTTCCCGCATTCAATTGATCGACGTCGATGACATCGCAAATTCCGGCGCGACCGATCTAGTGCAATTGCTTCAAGATGAGTCGAACTTACATTTTACATCGACCTCTGGCAACACAGCACAGTCGCAGGTGTCAATGGGCGGCTTTGGGGAAAACAGCGGCCAACGCGTTCTTGTACTTTTGGATGGTCAGCGGCTAAATACTGCTGACTTAGGTCAAATTAATTGGCTTTCCATCCCCCTCGGGCTTGTGGAATCCGTCGAAGTGATCCGTGGCGGACAGTCTGCGCTATACGGAAACAATGCAGTAGGTGGCGTTATCAAGATCAATACTCGACGTCCATCCGAAGAACTTTCTGGGCAGATTCAGACGAGTCTGGGAAGCTTCGATAGCTACAACGGTCGCTTCGCCCTTACAGGTGCCAAGGGGGTGTTTGGATACTCTGTGCATGCGGAACACGATGAGACCGATGGCTACCGTGAAAATAGCCAATATAAGGCGGATGGTGCCGGACTTAAATTGGACTGGACGCCATTCGACTGGTTCACTGCATACGGCTCTTTGACTAGAGTCCTTAGCGAATATGGTCTTCCGGGGCCGCTTACACGTGCGGAGCTCAAGGCCGATCGGGAACAGTCCACTGAAATGGATAACGAGGGGGACGAGGATGTCCTCTATCTGCGGGGCGGAGTTGGACTCTGCATCAGCGATGAACTCACGCTCTCTTTAGACGGCGGCTACACGGATCGTGAACTAAATTCTGAATACTATTACGATAACATTTTCTATCCCTACTACTATCTCAAGCAAAACTATGAAATCTTTTCTTTCTCACCCTCACTCACTTTCGAGAGTGAACAGGTCACATCAGTGCTCGGTATCGATTATTACGACGACGTTGTGACGGCGACAACGAACGATCTATATTCGACTTCTGAATATGGCTACACGCGCGAGACCTTGGCAGCGTTCGGTTCGTTCGCATGGCGTATTTCCGAAGACTGGTCGCTCGCAGGATCCTTGCGTGTCGAAGATACAGAAACTCGAGGGAATAATGCAGGGGTGGAGTCTTTGGTGCTAGATGACGATGAATATGCCTGGTCGCTTGGCTTGATACGTTTTGTCGGGAATTCCAGTCGCATTTACGGTACGGTGCGACGCTTCTACCGCTATCCTGCAACGGATGAAGTCATTGATGTTTTTTCAGGTTTACTGCCCGTTATCAATTTTGAACTAGATCCTGAGACGGGGCACGAAGTCGAGTTGGGCGGTGATACAGTTCACGGCGCGCTCACTTTGGGCGGGCGCGTGTTTTACCAATCGATGAATGATGAGATCATTTATGATTCTTCCGTAGGAAGTTTTGGAGCCAACGTAAACCTCGCCGAAACGGAGCGCCTTGGTGCCGATTTGACTGCAAGTTACCAAATCAGTGAAACTATCGATGCCTCATTCACTTACACATGGGTGCATGCCGAGATTGCGACCGGTGCTTACGAAGGCTCCGAAGTGCCACTTGTGCCGAAGCATAAACTTCGCCTTCAATTCGAATACGGTCTGCGGGATACGATACTTTTGACCGCGGGTGCGAGCTATACGGACGATGTCCACGTCGGTGGCGACTTTGCCAACGCGAGTGACGAATTGGAGGGTTATCTTCTCTTTGACTTTGGGGTTCGCTATGCCTTGACAGATGATATAGATATTTTCTCTGCAGTTGACAATCTATTTGACAAAGAGTATGTCTCGACGGCGTTTGGATCGGACGGACTGTATCCAGGAGTCGGGCGTAGCGGTCGTATCGGTTTGCTCTGGAAATTTTAGACATCTATGATTCAAACCCGTCAACGCGAAGTCATCTTAGACGTCCTGTATGAGGCTGGACGACCTCTGACGCGTGTGGAGATCTTGCAGTATGGTCGTCAACAAATTGATCGTCTCGGTTCCGCTACTGTGGATCGAGCTATCCGCGAAATGACGGACGATTTTTGTATTATCGGTGTCGAGTTTCCTGGTCAACCAAAACGCTACGAGCTACCTGCTGAGTCGGAGCATCCGCACTTTGTTTGCCGAGTATGCGAGAGAGTCTTCGACTTACCGATTACGATGGAGTTGCCTGAAATTAAAGCGCCGAAAGGTTTCAAGGTTTCAGGTGGAGAGGTGATCTATTCGGGAACATGCCCGAACTGTAGCTAATTCCTTTGTAGCATGCTGCCAGCCAAATGACTGTGTTTTATACACGGCAAGTTGAAAGCGCTTGGTAAGCAAACACGCATTTTACTCCCGCCAATCCACTGAGCGTATCCACTCGATCAAAGATTCAATATCTTTAAAATTTTGAATGAGGCCGAATCGTTCGACCTCCCACGCATCCTTATTAACTTTCAAAGAAAAGGCTGCCTTCCCATCATCTTCTGAAATTCCAAAGCCTAGTCGCTCTAACGCGCGCTGTGTCCATGCTCGCTCTATACCTTGGCCTTCTAATCTTACCTTTAAGCACGCCACCGGGTGAGTGCGAAAGCTGCCTGAGCTTGCATCCCAGTCTAAATTCTCACTGGCAAAAACTTCCGCAAATTGTCCGTTCAGTGCCAGTGCTTCGGGGCCACCTTGCAACAAGTTGCCTTCTGGCGTCATTAACCAGAGCCGGTCCGCGAAGCGTAGCGCCAGATCTAGATCGTGAGTTGAAAGTAGTATTGCTAGACTCTCGCGATGCGCTAGATCACGCAGGATAGACATCAATTCAACGCGCCGCGGCAGGTCAAGGAAGGCGGTCGGTTCGTCGAGTAGCATCAGTTTTGCTTCCTGCGCCAGCGCGCGAGCGATCGATATTTTCTGCCGTTCGCCGTCACTCAGTTCGGACACTTGACGATTGGCTAGCGGTTTGGCACCAACGGCGTCGATAGAGCATTCGATGCGCTCACGATCTTGCGCGGTCAGCCCTCCAAACCAGCCAGAGTAAGGATGTCGTCCGAGAGAGACTAGAGAGTAAGCGTCCATCATGCCTGAGGGCATCGCTTCTGTCAGCACCACACTGACCGCTCGTGCGCGTTCACGCGGTGCGATGTCGCTCATTGCTTTACCTGAGAGTCGTAGCTCTCCCGCCAATGGTTTCTGCATTCCCGCCAGCGTGCGGATTAAGGTCGATTTACCGGCTCCATTGGGACCCAGCAGGCAGACGAACTCACCACCACGTAGCGAGCAGTCGAGCTCGCTAGCCACTATCGTCTCCCCTGCACTATGTTGATAGCCGATACTTAACTGCTTAGCTGTGATTTTTACTTGCGCCGCCATCTTAGAAAAGTCGCTTCATTTTACCTTGTTTGACCAGCGCCACTATGATCACGGGTGCACCGATGAGCGCCGTGATTGCATTCAGAGGCAAGACCAC
>QXZH01000115.1 GCA_009886465.1 Opitutaceae bacterium
TGGAAAGAACAAGATGCCGAAACCTTCAAGAACTACCTAGACAAGTCTGAACTCTCTGCCGAGCAGCGCGAGAAACTCGAAAACTCCCAATCCCGAGGCAACGGCTACTGGGGTCGGAGAAGGGATTAAATAGGTTAGGGTTTAAGTCCCATATCTGCGCTGAATGCTTGCCTACCTATGCATAAAATCCGCATAACTGAAGGACTCCAAATACAGACATGTTAATCGGAGTGAACAAAGGTTGAATTTCACTGAGGAATGCGTTTCTCTGCTACCATGAAAGACAATACCGCAACAAAGCCTACCGTCGGCATCATCATGGGAAGCCAATCGGATTGGAGCACGATGGGCGAGGCAGCAGCTTTGCTCAAGCAGCTCGACATACCCTTTGAGACAAAGATTGTTAGCGCACACCGCACACCGAAACTGCTCTACAGCTACGCCGAAGAAGCTGAAGAGCGCGGCATCCAAGTAATCATAGCTGGCGCAGGCGGTGCTGCCCATCTCCCAGGTATGACGGCAGCTGTGACGCATCTGCCCGTTCTAGGCGTGCCCGTGCAGTCCAAGTCACTCAGTGGCCAAGACTCGCTCCTCTCGATCGTGCAAATGCCTGCGGGCATCCCCGTGATGACACTAGCGATTGGCGTAGCTGGTGCTAAAAACGCCGCACTTTCCGCAGCTTCCATTCTTTCTTTGGCTGACGACGGCATACGCGAGCGCCTCAAAGCATTTCGTGCTAATCAAACGCAAACTGTCCTTGATACCGAGTTACCCAAAGCATGATCACGCCTGGGAGCACTATTGGAATCCTTGGCGGCGGGCAACTTGGGCGTATGCTCATACTCGCTGGGCGAAATCTCGGTTATCGATTTCACGTCTTTGAACCCAAGGGGACATGTCCAGCTGGCATGGTCGCTGACTTGGAAATCAATGCCGATTACTCCGACGAGGCTGCGCTGCGCAAGTTCGCTGAAGGCGTCGACGTGATTACACTAGAGTTTGAAAACATCCCCTCCGAGGTGATCGACATGCTCAGCGCTATCAAGCCCGTGCTCCCCGGTAGCCACCCACTCCATATCTGCCAGCATCGCCAGCGCGAAAAGGATTTCCTCAAAGAGAGCGGTCTACCCTGCGTGCCTTTTGAATATGCGGACTCCGCAGAAAACTTGAAAAGCGCAGTCGAGGCCATCGGCTTTCCCTGCGTGATCAAGACCGCAGCCTTTGGCTACGATGGTAAAGGTCAGATCAAGCTGAACACGCCAGAAGAGGCTGCCGACTGCGATTACCTCTGGGACTTTCTGGAGAATCCATCGCGGGTAGTCGTCGAAAAATGGATCCACCACATCGGTGAATTCTCCGTGATCTGCGCGCGCAAGGCAGACGGCACGAAGATTACCTTCCCGATGGCGGAAAATATCCACGTTCACCACATTCTACACGCCTCTATTATACCGGCTAGAATCACGGAAGCAACGCAGACGACAGGTGCGCAACTAGCCTGCGAGATAGCGGACCTGCTCGATGTGACTGGTCTGATCGCGGTCGAGCTTTTTCTCGAGGAGGACGGCAGCTTAATCATTAACGAGATGGCACCACGCCCACATAACTCTGGGCACTACTCTATGGACGGCTGCATAACGAGCCAATTCGAACAGCACATCCGCGCCATAACTGATTTGCCCTTTGGTTCGACCGAGCTAGTGAATCCCTCAGTCATGATCAACCTGCTGGGCGATATATGGACCAAGGCCGATAAAGGCGACCCCGACTGGGCTAGCCTCCTCGCTGATCCAAATGTAAAACTACACCTCTACGACAAAGGCGAGGCTCTCCCTGGCCGTAAGATGGGGCACTTTACCGTGCTTGGTGATGAAATCGGCGCTACGCTGGAAGCTGCGGAAGCACATTTTGCCGCTCTGGTTAAATCGTAGGAGCGCGACTTCTTTTTAATACCCTCCGAGTGCACGTTGCCGACCCCTAACTGGCTTGCTCACTGTTAAAGGGCACGAGTGAACTCCTACAGGACATAAAAAATGATTCGACGTTCAAAATTCGGCGTTCAAAGTTCACGCTCATAAGATGAAGATTAAACCCTCCAGATCCGAATTTGACGCGCTGACTATTCAGGGTAATGCTATACCCGTCTATCTGGATCTTACCGCCGACTGCGAGACACCACTCGGCGCTTACTCAAAGATTCGGCAAGAAGCGCCCTCTTTCCTCTTCGAGTCCATTGTTGGCGGCGAGCGCGTAAGCCGATTTTCCTTCCTCGGCTCGAATCCACGCAAAGTTTATCGCGTCTTTGAGAGCGAAACCACCATCACCCATAGAGCTGGCGAGACCGAGACCGTCCCCACCCCGTCCGACCCGCTCAAGCTAATCGAATCGGAGATGGCCAGCTATCAACCCGTTGAAATGCCGGACATGCCCCACTTCTCTGGTGGAGCAGTTGGCTTCGTCGGGCACGAGTTTATTCACACTATAGAGCCGACGGTCCCGAAACCCTCAGAAAATCCCTTACAAGTTCCCGTTCTATACTATATGATCACCGATTCGGTACTTATATTTGACCATGTCCGCCAGATTCTGCGCATCTGCGTGCACGCCCATACAAGTGGCGAGACAGAGAGCGATTCGGGCGCGGCTTACGATCAAGCAGTCGCCGAAATCGAGCGTATTTATGGTCTGCTAGAGCGTCAGCGCCCCTTCACCCAGCGCCCCATCGGTGAGCCTAAAGAGATCTCCGTTCCGAGGGGTAATTTCACCAAAGAACGCTTTGAAGTCGCAGTGGATAAAGTGAAAGACTACGTGCGATCAGGAGATGTCATACAAACCGTTCTATCGCAAAGGTTTGTAAAAGGATTTGAGCCTGCCCCGGTCGATCTTTATCGCGCCCTACGCACTGTGAATCCTTCACCCTATATGTTCCTGATGGAAGATCCCGATTTTGCTGTCGTCGGGGCCTCACCCGAAGTACATGTTCGCCTCACGGGCGACCAAGTAGAAATCCGCCCAATCGCCGGCACACGGCATCGCGGTAGGACCGAGGCCGAAGATCTTACTCTGGAGCAAGATCTGCTCGCCGACGAGAAAGAGAAGGCAGAACACCTCATGTTAGTCGATCTCGCTCGCAACGACATTGGAAGGGTGTGCCAATACGGCACAGTCGAGGTCTTCGACTTCATGACGATCGAACGTTATTCACATGTTATGCACATCGTCTCACAGGTCGTGGGAACAATCCGCCCTGACCAAAATGCCTACGATCTGTTGCGAGCCACCTTTCCGGCGGGTACGCTCAGCGGCGCGCCTAAAGTCCGCGCTCTCCAAATTATTTCCGAGCTAGAGCAAAGCCAGCGTGGCGTCTACGGCGGCGCGATCGGCTATTTTGGCTATGGCGGTAATCACGACTCCGCTATCGGCATCCGCACCGCCTTAATTAAAGACAACAAAATCTACATTCAGTCGGGAGCAGGTATCGTAGCCGATTCCATCCCCGAAAGCGAGTTCATGGAAACAGTCAACAAAGCTAAAGGTATGTTAAAAGCCGTGGCACTGGCTGAGGATATGTTTGGAGGCTAAACCTCACCTTCAAAACAATTTCCGCTTCTGCTACAAAAGCCTTATCCAGCTAAAGTCGCACGGCAGAGGCTCAACTGTCGCCGCCTTAATCGTAGAG
This sequence comes from Opitutaceae bacterium, assembly GCA_009886465.1. Lineage (GTDB taxonomy): Bacteria > Verrucomicrobiota > Verrucomicrobiia > Opitutales > Coraliomargaritaceae > Thalassobacterium. Next base: position 3,680 of record QXZH01000115.1, read on the forward strand.
GTGGTAGGTTCGTCAGACGATGATGCTGGGTTTTCACGCCTTTTCTCGTAAGTCCAGCAAAGATGGCACGATACATAATAGATCATCTGGTGTATTTCTAGAGATCATTCATCCAACTACAAAGACGATCACTAACCGACCTAATACTTATTATGCCACAAACAGCAGAAATAACCCGTATTCGACGTTCAAAAGCTAAGCGCTTATCCACGGTGCCTCGCGCCCAGACGGACGATGCTGTCGCTGTCACAGATGTGCGTGAACTCCCATCAAACGATCGCAACGTGATGCGTACTTACATGCAAGAGATTTCCAAGACTGCATTGCTGACCAGAGAAGAGGAGGTAGTGCTCGCAAACCGTATCAAGGCAGGTGACAAATCTGCTCGCGACCACATGATCTCGGCCAACCTAAGACTCGTGGTTAAGATCGCCTACGACTACAATAATTTCGGCCTACCGCTCCTCGACTTAATAAGTGAGGGCAACATCGGCTTAATTAAAGCGGTCGAGCGCTTTGATCCCGAAAAGGGCGGCAAGCTAAGCACCTACGCAGCGTGGTGGATTAAGCAATCTATTAAACGCGCCCTCGCAAATCAGAGCAAAACCATTCGCCTGCCCGTTCACCTAGTTGACCGTATTTCAAAGATGCGTAAGATTACTGCTCAGTTGGCGGATGAACTCGACCGCGAACCCTCGGATGAGGAAATTGGTTATGCGATGGACATGCCAGTCAACAAAGTCGCACACCTCAAATCAGTCAGCTTCCGCCCAGCTTCACTCGATGCACCGGTGGGTGAGGACGGAGACACCACTTTCGGCGAGTTGGTTGGCGACGAAAACGAAGCATCCCCACTCGACAATTTACAGGAAAAGTCCACGAGTAGCGATATAAAGTGCGTTATTGAGCGACTTGAGGACCGCGAGGCGGAAATCATCCAGCTCCGTTTCGGATTAGACGGCAATCGTCCGCTTACTCTTGAGGAAGTCGGAGAAAGGTTCGACATTACTCGTGAGCGAGTTCGTCAAATCCAAAATATCGCAATCCACAAAATGCGTCGCCTCATGACAGACAACGAACGCCAACGTTCCAAAGAAGAAGTTCAAGAAGAACGTATCGAGCAAGAGAAGATGCGAGTGCTCAAAGAATTTTTTGCGGAACAAGCAGTGTCTTGAATCCTCCAACAATCCGCTAGATGCATTGGAGGTGATTTCGAGTCTTCCGTAGTCAAAAGTTAGTCTTCGTTGGGAAACTCTCGGTGAAGTTTCCCCTCGAGTGTAGTGATTCGTGCGGCGAGTACATCGTATTGATCTTTTGTAACGACGTTAGCGCGGTGAAGCATTTCGTTGAATAACTTGCTAGCTTCGACTTTGGCCTTCTTCGTTTCGTTGCGACCTTCATCAACAATCTTATCCGACATGGCGGCAGCTTCTTCTTTAGTGAGCTTACCTTTCTCAACGTATTCATCGAGTGACTCCAAAATTTTGTCCTTGGTCACGACAGCCAAGCCTACGCCGGCCAACATAGTTTTCTTAACAAGTTCTATCATAATTAAGTAAATACACCAGTCCTTACGGAAATACAAGAGCGCATAATAAGTTTGGAAAGTGTGTTTCGATCTTGAAGCCCCACTCATTTGTAGACTGCGCACGGATACCGATATGGTAAGCCGAATAAATGCGAGACTGCAAGTTAGGGCGACCTAAAAGCTGATTGCCAAATCTGTACCTCGTTTGAGTGGCCGTGATTTGCTAAACGCCTTTCAATCTCGTGGAGAGTGATTTGCTTGATTCCTGGTGTTGTATCCGCAGGCAACTCGGGCTTGGCAGCGCAAATAAGTTTCCATACTCCCCATGCCCTCGCACGGCGTATTGCCGCACGTTCCCCTCGCAGACGTGTCGCTTGATGTTGAAAGCTTATACGCGGGTTACCAGGGAAGTCCTGGTTAGGGTGATTGACGACGATCCAATGCAACGCTCTATATGGAAGCGGCCATTCGCGAAGGACTGCGGCCTCGTCGGGCAGATCAGCGTAGAGCGCTCGGGTGATCGCTAAAATGGCGCGACCTGAACAGCCTTTGAGCCATAGGTAGTGACCGTAAGTTAAGGCGGTGCGGTAGAAGGTTTCAATATTACCGCCGCGTAATTCCCTTAGGCTGCGATAGCTCATTTCAGGTTCGGGAGGTGGAAGGTATGGGCAGAAAGGGATCGACATATCGTAGCGAGCGAACTATCGGCACATTAAATTCCTTAGAGACATTGGAGCGGGTAAGTTAGCAAGCTACCTTGTAAAAAATTACGCAGCATCGGCAGGCGAGTCTTTAGGTGGCCCTTGCTTGGACTCAGACTCGTCGATCTTCTCAGCTTTGCGGAAATGTAACTTAGGCTTAGCACGACCTTCGACCACAACACGATTGATGACGACTTTCTCGACATTTTCGGTCTGTGGAAGCTCGTACATCACATCGAGCATAATGCGCTCCATGATAGATCGAAGGGCGCGGGCGCCAGTCTTTAGCTCGATCGCTTTTTCGGCGATCGCGGCTAGGGCGTCGCGCGTAAAATGAAGGTCGGCACCTTCCATAGAGAAGAGCTTGCTGTATTGTTTAACTAGCGAGTTCTTTGTATTTTGGAGAATATGTTCAAGATCGGAGCGAGAAAGCTCATCAAGCACGGCAACCATGGGAAGACGACCGATAAATTCGGGTATCATACCAAAGTGCACAAGGTCCTCTGGTTGAGTCTCGCGGAGTAATTCGCTGAGCGGCACTTCATTTTGGTGTCGGTTACGCTCGGTATCGAAGCCCATCGCTTTGGAACCAACACGGCTCTGTACGATCTTGTCGAGACCGACGAATGCCCCACCACAGATGAAGAGAATGTTGGAAGTATCGAGCTGAATATACTCTTGGTTCGGATGTTTGCGACCGCCTTGCGGCGGAACGTTGCAGACAGTACCTTCAAGAATCTTAAGAAGAGCTTGTTGCACTCCTTCGCCTGAAACGTCACGAGTGATAGACACATTATCAGTTTTGCGACCAATCTTATCGATCTCGTCGACGTAAATGATGCCGCATTCGGCTTTCTTAACATCATATTCAGCAGACTGGAGGAGGCGAAGGACAATGTTTTCCACGTCTTCACCTACATAGCCAGCCTCGGTCAATGTGGTAGCATCGGCGATAGCGAAGGGCACATCGAGCATCTTGGCCATAGTGCGGGCGAGCAATGTCTTACCGCTACCGGTAGGGCCTAAAAGAAGGATATTACTCTTTTCGATCTGCACGTCGTCGTATTTACTATCGAGATCAGCGAAGCCCGGCACTTGGTCAACTCGCGACTCGGATCGAAGGCGTTTGTAGTGATTATAGACAGCAACCGCAAGGGCGCGCTTAGCATAGTCCTGACTGATGATGTGCTCGTCGAGTGCAGCGGTGATTTGCGCGGGCTTTAGGAGATTGAAGCGTGCGCTGGATGCATCACCCTTAGGTTTGGCATTTTCGGCACTCTCGGAAAGCTCGCGGTCAATGATGGTTTTGCACACGGAGACGCACGAATCGCAGATGTGCACGCCAGCAGGGCCAGCGATCATTTTGCGAACTTCGTTTTGTGCTTTTCCGCAGAAAGAGCAGAAAGTCATCCGTGTGGATTTAGCCATAGTCGAAAGAGTAGAATTGGAAGTGCTAGTGCTAGCTAAGCTTATTTTTCTATAGACTTGGGTTCGATCACCTTGTCAACGATACCATAAGCTAGTGCATCCTGAGCGGTTAGGTAGAAATCTCGGTCAGAATCGTTGGCGATTTCTTCGGGCGTCTTATTCGTATGACTGGAGATGAGTTCGTTCATACGGGCGCGCCAGCGGAGGATTTCTCGAGCTGCAATAGAAATATCTGAGGTTTGACCGGTGGCACCGCCAGTAGGCTGGTGCATCATTACGCGACTGTTGGGCAGTGCGTAACGCTTACCCTTTGTTCCAGCGGCGAGAAGAAGCGTAGCCATACTGGCAGCCTGTCCGACGCAGTAGGTGACGATGTCACACTGAAGGAAGTTCATGGTGTCGTAAATGGCCATACCGTCGGTCACGCTGCCACCTGGGGAGTTAATGTAGAGACTGATGTCCTTTTTTGGGTCTTCCATCTGAAGGAAGAGCATCTGTGCGATGACAGCATTGGCGACAAAATCGTTAATCGGTGTGCCGATGAATATGATACGGTCGCGCAGGAGACGGCTGTAAATATCCCAGGCGCGCTCGGTGCGACCTTCACGTTCGTAGACAGTAGGTAATGGTACGTAGCTCACAGTGTATAAGTTGGTTACTAGATAAATGTTAAGAAGAACTAGACTACAGACCAAGCGCCGAATATCAAATGCTTTTGAGAATTCTGCTGTTTAACTATCATTTGCAGTGCTAATCACCGACGACTTCAACTGGCTCAACGATCTCGCGCTCGGCTTTTTCGGCGAGTAGATCCATAGTCTTTCCGAGGATGATATCGCGGCGCATTTGATTGACACGATTTTGATCTTTTTGGAGCTCTTTGACGAGCTTATCTGGATTTTGGCCAGATTGTTGGGCTTCCATCATGATCATGCGGCTGAAGTCTTCGTTCTCGACCTTGATCTTTTCCTTTTCGGCAATCTTGGTCAGAATAAGTCGCGATTTGAAACGATCGTGGGCTGCCTTGCTGGCACCCTCGTGGAGCGACTCTTTGTGCTTTTCAAACTCTTCAGCGGAGACACCTTGTTGCATGTTGCGCTGCATGAAGTCACGAAGGACGGCTTCGGTCTCGCTCTCGACACCGCTCTCGGGGACAGGGAAGTCAACTGCTTTGACTAGCTCTTCAGTAATCTGCTGGCGTTCGCCGTCGGCATTTTGCTGCTTTTTTTGATTCTCAATATTTTCAGAAATCTTAGTGCGAAGTTCGGTCTCGTCTTTGACTTGCATACTCTCGAAGAATGCGTCGTTCATTTCGGGCATAACCTTCTCGCGCACTTCCTTGGCTTCGATGCTGTAAATCACGGCTTTTCCTGCGAGGGCTTCGGGCTTAAAGTCTTCGGGAAACTCCATGGTCACTTCTTTAGTGTCGCCAGCCTTCATACCAACGAGGCCATCGACGATAGCGCGAACACCGGGCGCATCTTCGTTGCCAGCTTCCTCCCATGTGTTGGATTGTGAACCAAACATGGGGGTGTCGGGTATGAGATCGGCAACGGCATCGTCACCAATTTTACCCTCATAGGCACATTGGACATAGTCACCCTTCTCGGCTACCTTGTCTGCGACATTATATTCGGCGCGTTGACCGAGGACTTGGTCGAGCATCTTAGTCACTTCTTCATCACTCGCTTCGGTTGGTGTATTAGTCACTTTAAGGCCTTCGTAGGCGGGAACTTCAAATTCAGGAATCACATCGACAGTGAAAGTGATTGTGGCTTCTTGACCACCTTTGACCTCACCTTCATCGAGCTCGACAATAGTAAAAACCTCGAAATCAGCTCCAGCCACACCCTCTTGATGAGCTTGTGAGACGACGCGCTGCTTAAGCTCTTGCTGAATATCTTTGGCGAAGCGCTGTCGCACCATATTTTCAGGTGCTTTACCTGGTCGGAAACCGGGAATCTTGGCTTGACGCTGAAAGTCCTTGATGAGTTTCGCCTCTTGCTCGGACACCTCCTTAGAAGTGGCGGTGATAGAGATGGCTTTACGAGTTGGATTGATGTCTTGGACGTCGGTTTTCACTGTTTGTATGTGTATTGAATTAGGTGGGGCATGATCGATCGCCACACTGGAAAAAGCGCGAGAATAAAGGGCATAGGCATTTTACGGTCAATGCCTATATTCAGGTGATCGCAGAAGCTAAGCGCGCCTTTGATACTTGCAGCGACTAGTGTCCCGATTCAGACGTTCATAAAGAACAAACGTCCCATGACGGGCTCCAAGTTCAGAAAACTTACGATTTCGACGGTGCAAATGCAGTGTAAAGTAGCACTAGAACGTTGATCCCAGGAATTAACATAAGAAGTGTCCAATAGGCTGGTTTGCCGATATCGCGGAGGCGCTTGAGCATCTGCATGAGCCCTACGAGTAAACAAATCAGCACTACAATAATACCAATAAACGGCCCAAGCGGGCTGTAGCTACCATGGTGCCAGTGGTCAAAATAGCTGACTGCTTTAATGGTAGTAATTGTAGGCAAAGCAACAAGCAGAGCGAGACGTACAATATAAGCAAAGCGACCGATGCAGCCTTCGGAACTGATAAAAGTATCTTTCATGATAAAGTGGTGCGGATATTCGAAGTGGCGATGTTTACAATTGAATCGAGGATCGCAATAAAAACCTGCAGCCCAAATTCACACTAAAGACCTTACTGACCTTCCTTTTCTTTGGGATCACCACCAAACTCTCTGAATTAATCCCGACCTTTAATTCTCTCAATAGCCCAGTTTGCATGCTCGGCGACCATGTCATCCTCTCCAGACGAGACAAGTTGTAGTGCAGGTAAATCCGTCATTTTACCGACGTTACCGAGAACCACGCAGAGATTTCGCTGAAAACGCCTTAATTTGAGCCGCCGCATGGGCGAGCCTTGCAGTCGTTTGGAAAAGGTCGACTCGTCCCAAGCCAACATTTCACCAAGCGTTGGCAACTCACGCGGAGTGAACTTTGCCTCCTTGGTCGGCACTGCCCACTTATTCCAAGGGCAAACGTCGAGGCACTCGTCACAGCCGTAGAGTCGGTCACCGATTGCCTCGCGATACTGGATAGGGATGGCACCATCGTGCTCGATTGTGAGGTAGGAAATACACTTTGAGGCATCGAGTTGATAGGGCGCAGTGATCGCTCGTGTAGGGCAGATATCAATACAGCGTGTGCACGAACCACAGCGGTCTTTTCCTTGTTTATCCGCAGGCAATTCCAAGGTCGTTACGATATTAGCGAGAAAGCTCCACGTACCCCGCTTGGGCTCTATCAAGATTGTGCTTTTACCCTGCCAGCCGATACCCGCAGCCTCTGCAATTGGCTTTTCTAGAAGTGGTCCTGTATCCACATAGGGCCGTTGATCGCCACCGTAATCGTCTCGCAAGACACGGCAGAGCCGCTTGATCCGGCGGAGCATAAAATTATGATAATCGTCGCCTAGCGCATACTTTGCGATGCGATAGTTACGATTGGGATCGGCTTGATAATAATTGAGCGCGAGTACGATGATCGACTTCGCTTCGCGCTCAGGAATTAGGTTTTCAGGATGCAAGCGCCGATTATTATTACGCTCCATCCATGCCATAGTGCCATGCTTTCCATCTGCAATCCATTGCTCGTAATAATCCCGCCTTAGATTAACAGGCACCGCAGTCACACCCAGCGAATGAAAGCCGAGAGCCTTCGCTTCTTCTGCAATGCGTTGCTTTATTTCTTCACTCATTAATTACCCAAAATAATTATATCTGTATGCGAGTCGAAGAGAATCAACGAAAACTGACCGTTTGCAGGTGACAGCGAAGCAAAAGCACCTATCTATCGACGTTATGAATAGAAACGCACCACCCCCGATGCCTAGAAATCCTTTAGACGATGTTGATTGGGATGCCCTTAAGCGCTACAGGAAGCTAGTCTTCTTAGTCCCGCTTTTTATGCTGATAGCTGTCGGCGCCCTGACCAGCTACTATATAGTCCAACCTGAAGAAGAAGCAGTGGTCAAACGCTTCGGCTTAGTCGTCGCTCAAAAAGAACCTGGACTGCACTTTAAACTTCCATTCGGCATCGACACAGCGCAAATGGTACCGACCGCACGCGTACTTAAACAAGAGTTTGGCTTTCGCACTCAAGGCATCGACGGACGCACGAGCTATCGTAAAGACAGCATGCACCGCGATGAATCGCTCATGCTAACAGGCGATCTCAAGGTAATCGACGTTGAATGGGTTGTTCAATACCGCGTCAGTGATCCAGATAAATTCCTTCACCAAGTCCGCGACCCCGAGCAGACCCTCCGCGATGTCTCCGAGTCCGTCATGCGCCGCATCGTCGGCAACAGCCTTGGTAGCGACGTCCTCACCGAAAAGCGGGTACAAGTTGCCAACCTCTCCCGCGCAGAATTGCAAAAAGCCATGGAATATTTTGATCTTGGCATTCAGATTAGCACGATCGAACTGCAAGACGTAACCCCGCCAGAGCCAGTCAAGCCAGCTTTCAATGAAGTTAACCAAGCTGAGCAAGAGCGCGAACGCTTCATTAACGAAGCCGAAAAACGCCGCAACCAAGTCATCCCTCGCGCCGAAGGCCAAGCCCGCCAAGTGATCGCAGAAGCACAGGGCTACGCAGCTAAGCGCGTCAACGCCGCGAAAGGCGAAGCCGACCGCTTCACTGCTGTTTACCAAGCCTACCTCGATGCACCTGACGTCACCCGCCAGCGCATGTATCTAGAAATGATCGACAAGGTACTCCCGCAGGCAGGCCGTATTTTCATCATGGATGAAAATCAAACCGCCCCACTCCCCCTAATTAACTTAGGTGACTCCTCCATCACACTTCCAGCCACTCGCTAGCCATGAATAAAAACCAAATATTTTCTACCTTCGGGCTCATCATACTGATCATCGCCGGCGTCGTGCTCCGCGCCTCCATCTACACCCTCGATCAAGCCGAGCAGGCAGTCATCGTTCAGCTAGGTGCCCCCGTCGGAGATCCTGTCACGAAGCCGGGTTTACACTTTAAACTGCCCTTCATACAAGAAGTACGCCGCTTTGATAAACGCGTTATCTCTTGGGACGGCGATCCGAATCAAATTCCAACGCGTGGTGAACAGTTCATCTCTGTCGATACCACCGCTCGCTGGCGTATCTCCGATCCCCTTATATTCATGCAACGCGTACAAAACGAGCGCGGTGCGACGATGCGCCTAAACGATATCCTTGACTCCGTCGTGCGAGATAAAATATCGGCCACTGACCTCGTCGAGATCGTCCGCTCCAAAGACTGGAAAATTAGCGAAGCTGACCTAGCCCGCGTCCAACTTAATGGAAAAGACGATGAAGAAATCCTTCTGCAAGAAGTCAAAACTGGCCGCCAAGAATTGGTTAAATCTATCTACACTCAGGCAGCGAGCCAGATGCCCGAAATGGGGATCGAGCTAATAGATATCCGGATCAAACGGATCGACTACGTCGAAGCCGTTGAACAGCGGGTCTTCGACCGCATGATCGCTGAGCGTCAACGTATAGCCGAGCAGTTTCGCTCAGAGGGTGAGGGTCGCGCCGCCGAGATTGATGGTGATACCCGGCGCAAGCTCTCTGAGATTCAGTCTGAAGCCAACCGCCAAGCCGAGATCATTCGAGGCCAAGCCGATGCCGAAGCTTCCAGTATTTACAGTCAAGCCTTCGGTGCTGCCCCTGAGTTTTACGCCTTTTTACGGACACTCGAGAGTTACCCAAAAACGGTTCAAAGCACCTCCACTCTGATTTTAGGTACCGACTCGGAATATTTCCGTTATCTGCGTGATGTCAGTGTGCAGAAAACATTGGATCAATGACGTCAAACCAGCGTATCCAAGACAAGAAAGTCGATTAATTAGGAGATACCGCGTTCACTGCCCTGAATAAAGGTAAGGAATTTTTTGACAATTTCGTTATCGGCATCCATCTCAACGCTGAGTTTCTCGGTAGCTTGTCGGCGGTTAAGGCCTTCTTTGTAAAACATCTTGAAGACACGGCGCACTAAATTGACATTTTCTGGGGAGAAGCCGGCACGTTCAAGGCCGATTTTGTTGGTAGTGCGCACCATGGCAGGATTGCCGTCAGCGATCATAAAAGGGGGCACATCTTGAACGACTTTGGACGCTGCGCCGACCATGGCATGGTCGCCGACGCGGCAAAACTGATGGAGACCTACGCCCCAACCTATGTTGACGCGGTCACCAACTTCGACGTGCCCGCCGAGTGCGGCATGACTACTCATCACGAGGTGATCACCGACGATGCATTCGTGTGCGATATGACTATAGGCTAAGATAAGATTGTTATCTCCAACGATGGTCTCAGTGCCTTCTGTAGTAGCGCAGTGCACGGTGGTAAATTCACGAAAAACGTTCCCGCTGCCGACGCGTAAGCCAGGACTGCCGCCTTGAAACTTGAGGTCGTGCGTCTTACCCCCGACATAGGCGTAGGGATGGACTTCATTATCGTTGCCCATGGTGGTAGCGCCTTCGACAGTGGCGTGGTGCATGACCTCGGTGCCTTTTCTGATTTTGACGCGCGCACCGATGTAGGCGTATGCACCGACGGTGACGCCAGCTTCTAGCTCAGCGCCGGGCTCAATGATAGCGGTCGGATGGATCTCCGTGGACATTAGGAAAGAATGTTAAAAAGGAGGAAGTGAATTAATCCGTGGCATCGGCCAGCATGAACATGAGCTGGGCACTAGAGACGAGTTTGCCGCCGACCTTACACTCACCAGTGGCGGTAGCGATCTTGTTGCCGCGGATCTTGACTAACTTCACCCGAATTTCGATTGAATCCCCAGGCTCTACTGCTTGGCGGAACTTAACCTTGTCGACACTCATAAAGAAGGCGATCTTGTTATCATCCGCGGGTAGCTTGCGCAGTAGTAGGACACCAGCGGCCTGGGCCATCGCCTCAACTTGAAGGACACCTGGCATCACTGGGCGACCAGGGTAATGTCCTTGAAAGAATGGTTCGTTGATAGATACATTTTTAAGCGCAACCAGTTCGTCGTCGCTCACGATCTCGACCACACGGTCGATCATCACAAACGGATAACGGTGCGGAAGGAGATTGAGTATACCTCGGATGTCGATCGTCTTTTCGTGAGATTCAACGGGCAGGACTTTCTTGGCTGCCGTGGCTCCCCTCTTCTTTTCCAATAGCTTTTTCCGTAGCACTTTGGACAGTTCTGCATTAAGTGCATGACCTGGACGAACCCCCACGATGTGAGCTTTGATCGGCATGCCGACGAGTGTGATGTCGCCTACAATATCAAGAATTTTGTGACGGACAAATTCATCTTTAAAGCGGAGCGGTTCCTTAGAGACTATCTTATCACCCTTAATCACGATGGCACTATCTAGACTGCCACCCTTGATCTTACCAAGCTTGAGCAACTCTTCGATATCTTCGTAAATCGTAAATGTACGTGCAGGGGCCACTTGAGCGACGTAGGTCTCAGGATCTAAATCAAGACTGAGGTGCTGGGTGTGAATCCCGCGGTCATCCGCAGAGGTGCAGGTTATACGGAAGCCATCGTGAGGCAGAGCGATAATGGAACTGCTACCACGAGTCACAGAAATCGGCTCATCGAGGACAAAGTATTCGCGTTCTGCATCTTGCTCGACAGGCTCAGCTTGCTGGATGAGGTTGACGAAGTGTTTGGCAGAGCCGTCAAGTATAGGGGGCTCGCTGGCGTCCATCTCTATAATGACATTATCGACACCGCATCCACTGAGGGCACTGATTACATGCTCGATAGTATGGACTTTGGCATGGCCATCAGCGATGGTAGTGCTACGCACGAGGTCGTCGACAAGATCGATCAACGGCTGGATTTCGGGCTTACCTAAGAGGTCGATACGGCGAAAGATGACCCCAGTGTTCTCAAGCGCGGGCTTTAGAGTCAGGTTCACTTCTTCTCCCGTGTGCAAGGATTTACCCTTAATCGAGACTTCCCTCAGAATGGTGCGTTGTTTCATAAAAAATAGGCTAGATGGGAGTGCGCATCAGCAAGGAGACACGGCTTTAAAGAAGAAAATATTCTAGGCTCGATCACTCTTATGTAAAGCATGGGTTTTCAAGGCAGAACAGGGTGAATCCCAGCGGCCTGTGTCATCTTGTCCACGCAAAGCGTGTCCTTCAGGTCTTTTTCATCATGAAGGAATGCGCTCTCGCGGGTCCGTCAGAGATGTTCCAAAATATCTTTAACATTCAAACGAGTAGCGAATGGATATCAATGACTTCCATACCCGCATTACGGGCGGACTGTATACCTAATTCAGTATCCTCAAAGGCGTGACAGCGCTTGGGGTCGACACCGATTAGTTCCGCCGCCTTGAGAAAGGTGTCGGGGGCTGGCTTCGGGTTTTCAACGTCCTCGGCGCCGACGACCGCACCGAACCAATCGCGAATACCTAGAGTTTTGAGGACTTTATCGGCCACCCAACCCGGGCTGCCTGTGGCGACTGCCATTGGAATATACTGACGATGAAACTCTGCGATGGCACGCACCGGCAAAATAGGCTGCACATCTTTGAGCAATTCCATGAAGAGCACTTCCTTCGCTTCCGCCACGGTTCGAACATCGACTTCTTTGCCCTGCTCTTCGGCTAACATTTCAACGATCAAAGCAGCAGGCACACCACCGAGCGCGTAGAAGCGCTCTTTAGTGAACTCGATACCTTGCGCGGACATGGAGCGCGACCATGCGATGAAGTGGGTGGGCATAGTGTCGGCGAGCGTACCATCCATGTCAAAAATGAGACCATCGTAGTTCTGGTGAAGATTGATCATATTATTATTCAAAAGACAGAGAACAGGAGCCAACAGGCAGTCAATGCCTGATAAACTCTCTGACATTCAAAACTGGACGTATCAAGTTCGACGTTCAAAATAAAAACATATCTCTACTATGTTCCGCTCACTCAGAAACGCATTCATCACTGGCATCGTCGTCATTCTTCCTCTTGGAGTCACGTTCATCCTAATCAATTTGTTGCTGGTTAAGTTAGGGAATCCAGCTAGCCAGTTCTTCTTCTGGTATCTTGATTCAGAGTGGCGTAACTTGCCTGCTGTGAAATTTGCGTTGGAAACGACCTCGGTCTTTGTCGTGTTTTCATTAATAACAGTACTCGGTTACGGTTCTCGCTTCGTGCTAGGGCGCATCATACTGGTAGGCCTTGAGCGCTTGCTCGATCGAGTGCCATTCATCAATACGGTCTATCGCACGGTCAAACAGATCGTCGATACTTTCGGTCAGCAGGAAAAGGCCGTCTTTCAAGAGGTGGTGCTGATTGAGTATCCGCGAAAGCGCTGCTACGCCCTTGGCTTCCTAACGAGTACGGCTAAAGGCGAAATACAGGCGAGTACAGGCGAGCATATCGTCAACGTATTCGTTCCCACTACACCGAATCCGACTAGCGGATTCCTCCTGATGCTCCCTGAAGAAGACATTAAACAACTGCAAATGAGCATTGCTGACGGGATGAAGCTGGTCATCTCGGGGGGTGCAGTCGTGCCGGATCCCAAAACTGGTGAAGCTGTGCTAATCAACAACCCGAGTCAAGCTGAGGGCAGCGCCCCCACGGGCCATGCCTAAGCACGAAGAGGCCTTGGTGCTTAAGACGGAGCGAAGCGGCGAGTCCTTTCTAAAACTATACGTCCTCACCGCAGAGAGCGGCATCTTTCTCTGCATGAAGCGGATCTCGAAAAAAACCAACACCTCAACCACTCCCGACCTTTTCGACACAGCAGTAATCCTTCTGGAAACTTCCCAGCAAGGCACAATGCGCTTTGTAAAAGAGTATCAACTTAGGCAGCGCCGCGACGTCATCGGGCAGAACTACCGTAGCTTGCGCAGTGCCTCGCGACTGAGCCAATTACTTGTGACGAATGCCTCTCATATGCCAGAGTCGGAATGGCTCTTCACGCTAACTGAGCGAGCGTTCGATGCTTTTGCGGCGGGGAAAGCACCCGATGTTGTTTTATTAAAAAGTCTCTACCTACTACTCAAAGACGAGGGATACCCAGTGCGAGAATCGTGGTGGCCAACACTCCGAGCGGACTTACGGGAAACTGCCAAACGCCTACTAAGCAAACCCACACCCGCTCACATCGATAAGGCTGAACAAAAAACCTGCGAAAGCATCGAGCAAGACCTAACTCAGTGGATGCGTCACAGAACCGACCTAATTATACCGGATTAAAATTTCAATTTCCTACTGTGCGCCACACAGAACCTTCGATAGAAATAATAATAACCCAACCAAAATCCTACTATTTCAGTGAAAACGCTCGATTTATTTTTTCTCGCCAACTTGGGGATTTACTTGCTTTCGCATGGACAAGTAAACGCTTTTTTGGAGAGCGCTCTTAGGGCATTCAATTATATACTTCAGTTTGACAAAGCCACCCCAGAAGACCTCTCTTAGCTCATGTCTAAACAAGGTGTCATTCTCCTTAACCTCGGCTCGCCCGATTCCACCGAAGTCAGCGACGTCCGTCGCTACCTCCGCGAATTCCTCATGGACGGCCGTGTAATCGATGCGCCCTTTGCTATTCGCTGGTTTCTAGTCAACTGCCTGATCTTGCCTACCCGCCCGCGCGAGTCTGCCGAGGCTTACGAAGAAATCTGGCAAGAAGACGG
>QXZH01000116.1 GCA_009886465.1 Opitutaceae bacterium
CCAACAAAGACTAAGCTAAGCGAGGTAAGCGAAAACCAAGTAGCCATAGGTGAAGGTTTAGAAGAAAACTCTGACATATATTATACCCAAAAATGTGTCACTCTTATAAGTTTTAGCAAGCTGGAACAATTTTACAGGAGCTTATTCGCTGCCTCCATGAAATCTTTGGTCGACCATGTGGCGCCCTCTTTACGGTGGGCCACGCGACCGTTGCCGTCGACCAAAAGGGTCGCCATCGTGTGGTTAATGGTCCCGTCCTCTTCCATTGTTAGGATGCCGAACTGACGAAGGAGATCATCGACCACAGTTTGATTCATCGTCAATAGGTGGAAATTTTTAGACTCCATGCCGTAACCGTCGGCATACTGATTCAGAATACCGGGTGAATCGAAGGCGGGATCAAAAGTGATACTGACAAACTGGAGGCCGTTGAGCCCCGCTTCGCGGGCGGCGTCTTGCATGTCCGCCATACGTATACTGGAGGCAGGGCACATCGTAGGTATTGTACAGCGAGTGAAGATGAAGTTGAGTACAAAGGGCTTACCCTGAAGCTGTCGTATCTGGAGAAACTCACCATGCTGATTGATCATAGCGAAGTTGGGAATGTATTCACCCTGCTTCACATATTTACGACGGCTCATCGCAGCAGTAGCCTGATGAAGCTGATGATTAACATCGTGCGCAGCCTTCGCCCCAAGACCATCGATAGGAAATATCTGCTCCAAGTGCCATTGCTTGCTGTAATAAGCGGCGTTGGCTTTGATCATACGGCCTGCATAGCCGATCGTGAGATCGCCCGCACCAACGCGAAAGATACGCATACTACCTACTTCGAGCTTTGCATCCCCCGACTGCGTTAACTCAAGTTCGAACGAACGTGCATCCGACAAGACTTTAAGAACACGACCTTCGATCTCGACTGCGTGAATAGCATGTAAGGCCAGAAAATAGAAAGCAGTGAGACTGAGAAAAAAACGCATACCTATAAAAAAGAATATGTGGGCGCAGCTTGCAAGCCTGCGCGCACGAATGTGACGTAATCGCAGAAGGTCTCAGTATCAATACGATGGTAGAAGACTAGATGTCCTCCCCAAAGGGTTTTAATCAGCTACATCCGCCGAGTTTTTCTGCACACTGCTTCCAGGTGCCATCAGATTGGCGGCGCGCCCACTGCTTACCATCCTCACCGAGTGCAAAAAGGTGCACCCAACCGTTTTCGACAAGATGACGCACGTGATCCTGACGCTCTAGGATATCGTCAAGGATCTTTGTGTCGGCAGCGATACAGGCGTGAAGGCGGAGTGGTTCGTGGATTAGCTTTTCGCCATCGTGCACGGACTGAAAGGGCAAACCGGGTCGTAGATCGTATTCATTACCGAGCGCTACTCCAACGCCACCGACTACGTTATGAATCGATTTGTGGCCGCTACCAAAGTGAACGTTGTCGGTCGAGGATCCGAAGTATTGCAAGTTGATCCAGCTACCGACGACCATAGGACCAGCGATGATGCGCTCAAGGACGGTTCCTTTGGGGTCGCTCTTGGCGGAATATTCGTGGAGGAAAGCGCGGCTCTGGAGATTGGCCTCAGCTGTCCATGTGCGGGGTGCGACGATAAAGGCAGCATTACCTGCGAGCGCCCACTCAGGACGGACTTGTGACCAGTCGCGGCTACGCGAGCGGACTGCAGATACAATGTCACTTTGTCCGGCGGCTTCACCGAGTCGAGCGGAGCGCTCGGTGGCACAAAGTAAGCCAGCTTGGTCGAGCGATACCACCAGTTGTTCGATCAGTCTCGCGTCGGCGGCTTTGTAGTCAAAGAGAGAAACCTCGTCGGTTGTAGTATTGTGGAGACCACCAATAAATACGGTGTCAGAAGGAATCATAATGCCGCGCTTGGAAAGTTCGGTGCGGACGTCGGATTGATTGAGCAAGGCAGCGGCAAGACGCGCATTCGCATCACCAGCGTGACCGCCGCAAGCGCCGCAATCGAGACCAGAGGCGTAGGGATTATTCTTAGTCGCGCTGCCATGCCCACAGAAGAGGACGATGCGAGCGAAGTTTGCCAACAAACCGAGGCCTTTTAAGATATCTTCGGCCAAGCTCGCACGATCCGCAGTCGACAGTTTATCAAGAAGTCCAGGTGCGCCTTTATCGTGGCTAGATTTCGAAGAGAGTGCAAAAGCGTCTTTAACTAGCTCTACTCCGTAACTGAGGCCAATTGTCTCGACGAAAGTGAAGCAGGAAGAAGCGGCTTCCTTAAAGCGCTTCCAACTGCGTTTACTCTCGCGTAACTCGACGCGCTGAAGAACAAGTTGATCGAACTCGGTAACATCAATACCTGACTTGCTATCGGAGCTACGTAAAGGTGGGGCCAAGAGCACTGGGCAGCGCGCTTGCGTGCCACCGAGACCGGGTATTCTGTGTTCGATTGGCAAGCCGAAGAAACCAGCGAAACCAAAAGTTTGAATTTTCATACCAGTCGACTCGAGCGAGCGGCGGAAAACTTCGGAGCGCACATCAATACAGAAGATCGCCTGCACGTCAGGCCTCCTGGAGCTAGTCTCACTTTTGGCTTTTGGCGTAATATCGGCGCAGAGTTTTTGTTCAAAGGCGTGCTCCATTGCCGACTGCCAGACGAGGCGTTGTGCTAGATCAATTGTTAGCAAAAGCGAGCCATCTTCTGTAGGGCCTTCCATTAAGTTGTGCTGCCAACCAAGGACGCGGTCTTTATTTTCCGAATGGTTCGCATAGAGCGCCATATCGTAACTGAGTAAAATAGCTAGAAGTTGAAGCAAGGAGTCTCCAGACTCACCACGAATCTCAAGCTCGCGATCCTTGTAGCGGAGGTGCCCCGCCCATCCAGGTAGTGTCAGCATGATGCGGTAGAGCAGCGACTCGATGCGGTCATCTGGTATTTGGAGTGCCTCGATGGCTTGATCAATCACGGCATACGGATCGTCTGGCAATCTCGCTACGAACTTGCGAAAACCAGTCAGCCCATGCAGCTCTAGATTACGGTCGATCTGAGCGGCAGCTTTCCAACCTTCAAAGAGACTGAGTTCCTTCCATGGAAATTTCCAGGACGATTGGCCCTCGTCTTCGTAAGCAGCGACCCACTTAGCCACTTCCTCACGGATCACATGCTGCCACTGTGTATCTTCACGCGAATCGAGATACGCACTAAAAGAGCAATTTTGGTGCATCGGATCAGCCTCTTTTGGGGATTTAGTAAGCAGTGCCACTAAATTCTCAGCAGTAAGTGCTTGATTGCTTAATTCGAAGCTCTCAAAGAGTTCAGGAGAGGCGACTGCGACGACAGCGCGAAGATTCTCTAACCCGATCTCGCCTGATTCAAACTTGCCCTTAAACCAAGCAATCGGCATAAGCATATCTGATCCTTGCACACGCTTGTGAGCCTCGGCGATTTGGGCAAATTTCTGGTCGGCAAATCCGACGAAAGGATTGACCGCGACAAAGTGCGAGAGCGGCCAAAGCGGTGCGATTTTTGAACTGGCTGAGTCGACCTGCTTCGATAGTGCGTGTGGCATTGCGTTATCAATGTTATCCATGGAATGAAATCAGTTGGAAGGTCTAGCGCTTGCTTGGCACTAGGCCGATGGCACTAGCTAGACGATTAGCCAAGGTATTCATGTAAAAACCATTGAGCGCATGGACATAGAGGCGGCGCTTGTAAGCGACTGTTAAAAATCCAGGCTCACCGTCTTGAAAGCGGATTGAAGTAACCAAGAAACCAAGTAACAGCACCGCAATAATCGTTTCGAAGATTGGCGCAACAGGTAGCTTCCCGGGCACCACGGATGAGAGCATCATTTCAGCTACCATCGCTAGTAAGTAGTAGAGCGCGGCAATACTACCAGCGACCCCAATAGTCCACGCGAAGGCGATACCAGTTTGGCCTCGACGCATCGCTGTCCAAAGAAGCTGTGTGAGCGCCATCACTACCACCATGTTGAGCACCAGCATGCCAGGCTTATCAGATGGGCTAACATTTAAAGGAATACTTATGACAACGACGATGGCAAAAGAGACGCCAATCGCTAACCAAATGCGACTCGGCCTTAGCTTCGCGTAATACGACCCCGCGTTGAGCTTTTTTGCTGTTTCTACAGCAGACCCACATGAAAGGTAAGCGTGTCCTTTATAGAGTGAGTGTGCGACCAAATGGAGCACCGCAAGATGGAAGGCACCGAGACCGCATTGCAGAAGCATAAAGCCCATCTGCGCGATGGTGGAGTAAGCGAGTGCACGCTTCACACTGGTCTGAGAGAGCATGACTATGGAGGCATAGACTGCAGTAACGGCACCGACTATCGCCAGCATGTGAAGCGCGCTGGGTGTGTGCACAAGCACAGGACTCAAACGAACCACCAAGTAGCCTCCGCCATTAATAATACCCGCCTGCATGAGCGCGGACACAGGTGTGGGTGCGCCCATCGTGTCAGGCAGCCAAGGATGAAAAGGGAACTGAGACGATTTAAGGATCGCGCTAAAAATAATCAACCAGCCGATCCAAGCGTGGTTACCAAGCAAGCTACCCTCGAATCGTATTGCCTCAAAGATATGGCCGAAGTCTTGCACTCCGTAGATCGTATAGATACCCGAGAAGGCGATGATCAGGCAGAGGTCTCCCACCCGACTAAAGAGCGACTTCTTACGCGACGAAAGAAGCGTGCCCAAACGATCAGGGAAGTAAATTAGTAGTTTGTGTAAACCTAAACTGGTAGCGACCCAAGCTAGGGAGAACTGGACAAGCCCCGGCGCAAGCACCATGGCAATGACCGCCCCAAGTGTGACGCACATCCACTTGAAGAAGTGCCCCTGCTTTTCATCTCCAGCGAGATAGTTTTTCGAGTAGCGCAGAATGATGGCTCCCATAAAGCAGACTAATAAGAGGATGATCGCAGACAGCGCATCGAAGCGTATACCTATCCAATGGGCACTTGTGATAGTCGCCTCGACAGGACCTTTTTCAAATAATGCCCATAGCGCTGTGGCAACTGTAGCACTGGCTACACTCACCCAAGCAATGCCCTCAGCTAAACGGCCAGCAGCGAGTGCTCGGGC
>QXZH01000117.1:0-15982 GCA_009886465.1 Opitutaceae bacterium
ATTCCTTTTTACCCTTTCTAGCCTTTCCGCGGTCCAAACGGATCCGGTCGGTTATGTGACGACTACAACCCCAAGTGGTGATGATTCCCTTATTGGTTTACCCCTAACTCAAACGATTTCGTTTACTGGTGTAACTGACTCAGCAACAGGTGCCGTAGCCACAGTCTCTTCTACTTTAGTTCTAGATGCTTATAATAATACGCACTATGCCTTGGCAACATCTGGTGCTAATGCTGGTCAATGGTCAGAAATTTTGGATACCGCTGTTAACTCGATTGAAACCTCCGAAGTTTTACTTTCTGCGAATGACACTTTTGACATCATTCCATTTTGGACTTTAGCGACAGCGTTTCCAGGAGGCAATGGTATCGGGGCTTCATCTGATCCAACAAATCCATCGACTACCGTATCTCTGAACAACTTGAATGCGGCAGGAATCAACCTCTCTTCCGCGGGTACTTATTTTTATTTTGCAGGTAATCAAGCACCAGGTCCTGGTTGGTATCAAACTGGATCGTTCGTGGTCAGTAATGATTTAGTTTTGAGTCCCGAGACTTACATAACTATTCGTAACAATAGTGCTTCCCCGCTAGAAACTATTGTTGCTGGAGCTGTTCCCACCAGTGTTGCTGGTACTACTGTGACGGGTGTAGCTTCGGCGGCCCAAGACAACCAATTAGTGAATCCATATCCAGCCGACCTCACACTTGCAACATCAGGACTTACTGATGTGGTGGCAGCTGCTGCAGACGCGCTTAATCCTTTAGATACTGTTTCTATATACGACATTGAAAACACAAGTGGACAGAATATTTCATCTGCCGCTACGTATTTTTATTTCGCAGGTCCTACCCCAGCTGCTGGTTGGTATCAGACTGGTACATTCTCCCCGAGTGACGCTGTCAAGATTCCAGGTGGTGGAGCCTTTGTCGTCCGAAAAGGGCTAGGAAACAATGAAGTTCTTGATTGGAACCCTCCTTTGCCTTACAGCCTTTGATTTTAAACTTGACTTTCATTCTCTAACCCCCACATAAAATTTTATGAAAAAGTTATCTCTACTCGTATGCACTTTGGCTACTTTCTCGGTCAACCTATTCGGTTACTCACTGTCTGGAACTGCAGCAACATCGGTCACTAACCTTCTCGCAGGAGACAGTTCCTTCGTCATTGTAGACACCACAGGTGGTGACACACTTGACAGTAGTTTCTTTACTGCTGGGACGACACTAAAAGAAGGAACGTCTGTTGGGGACTACTACATTGCTGCTCATAATGCAGTAGCTGGTACATTTGGAGTTACTGTTCCAGGCAATGCCACCTTCAGTTTAGGAGATGGTTCGACTACAGGTGGCGACTACTTTTACGTAGTAGCCTTTGGGACAAACACTGGTGATAACATCACGTTATCCGTTGGAGACACCTTTGGTTTGAACAGAGGGATTGATTGGAATCTTGGTTCTAATAACGCAGCAACTGAATCATATGGTTCACAATTCCAACAGCTACCTACTGTTAATGGAGCACAGTTCTCTGTAGTTCCTGAGCCATCAGCTTACGCTGCTCTTGCTGGAATCCTTGCTCTTATTTGCGTAATGCTTCGCCGCCGCGCATAAAGGAAAAACCTTACTATTTACCAAAGCCCTAGCATTGTGCTGGGGCTTTTTTGTGTAATAGTCAGACAGTCTAATATACTAGCTCTTCATTAATACCCAAAGAACCGGGGGAGAGTTACTTGATTCTGGCTCGTGGTAATCGACTGCATGCCCCTCAGTTTGGTATTTACGCATGAAAGCCTCTACGGTCTCGGCTTCAGATGTGCCCCCACTATGTCCGCGATAAGCGGTCACACAAAGGCATCCGCCTGGGCTGAGTAATTGGATCGAGGCGGCGAGTGCTGCCTCAGTGCTCTCTGCGCGCGTCTGGATGCTCTTGTCGCTGCCGGGCAGATAGCCTAGGTTAAAGGTGATCGCGGCAACCTTCTCTCGATTGGCTTCAATGAGCTTTCCTAGAGCAGTGGCATGGTCTTCGCTCACTAGTCTGACACGATCGATCAGGCCAGCTGACTCCAACCGTTCTCGTGTCGATTGGATTGCGCAATCTTGAATATCGATCGCAATGACTTTGCCGGATGATCCGACCTGCCCGGCGAGGAATAAGGTATCATAGCCATTACCTGCAGTGGCATCGATAGCTCGGTCGCCTTCTTTCAGGTGATTCGTGAGGATGTGGTGAACTTTTTCAGTCAGGCGCATATTTTCTAATTGAATCGTGTTAGGTTCACTTCGTCATTTATCGGCGATTTTTTAAGAATATGTTCAGTAAGTTGTTGAGTCATTGCGGGTGCGGTGGAGGCTCCTTTCGAGCCGAGGCCGTTGATCAAATAAAGCCCTGATTCGGTGGGGTGAGCGCCGACGATGGGACGACTATCGAGTGTGCCGGGACGGATACCTGCTAAATGGGCAGAGACCTCGACTCGATGTGGTTCTTTGAGTGCTTCGCGGGTGGCCGTGAGAAGCTCGTCCTTTTTACCTTCGGTCGGGGCGTCGCTTAGGTCGCTTTCATCGTAGGTGGCACCTATGCGGAAAGTGCCATCTGGATACGGGAGGAACCACTTTTTGTGATGATAGAGCTTTTGCGGCAGCTTTAGTGTAGGGCTGTGGCAAAGGAGTGTTTCTCCTTTGGCTGGTTTCAGGGGTAAATTTTTGAACCATGGGTTATCTTGCATGGCGGCTCCTTCGCAGAAGATCACTTTGTCAGCATGGAGGTCTCGGTATTGCCATCCAGTCGTGCCAGGCTGTAGCTCAGAGTGGAGGAAGGTTTCGTCACGGAATTGGCCAAGCGTGGCAAATGAAGCCCTGAGTGTACGAACGACTAGCGGCAGGTCGACGTGGGCGGCTTGGTTGATGTGAAAAGTGCCGAAATCGTCGTTAAATTCAGGTGCGGCTTCACCGGCAGCGGCCATGTGGCTGAGCACGTCTTGGTAGCGAGGGTTACGCATCCGTCTGCCAACGCGTTTGAGGTCTTCTGCGTTTTGGCAGAAGCGAATCTCGGGGATGGGGCGGTAGACCTGAATGCCGAATTGTTGCTCGATAGCACGGTAAGTCTCGACTGCTTTGGGCAGGAGTTGGTCGAAATTCCAGGTTTTCGTCATCCAGCGGCCTGTGACGGGATTGATCACACCTGCTGCCACGCCGAAGGCTGAAGGCATGGCTGAGCTACCGATCAGGAGAAAGCGCTGGCTGGCCTGTTGTAAACGCCACGCTAGCAAGCAGCCAGCGAGGCCAGCACCGACGATCAAATGGGGGATGTTGTTTGAGGAAGTAGTGATGGTGCTAGTTGAATGTTGGGTGTGGCGGGGGGCAAGATTTTGTAGTGCGCGTTATTTACATAAGGCTAGGGTTCCGCGCATATGTGACTGTAGTATTCTGACACAAGGTGCACGCCCGCATAAATGCGGGACTTCAACAATCTAGGTTGCCTGACGCGAGCCCTAGCTTGAGACTCTCTTCAGCCAATGAGTATTTTTAATAAAGTACGTGAGTTGTTTTACGGGAGACCTAAAAAGCTGTCGTCGAATAGCACTCGGGCCGAGCGCGGCCAGTATGGGGAAGACCTTGCTGCAGCCTACTGTCAGCGCACACTTGGCTTCCAGGTGATCGCCCGTAACTGGCGCTACAAGAGGGATGAGCTGGATATCGTCTGTGTGGATGCTGGAGTTCTGGTTTTCGTCGAAGTGCGAGCGCGAGCGGCGGACGCACTGGTTGGTGGCTATCACTCAATTAATGCGCACAAAAAGCAAGTTTTGCAGCGGGGCGCGAAGGCTTACATTAATCAATTGCAAAATCCTCCGAAACACGTCCGTTTTGATGTGATTGATGTTTCGCTTTCCGATGACGGGGAGGGAGATGTTCGCCACTACGGCAATGTGCCGCTCTTTTCTAAACACTATACTACTAACCATGAGTCCAGAAACTGATGAGTCCAGACACCCCTTTTTGAAGGGTTTGAGTAAGCACCGTGGTGCGCCGCCGACTGTGGTCGTCATCTTTGGCGCTTCGGGTGACTTGACCGCGCGCAAGCTCGTACCAGCGATTTTCAATCTGGGTGTGGATAATTTACTGCCAGGTGAATTTCATTTAATCGGCTACGGTCGCAAGCCTATCGGGGACGATGATTTTAGGGCGCTGATGGACGAAGCTATTGGGGAACACTCACGCCGCCCGCTGAATAAAGAGATCTGGGAGCGCGTGCGCCAGAACATGTCTTACTACTCAGGGGGATACGATGAAGCGGCAGCATTTGATTCTCTAGCCGAGAAGATTGATGAAATCGAAAAGGGCTTGGGGCGCGATGTGCAGCGCATGTTCTATATCTCTACACCACCTAGCGTCTTTGAGCCGATTATTAAAAACCTTGGAAGCAGTGGTATGGCTCAGGCACATGTCGGCACCAAGCTTGCCTCTAAGGTGGTCATCGAAAAACCTTTTGGCAGGGATTTGGAGTCTGCTCGTGAGCTGAATGAAGTGATTAGCAGCGTCTTCGAGGAACCTCAAGTTTACCGCATCGACCACTACCTCGGTAAGGAAACCGTGCAAGATTTACTTGTGCAGCGTTTTGGTAACTCGATTTTCGAGCCTCTTTGGAATCGCGAATACATTGATTGTGTGCAAATCACGGTGGCGGAAAGCCTCGGGGTAGGCACCCGCGGGGGCTATTATGATACAAGCGGTGCAATGCGCGACATGATCCAGAATCATACGATGCAGCTCGTCGCATTGACTGCAATGGAGCCGCCTGTCTCGCTCGACCCCGAGTCGATCCGCGATGAAAAAGTCAAGGTGATCAAAGCGATCCAGCCCCTTAAGCTCGACCCCGAGGGTGGGGACGTCGTCCGCGCACGTTACACAGATGGACCCGTCAAGGGAAAGCCAGTTAAGGGCTATGCTGATGAGCAGGGTATACCTGATGATTCCTCGACTGAAACTTATGCGGCGATGCGCTTGGCAATTAACAACTGGCGCTGGCAGGGTGTGCCCTTTTATATCCGCTCAGGTAAGCGCATGGCACGACGCGCGAGTGAAATTGCGATTCAGTTTAAACGCCCGCCTGGTATTCTCTTTTCAGAAGGCGATAAGTTCAACGTGGCAGCGAATACTATGGTGATTAGCATCCAGCCGAATGAAGGCGTAACTCTAGTGATGAACTCGAAAATTCCTGGTTTGGAGACACGGACTCAGCCCGTAAAAATGCACTTTAGTTACTCCACGACCTTCGGCTCAAATACACCAGAAGCCTATGAGCGTTTGATTCTCGATGCCATGATTGGCGATGGAACCTTGTTTATTCGTGGGGATGAGACGGAGGCCTCTTGGAAGCTAGTAACTCCTATTCTTAATTACTGGAAAGAATGCAAGATGAATGGGCTCAAGGAATACGCTGCTGGATCTTGGGGCCCTCTAGAAAGCGAACGATTACTCTCAGAGCGTGGGCATCAATGGCGTTGCTCGGGTTAATTCAGAACCACAGGCAAGAAGATTGAATATGATTTTAGCACCTGCACCTAAGGTCATCTCTCCCCTATAAATCGGAAATAACTAATGAAAGATTTGATCGACGAATTACCAGGCTTGGACTTGCCAGTTGGAGAGGTGACGGATCGCCTAGAGCTTATGTGGGACAGCGATGCCTCCGGTTCGCCGTCGGCCTTTCGCGCTTCGCAGATGAATGTCGTGCTCCACTTCGGATGGGACGTGACTGCAGAGCAAGCGCAAGAACGTTTCACTGCCTTACTAACTTTTGCTCAGCGCTATCCCAGTCGTATTATCGTGCTCTGCCCATCGCGTTCGATTAAGGATGGTTCGATGCGATCGAAGTTGTTCAGCCAATGCTACATTGGTGATTCACATCGCGAGATGTGTTGCTGCGAGGCGCTACTACTCGGCTACGAACCTGATAATTGCGGCTACTTAGCCAATCAAGTTTCAGTCTGGTTAGAACCAGATCTACCCAGCTACCATTGGTTCTGCGGGGTGCCTAGCGCGCGGATTGAACAATACTCTGATAATCTACTGAAGGGAGTGCGTCGCTCAATTTACGACAGTAGCTTTGAAGGTGAAGATTTAAGTCAGCTTGATTGGCCAGAGCCATCACAAGTAAGCGATCTTGCCTTGGCTCGTCTACTGCCAGTGCGTCAAGCGCTTGGGCAGTTCCTAAGTGGCTATGAAATGCGAGGACTCTGTGAGAATCTTGATTCAGTCACCGTGCGTCACTGCGACGCGATGTCGGGCGAAGGAGCTCGACTGTTGGAGTGGCTCCGTGATTGCCTCGGCGAATGCGAAAAGTGCGAGGACTCTGCTCCGCTTAAGGCCAAATATATCGTCGAAAATTGCGGCGAATGCGAATCGGATTGTTCCTTGGCACTTGAGTTCAAATACTCGGATGGGCGCTACTTCAAGTGGCGTAAATTTGCCGAAGGTTCTATGGGGGAGATCGAAGCATCGCTCGGTAAGTCTGAAGAAAAGATATCGACTCGAGTTAAACCACTGGGCGCGGAGCAGATGATCGCCGAGGCACTATTTTTCTAGGCTGCTAAGTTAGTTTCAGCCGAACTGTAGAAATCTGAAACGTCAGTGCATCCCAAACAAATTGGACTTTTACGTATTAGTCTCTAGCTCATCCAGAGCGGCGAGTACTTCCGTGGCTTGCTTTGAGGTTGCGCCCTTGGTGTCTCGCCAGACAAGGATACCGTCTTTGAATAGGTAAGCTTGTCGGCTCCAGCGGCTTTTGCTGAAAGCATCTGCGATCTTACCATCAGTGTCGGCGAGCAGCGTAAAAGGGAGTGAGTATTTATCTCTAAATTGAGCCTGTGTCTTGGCTGTATCTGAGGAGACGCCGAAGATACTTACATTACGCGCCTGGAGTTCATCCCAGCCATCGCGTAGGCTGCAGGCTTGCTTGACGCAGCCTGGCGTCATGGCTTTCGGGTAAAAGAAGACCAGCGTAGTGCCCGCCGACAGTGCTTCGCCTAGATCGAAAGTAGTGCCCTGGTCAGTGAGCACTTTAAGCTGCGGGGCTGGACTTCCTAATTCGAGTGAATTGGCTAGTAAGAAGGATGTGATGAATGAGAAGATCATAAATAATATAAAAAGCTTTTTCATATCTACAAGATCGTCTTCTTTGGGTTTGGCTTACAATATACTGCGTTATGGTTCCCATATAATCGGGGTATTGGAGCGATAGGCAAATTTTTAAGTCATACGCATAATGATCTTGGCGAACGAGTTCCTAGGCAAAATTTCGAGTATCGTTATTGCTCGAATCGAATAGCGTTGACGCATTAAACGCGGATTAAACACACTAGACCATAATGACACGCGAACCCCGCCATTTATATATCCTACTCTTAAGCCTTGTCGGCCTTTTCGGATGCGCGCCAAGTGGGGTAGAGGTTGTCAGTGAAACAGACGAGAAGCAATACCAGCTGGGGCAAGACTACAAAAATCAGGGGCGAATGGAGGAGGCGCTTGGTGCTTTTGAGCGAGTTATTGACGCGCGGCGGGATGCGCCAGAGTCACATCTGGAAGCGGGCTACATTTATTTACGCACACTTAAAGATCCGATCAATGCGATCTACCATTTCAACCGCTACCTTAGACTGCAGCCGCACTCCTCACAAGCGACGCAGGTAGGTCAACTTATCGAGACAGCGCAAAAGGAGTTTGCCCGCCAGTTACCAGCGCAACCTTATGAGGGTAGCCTGGACCGGATCGACCTGATGGATCTGGTTCAAACTTTGAAGCAAGAAAACGAGGGTCTGAAGCGTGAACTGATAGCCGCGACCTCTCGAGTCCAGCAACTTGAAAACGTCCTCGGGCAAGCTCGCCGATCGACCCAAGCGCAAGCCTACGTTCAGAATGGACAAACTACGCAGATTCGTTCGTCGGTACCTGTGTCTCAGCAAGCCGCACCGACTCCGAGTAACGCGCCGCGCGCTTACACAATAAAGTCAGGTGATACACTGAGTGCGATCAGTAATCGATTTTACGGCACGTCGTCGCGCTGGATCGATATTTATCAGGCTAATCGTGATCGACTATCGAGCGAGAGCGCGATACGCGTTGGTCAGGAAATCCGCATTCCGTAAATGGCGCGCGCTTAGCCTGGCCACTGCGATTCAATTAAGCAGCCCTCTTATTTGTATCTACTTTAGTCTGTAGGCTTGCCCGAACTTCGTTTGACCTAGCCCCAAGGCCGCTTAGCTTCACTCAACTATGGAACTGCGCTATTTTGATCACAATGCAACGACGCCTCTGTGCGAAGCGGCTAAAGCGGCGTGGATTTCGGCCTCGGAAGCGCAGTGGCTCAACCCATCAAGCCCCTATCGTAGCGCCGCGGCAGTCAAGGTGCGTTATGAAGCGGCGCGTGAGTCGCTGGCACGACACTTTGGCGTCTCTCCGGGACGTGTGATTTTTACCTCCGGTGCGACTGAATCAAACAACGCCGTGATCCGGTATTGGGCGCGTTCATTGTCGGGCGATGCTTGTGTCGGGATCAATCCGACGGAGCATCCTAGTGTCATTGAAGCAGCCAAGGGGCTACTCGGCTCGCGTGTGGTTTGGTTGCCGCTTTCCAAGGGTGGGGTTGTTGATATGGATTCGTTGCGTGGTCGCATCGAGTCGGGCACATTGGCAGCAGTCTCTGTCATGGCAGCTAATAACGAGACAGGCGTGATCCAGCCCTGGCAGGCCATCGCGAACCTCTGCGCAGAGGCACAAATCCCTTACCATTGCGACGCGGCACAGTGGGTAGGCAAGCTACCGGTAGAAGGTTTGAGCGCCTGTGCCTACGTCACGGCTTGTGGGCACAAGTTTGGAGGCCCAAAGGGTGTTGGCTTCATGCTTTTACCAGAGGGCGAAGTTGATTTTCGGTTATTGGATGGAGGAGAGCAAGAGGCGGGGTACCGTGCGGGCACCGAAGATGTGGCTGGTGTATTCGCTATGGGCGCTGCACTGGAGAATTCTAGGCCAGGTATGGCTGAGGCGCGCGACGCATTTATCGAACAAATTGTTCGGGCAATTCCAGGAGTCGCGTTGATCGGGGCAGGCGCGGACCGGTTATGGAATACCGTATCGATGAGTATGCCCCGCCACCAAAGTGTGCGCTGGATACGCGCCTTAGAAAAGGCGGGCTTCCTTCTTTCGGCTGGTTCTGCGTGTTCGACAGGAAAGACAAGCGTTTCAGAAGTGCTACTGGCAATGGGGATCGATGCCGCAACCGCCGGACGAATCTTGCGAATCAGTGCGGACGCAGAAACGACTGCCGAGGATTGGCAGGCGCTGGCGGATGCGCTTTTGGTCACTTATAAATTGCTCAACGAAGAAGCCGACTCGATGAAAAGTCAGGTGGTCTCGATTGACTGATCGAAGATTTACAAAAGGATGCGCTTTTTAAATTTACGCCTGCAGAATTTCCGTAACATCGAGTTCGCGGAATTGCCTCTAGCAAATGCACGTAACTTCCTTTTGGGTGCGAACGGGCAGGGGAAGTCTAATTTGCTGGAAGCACTCGGGCTGGCGACTGCGCTTCGGTCTTTTCGCACGCAAACGCTGGCGGCACTCCCTCGTAAAGGGGTGAAGGAATACAAGCTGGCTTACGAGCTCGAGCATGACACACAAGGATCGACTACTCTGGAGATCCACTCTCATCCCAAAGGGCGTAGTGTTTGGGTCGATGGCGAGAAGGTGACTCGCTTGGTCGAGTTTATTGGTCGCTTCCCTTCAGTGACGCTTTGTTCGAGTGATTTGATGTTACTTCGCGGCAGTCCTAGCGAGCGTCGGCGTTTCATGGATTTGACACTCTCGGTTGTTAATCGTGATTATTACACCGCCTTACGCGATTTCCACCGTGGGATCGCCGAGCGAAACCGCCTTTTAAAAAACAGTGGCAGCGCAGCCGAGCTCTCGGCCTTTGAAGCGGAGATCGCACCGCACGCCAGCCAGATAGCTAACTACCGCGAGGCGGGCATGAGAACCTTGAGCGAAGTTTTATCCCGCACTTACGATCGTATCGCTGAGGCGGACGAGGGTCCAGAACTGAGCTTTCGCCCTAATGTGGATTGTCTTGATACGGAAGCTTACTGCCGCCTGTTGTATGAGAGTCGTAAGCGCGATCAAATGATCGGCGTTACCCAGCGTGGGCCACACCGCGACGATTTCAATTTCTCGCTCCAAGTCGGCGGTGCTCGCGAGTACGCTTCGGACGGACAACAGCGAGGTCTCTGCGTGGCTCTACGAATTGCACAAGCTAGTTTTTACCGAGAACAGCTTGGGCTGGTGCCTGTCATGCTGGCGGACGATGTGCTCGGCGAGCTCGATCCGATCCGTCGCCAAGGCTTTTGGCGCGCCTGTCCCGAAGATGTTCAGGTTGTGGCCACAGGGACGGAGTTGCCCGCAGAGCCTGAGAGGTGGTCGATTTGCAAAGTGTTGAATGGCCAGGTTGGATAGGCGATTCAGCGCTAAGCTAAGGGCTCAAAATCCATGTAAGATAAAAACTCTTTTTTGGGAGTGGCATCCCGATGCTTCTTTTTAAGGCCGTAGTCCTAAGATCTTTAGCTCCTCAGTGATTGCTAGTTGCCCTAATGGATCGCAGTTAGCTCGCAGTCCAATGAAGCCGTCTTTATACTGGTCGTAGTATGGCCAGAGTAGGGTGCGGTCTGTTTCGGGGATTGGCAGTTCATCGACTGAGGCACGCTCAAAAAATTTAAAATGACCCTCATTGATCGCACTAGGCAGTTCATTGACCACCTTTTTGCACTCAAATAAAAACATCAACCAGTGGCCTTCGCCCTCGTAACTTTTCTCTGAGATGTAGCCAAAGCAATGAAGGTCACCATCGTCGAGCCTGAGCCCAATCTCTTCCTCGGTCTCGCGACGGGCGCACTCGTAGGGAGATTCGCCAGCTGGCATGTCGAGCTTGCCGCCGATCGGGCTCCAGCATCCGAGATTGGGTGCTTTCTTACGCTTGATTAGTAGCTGTTGCCCTTCTGCATTATGTGTAAAAATGAGCGCACTAATCTTGAATGGTAGCTTTGTATTCATATCCGCTGACGCTTGTAGGAAAGATGATTTCTGCAAGCGAATTTCTTCTATATTACTAGGGGGAACCGAGCTGTTCCAGAGTAAAGGGAACTCTATAATCCTGCCCCATTGCGTAAATGCAGTCTGAGTTAGGTCTAAAGGTGAATTTCTATCAAAAAGGGGTTGCTTTGCCCTCAGCCATTAAATACCAATTTAGTATTCTGGTTGTTAGATCAGCCATTCAGTTTACTCCCCATTAACATGAAGAAATACTTTGTCTCCTTATTAGCTCTTGTGGCTGTATCGCTGTTACTACCTGCGCAAGAGGATATTCGCGTCGATCGTGTCGACTTTAATTCGCTTCGCGATGATTGGATTCAGATGGAAATTGAGCTTTCTTGTGAGGGTAATTCCGCAGAGGAAGCGCGCGACAAGGATTACGTTGAAAAGATCAAAGTTAAGGCCTACCTGGGATACATACGTGAAGCCTCGGCACGCTCTTTCGATTATTACACAAGTGAAGTTGAAATTTTAATCATGGAAAAAGGAGACGACAACAACGTCTATTTTTACCTTCCAGGCCTAATCGTCGAGCGTGACCAGCTAAAAACAGACCCTGATTTTTACTATGTAGAAGTATCGGTAAATGGTGACGCGCAGCAGCCGCAAAAAGCAGCTATGAGCAGCAACATACCGAATCTGGACATTCTTAATTCTTTTATTTCCAAAGCCGATTCAGAAGGTGCGGATAATGAGCATGTGCTCATGCCTTATTACCTCGTTTCGGGAATTGATCTTGGGCGAATTAGTCAATTGCCTGCTTTCCTCCGTCGCGAAGTACGTGATTAAGCACAAGTCCACATGCCTATTTATTGATTCGCTACCTTTAGAAATTATTACATGAGCAGCTCAAAGCAACTTATCATTAACTGTGGCGCAAGCCGTGTTACCGCTGCGGTGGTTTCCTCCAGTGGAGGCGCACTTCAAGTCGAGAAACTCGTAACGGAAAGCCTGCAATACGACTATTCCAACGACGATGCTTGGTTGGGTGCAGTCGGCGTCGCACTGGACGCGCTGCACCATCACCACAAGTTTTCAGGCAAGGCCTCTTTTATCATTCCAGGTAATCAAGTGCTGACCAAGACAATCCGTATACCCCATGTCGAAGAGAGCAAGCGGGCGCAGATTATTGCATTTGAAGCGCAACAGAATATTCCCTACCCCCTCCACGAAGTTGTTTGGGATAGTCAGGTACTTGGCGATGACGGCGTTGAGACTGAAGTGCTCTTCATCGCATGTAAGTCGAATACAATCGATGAGTTCTGCGCAGAGGTTATCCGCGCAGGTTTTTCAGTCGACACGATTAATGCCGCTACGGTGCTCGACTACAATGCAATCCAATTTGCATACCCCACTTTAGACGAGGATGTGCTACTCATCAACATTGGTGCACGCTCCACGAATTTACTTTTCAAGAATTCTGACGGCTTCTTCGTCCGCAACATCCAGCTCGGCGGTAACTCGCTCACTCAGAATATTGCGGACAGCCTCGGTAAACCTTTTGCTAAGGCAGAAGAGATTAAACACAAATTTTTCTGCGGCGAGCTCGACTACTCTGACGATGATTCTGGGGCAAAGCTATTAACCACATGCGCCGACTCATTTATGCGCCGCATGGGGCAGGAGATCACCCGTTCGATTGTCAACTACCGCCGCCAAAAGGGCGCTGGCGCCCCGAAGCGCATCCTCCTCAGCGGACGCGGGGCATTACTCGAGGGCCTTTCCGAGCAACTGTCTGCTTCGCAAAAGCTTGGTGTTGATTTTTTTGATCCGCTGCAAAATGTCACCCTTGACGCTGAGCTTGCCTTAGATCCCGCCTCACTTAGCCTAGAGATTAGCGAGATTATTGGAGCAGCCGCTCAGCACATGGTTGCAGACAGTGCCGGTGTTAATTTGCTGCCTGCGGAAGTTAAGCGTGAAATGGAGTTCGGCTCTAAAAAGCCGTATCTCATGGTAGCTGCAATATGCTTGGCGCTTGCTCCTTGGCCAGTATTTGTCGGATATAAGCAGTTAGGGAGTGCTTACGAAAAAGTGGTTCAAACTACCCAAACTCAGATTGCTCCCTTGCAGACTCGCCAGTCGCTAATTCGTGGCAATACCCAGAAGGCCGTAAAAATTAGCGAGTCCATCCGCCGTGTCGAAGGCCTAGTCAACTCGAAGACCAATTGGATACAATTCTTTGCAGAACTACAAGCTAGCCTGACGAAAGCCGAAGATGTCTGGCTCGACTCACTAGAAGTCCAACGTGAAATGCCCGATAAGGGTGAGGCGTCTTACGAGGTTGTTATCGAAGGGCAAATGCTTGTCCGAGAAACTGCAGATGGGACTGGCGGCATTGATCAAGAGGTCATATCCCGTCGAATCAAGGGAATGCAGTCTAGTTTTGAAGATTCCAAATTTATTACATCTTCCATGCCACCAAATATCAATTGGAGCGATCTACGTAACGGGCTCAACGTATTAACTTTCACTATTAACTTGGTCGTGGACACCGCAAAACCGCTCTAGATACCATGGGTTTCATCAAGAAAAATCTCACTTTCACGATCATTTTAGTCGTTTGCATTTTGGCATTTGCCGCGGGTGCCTATTTAGCATTTGCCGAGGCTGGCAAGATCGATGAAGTAAAGCAAAATATCACTTCAGCTGAATCTGAGCTTGATAAGATGCGCTCTGCCAACCCCGCACCCACCCAAGAAAATGTGGAAGCTTCCGCCGAAAATGTATCCAAGTTGAAAGCAGAGCTCAGGAAAATCCGGGCAGACTTGGAGCAGGGCGCTCGCATCACGACATCGACCGATGGCATCGGCGTCATGGCAAGTATCCAGCAGTTCATATCTGAGTATCAGCGTGAAGCAGTCACGCACACTGACAAAGGCGGCGAGCCAGTTGAAATCATCGTTCCAGACGATTTTGCATTTGGTTTTGAGCAATACCTCGATGAAGCTAGGATGCTCGACGATGAAGACCTGATCCCAGTTCTCGATAAGCAACGCCAAATTCTTAGCTACTTGCTCGATAAGCTGTATGGCGCCGAACCAGAAAGTATTGTTTCCGTTGAGCGTGAGGTCCTAGAGCTAGAAGCCGAAGGTACCGGTAGCGTAAAAGGCTTTGCTATAAACCCTGCGATCACCGCGAAAGTGCCTGGTGCCATCGACACCCTTGCCTTTGGCTTGACCTTTACGGGCTACACCGACTCGCTACGCGGACTACTCAACGATCTTGCTAAATTCGATCTTCCAATTGTTGTGCGTAGTATTGAGGTCGAGCGCCCCTCAGGCAGTCGCACGACGACGAAAGTGCCTGCCAACAACAACCTAGATGCTTTTTTCGGGGTCTTTGACGGTGGCTCTAATCCGGAAGAGGGAGCTCCCGAGGAAGCACAGAAGCCTGTTATTTCAGAAAACATTTCCACATTTACTGTCGTTCTCGAATTTATCGAGATCGTCCTTCCGACCCAATCTGCGGGAGACAACGTCTAATTTCGAATGAATAAGATTTACGATAAAATTTTACTTGTCATCGCCATGCTCGTTCTCGCGGGCGGGGGTTTTCTTTACATGCAGAAGTCGGGTGACGCGTCTTCTCTTAAGTTGCCGGCGGATGTTCAGATTGATAACAACCCTTACATCCCTAAAATAGTTTCCTCCCCGACCCCTTTGGAGGTAAATTGGCCAGAAGCTTCCGAGCAATCGACTGGGTGGCGCTATGATGTGTTCACGCCGCCCAAAATATTCATTGATGAAAATGGTCAGTTCTCTGAAGAAGGTTGGGAACCACCTGAGCCGCTAGCACCCTTCGGCATTTATTTGGCTCAGATCGAGCGTAAGTCCTACCGCATTCAAATCGAAGGTTACATGCAAGAAGACCCCTCAGACGCTTCCAAGTCACTCCTTCTTATGTTTAACGAGGAAGCTCAAAAACAGGTTCGCGTGCGGCCTGGTGACGAAAAGCCCGATGCAGAATTTAAGCTTCTTAGCTTCGATATCGAGCGCCTTCGCGACGAAGATAACAATGTAAAAAAAATCGCCAGAGCTACCATTCTCGACCAGCGATCAGGAGAAGAGGTCGTGCTTATCCACGGAGAGCGCCATTACGATTCTGGTTTTACAGTCGTCATCCGTTCTGATGAAGATGCTAGCTTCAATATCGAATTGGTGGAAGCAGCGTCTGAGTTTGAAGGGCCGATAGGGCAATACACTCTGCTGGAAATTAGTCTTGAAGAATCTTCTATAAAAGTTATCAAACATGCTGTTGATGCAGAAGAAGGAGAAACGCAGACTTTAAAGGCTCGTGCGGGGGATCCTTCTTTAATTCTCCCAATTACAAACCTAGAAACAAACGCTCCCGAAAAGGCAGAGAACATCTTCGATATGTTCTAATTCCCATCCCTATTAATTTATTAACAGACTTCATCGCACAATTATTTATTACCTAAAATTATGAAAAAATACCTCGCTGCTCGTATGCGCCTATCCGCACTAATTATTGTGGGTACGCTAGTAACCTTAGCTCTTGTGACGCCTCATCTGGTTGAGGCTCAAAGCACGTCGGAAAAGATTCGCCTAATGGCAGATACGCTTCGTGCCCGTGACTCTGGGAATTTGGATCAAGCCAAGGAAAAAGCCGAAGAATTAATCAAGGTCGCTCCTGGGGATGAGAATGTTCAGCGCCTTCTCGCCTCAATCAACCGTGATCTCGACCGCCGCGGTAATCGAACTGCACCTACCGTTTACGGTCAAGCGAGCAATCAAGTTGCCGAGGTTGCCGAAGTTGCCATGGATCAGCAACCCACTGTAAATACTGCAGACGCAGTCGTGGCTGAAGCGGTTGCCGATCAGGATGCC
>QXZH01000117.1:15992-17043 GCA_009886465.1 Opitutaceae bacterium
AGATTGCCGCCGCCAAAGATGCCATCGCCGATGCGCGACAACTGGCCAAGCTGGGCGCTTACAGCGATGCCTCCAATTTGCTAAATGCCGCCAGTGCCAGCCTTACTCTGAACATTGCAACGGCCGGCACAATCAAAGCAGTCGAAGCAGCCAAGGCTGAAATCGTGCTTGTAGAAGCCAAAGCACTGGCCAAATCTGGTGATGCAAAAGGTGCTGAAGCATTGGTTGATCAGTATCGATCAGCTGGTGTCGGCGGAGATTCTGCAGCCGCAAGTCGCCTATCGCGACAGCTCGACAAGCAAATTTCAGATCCTTACGGGCTCGATATTAACGAAATCAGCCCAGAATATGTGGCACAGGCTAAGATCATCCGTGATCTCCTTACACGTGGGCGCGCCCAATATTTGAACGGTGACTACGATGGCGCTTCCGCTACTTTTAAAGAAGTCGAAGCTCGCGATGCCAACAACTCCGACGCTAAGCTCTTTCAAACTAAGATCGCAGAGCTCCTCGGTGGTATCCATAGTCAAAATATTTACAAGACACGCGAGCAAATGCTGACCGAAGTCGATCAGCAATGGGAGCGTCCTAAGGTCTTTGATATCTCCGCTTCAAATGTTGCAGAAGTCGACGAAGGCGGGCGGATCAAGGATAAACTTAATGCCATCGTCATCCCACAGGTTAATTTCTCGGGCATGGAACTGACCCGCGTGGTCGAGACACTTTCAGAGCTGTCGGTCGAATACGACCCAGAGCGCGTTGGTGTGAATATTATACCCCTTTTCAATTCAAACGATTCCAACCCTCGGGTTAATATCAGCCTGCGTAATCTAAATTTGGATCGTATCCTCCAGTTTGTTACTCAACAGGTAAACTTCGCTTACGATGTGGGTGGCGATGCGGTCACAATTCAACCAAGTGACAGCCTTGGTGGTAGCGCGACTTCGGTTACCGAGTTTTTCCCCATCTCTCGCGCCACCGTGATTCGCCTCACTGGTTTTAGGGATGGTGGCGGCAGTTCTTCCGGCCCAGTCGATCCTTTTGCCGCTCC
>QXZH01000118.1:0-2206 GCA_009886465.1 Opitutaceae bacterium
TACCAACATTACACATTAGTTAGCAATAATCACTATGTCCCAAAAAAGATTCCGTGCGACGGTAAAATTACACAAGGGGCACAATTAATCGGTAGGCTGAGGTTTATGGGTTGGTAACCCCGACTGTTGTTTTAGCGCACACCGTAAGCCGATCTTTCGCTTGTGTGGGGACACAGGCTGGAGGCATCGCTTACTTTAGACCAGGCCGAGCACCATTTTGCCTTCTTCGCTGATCATGTCTTGGTTCCAAGGTGGATCCCAGACGATGTTGACTTCGGCTTCGCTCACGCCGGGGACGCGTTCGAGTTGACCTTTGGCGTCTTCGGCGATGGCGGGACCCATGCCGCATCCGGGAGCGGTGAGGGTCATGTCCATGTCGAGCTTGTGGCCGCCCTCTAGTCGCTCTGTAGTGTTGAGCGAATAAACGAGTCCTAGATCGACAATGTTGACGGGAATTTCGGGGTCGAAGACCTTTTTGAGGGCTTCCCAGAGCGCATCTTTTTCGGGCGGGGAGCCATCGTAATCGTCTTCGCTTGCAGCGGCTTCGGTGACGTCTTCGCCAAGGGCATCGCCGTCGACGCCTTTGATACGGAACATGCCGTTATGCGTCATCACGGTGAAGTTACCGCCGAGGCGATGGGTGATGGTCACAGTTTCGCCTTCGGGCAGGCTCATGAGTGTGCCTTGCGGGATGAGAGTGGCCTCGACTTCGCGAGAGAGTGTGCGTGTATCGTCCATTGTTATCTGTGAATGTTGGCTGATGAGTGATGACTGATCGGCGGTGGATTATTATCAATAATCAGTCCTGTAGATTAAGAAATTTTACCAGAAAATTTCTGATGAATGAGTTGGCGGAGATTTTCGACGAGTTCCTCGCTGTCGATCTTTTCGATGACTTCTTCGAAGAATCCGAAGACCATGAGTTGCATGGCGACGCGCTGGGGTATGCCGCGTTGCATCATATAGAAGAGCTCTTCTTTGTCTACGTTGCCGGTGGTGGCACCGTGGGAGCAACGCACGTCGTTGGCTAAGATTTCAAGACCGGGTAGGGCGTTGGCGTCGGCGGAGGGGTCGAGCAAGAGATTTCGGTTGGTCTGGTAAGCATCGGTTTGCTGGGAACCTTCGGCGACTTTGATGAGACCAGAGAAGATGGTGCGGCTCTTGTCGAGCAGTGCGTTCTTATAGAGCAGGTCGGACACGGCGTTGGGCGCGTTGTGCGTCTGGAAGGTGCGTTGGTCAAACTCTTGCGCTCCTTCTGCGACGGTCAAGGAATACATCTTTACGTCGGCACCGGCACCTTCGATCCGGGTCTGGTTCTCGAAGCGGGCGCGCTGCGCACCGATGTTGACCGCGACATTTTTTACCTGTGCATCGCGATCGGCCACGGTGGTGTCTAGCTGGAAGGAGACGGTTTTTTCGTTCCAATCTTGCACCACTTTACGGAAGACCTGGGCATTGGCTCCCGCATGGATGTTAGAGACAGAGATGTTGAGCGCTTCATTTTCCTCTGTTTCGGAGAAGAAGATGTCGACCATGGATGCCTTCGAATTGTCCTCGGCGATGATGAGGGTGTGAGGGAAGACGGCTGCGCGGCTACCGCTCGTCCAGTAGTAGTTGACGAATGGCTTTTCGATTTCGACGCCTTTAGGTACGTAGAGCACGGCGCCAGCCTTGACCGTGGCGGCGTGGAGGCCAAAGAACTTCTGCGAGCCGAGTTCGGTCGATTCCTGGAGGAAGTATTTTTCCATCAAATCGGGGTGCTGCTCGACTGCTTCGGAGATCGGCAAGTAGATGACGCCTTGTTTCGCAAGCTCGGGGCCAATGCACTCAAAGTTAGCTGGCGCGTCGTCCACGTAGACCATGAGTCCAGCGCGATCGGAGACCAGATTGGAGCGTTCAGTTAAGGCGTCGAGCGTGGCGGAGCTGGGCGCTGCGACAGGATTGAAGTTGTCGATGCTCAGCTTGCCGACGCTGGCAAAGCGCCACTCTTCGGCGCGTGCCGTCGGCATGGCGAGCTTCTTGAACTGATCGAGTCCGGCGGTGCGGCGCTCGGCCAGCCAGTTAGGCTCTTTGGCGGAGAGGGTGTTTGTTGGTGTTTCCAAAGTGGTATCCATGTTGTTTAAGTGATGCGCGCTGTGGGCTACGATCACCCCTCATTAAAAGGAGGGGAGTTCTTGGCTTGTCCTTCATTTTAAGTTCAATGTTT
>QXZH01000118.1:2306-11570 GCA_009886465.1 Opitutaceae bacterium
GCTTTCATGAGTTCGTTGACGAATCCGTTGACTGCGAGGCTCATGGCTTCACCCTCGGACAGGCCCCGCTGCATCATGTAGAAGATTTGCTCGGCGCTGACTTTGGATACGCTGGCCTCGTGCTGGACCGTGTTGTTTTGCCCGCGCGTGGTGATGGCGGGGTAGGTGTCAGTCCGGCTGTTCGTGTTGATCAATAGAGCATCACACTCGGTATTGTTCTTACAATTCTTGAGATGCTTGGGCATGTGAACTTGGCCACGGTAGGTGGAGCGTCCTTTACCAATCGAAATCGACTTGGAGATAATGTTACTCGTCGTGTTGTCCGCGAGGTGCATCATCTTCGCGCCAGTGTCTTGGTGCTGGCCGTCATTAGCGAGGGCGATGGAGAGTACTTCGCCACGAGCGCCTTTTCCTTTTAGTACGACGCCCGGATACTTCATCGTGAGACGTGAGCCGATGTTGCAATCGATCCATTTGACCTCGGCGCCTTCGTCGGCCATGCCACGCTTGGTCACGAGGTTGAATACATTGGACGACCAATTTTGAACAGTGATGTATTGGATCTTGGCGTTCTTGAGTGCAACGAGCTCGACCACCGCGCTGTGAAGCGTAGCGGTCTCAAATTTAGGCGCTGTGCAGCCTTCCATGTAGGTGATCTCAGAGTCTTCGTCAGCGATGATGAGCGTGCGCTCGAACTGGCCGAAGTTTTCCGCGTTGATTCGGAAGTAGGCTTGCAGGGGCTGCTTGAGCTTTACGCCCTTGGGCACGTAGATAAAACTACCACCTGAGAAGGCGGCGCTGTTGAGCGCGGAGAACTTATTATCCGCTGTTGGGATGACCTTACCGAAGTAGGGCTTGAAGATTTCGGGATACTCGGCAAGGCCTTCGCTCGAGCCGACGAAGATGACGCCTTCTTTTTCAAGGTCTTCCTTCATGCGGGAGTAGGAAGCTTCCGAGTCGAACTGTGCTTCTACTCCAGCGAGGAACTTACGCTCTTGCTCGGGAATGCCGAGGCGCTCGAAAGTTTCTTTGACGTCGTCAGGTACATCGTCCCAGGAGCGGGCAGGTTGTTGGCCTTTGGATAGGTAGTAGCGGATTTTATCGAAATCGATGTTTTCCAGATCCTTGTCCGCCCATTTGGTCGGCATGGGTTTCTTCTGGAAGATTTCGAGCGCCTTGAGGCGAAACTCGCGCACCCAATCAGGATCGTCTTTGACGTCGCTGATGTATTTGATGGTGTCTTCGGTGAGGCCAACGCCTGCATCGAATTCATAGTTCTCAGGATATTTAAAGTTTCCCTTCTCGGTATCGACCTGAATGGCTTGGTCTTGTAAGTCTGTATCACTCATAGTTTTTGAATCGTTAATGATTGATGATTGAGTTGGAAGTTAGGCTGAAGCTGTCGCGAATGCTTCTTTGACCCAGTCGTAGCCTTTGCTTTCGAGCTCTTTAGCGAGTTCCTTATCGCCGCTGTGGACGATGCGACCGTCGAACATAACGTGGACGACGTCCGGCACGATGTAGTCAAGTAAGCGCTGGTAGTGTGTGATGACGAGGAATGCACGGTCTTCACTGCGCATGTGGTTGACACCTTCGGAGACGATGCGGAGCGCATCAATGTCCAGACCTGAGTCGGTTTCATCCATCACGCAATACTTAGGGTCGAGCATGGCCATTTGGAGGATTTCGCAGCGCTTCTTTTCACCGCCCGAGAAGCCCTCGTTGAGTGAACGGGCGGTGAACTTACGATCCATTTTGAGTGCGTCCATCTTAGCGTAGAGGTCTTTGTAGTATTCGATCGCATTGATCTCTTCGCCTTCTGGGAGGCGAGCTTGTTTCGCGGCGCGGATGAAATTGGCGATGGAGACGCCTGGTATTTCCATCGGATATTGGAAGGCGAGGAAAAGACCCGCGTGAGAGATTTCGTCTGGCTCTTGGCCGAGAATGTTGACGCCGTCGAGGAGCACTTCGCCGCTCTCGACTGTGTAGTCTTTGTGGCCGGCCATGACTTTAGCGAGCGTGCTCTTACCGGTGCCATTGGGGCCCATCAGTGCATGCACTTCGCCTTTTGGGACCGTGAGATTAAAACCCTTAAGGATGGCTTGCCCATCGATGGAAACGTGGAGATTTTTGACTTCGAGAGAGTGGTTCATTTTTCTAAATTAAGATGCTTGGTGATTCGGGATTTTCTAAGTAACAGCTTATCGGCTTTTATATTATTCGTGGCAGTCGTTGCAGGCACCGTCGTAGGAGATCTCGATGTGTTTGGCGGTGAAGCCTTTGGGTAAGACCTTCATGAGCTCGTCGAGAAGCTCGTCGGAGAGGTCGACATCGACGATTTCGCCGCTTTCACGGCAGTAAAAGTGCGCGTGCTTGGTCAAATTTGGGCAGTAGCGGGTCGGCTCGCGCTCGAAATTGACCTGGCGGATGAGTTTTGTTTCGGCCAGTGTCTCGAGGCAATTATAGACCGTCGCGAGGGAAATTGTTGGCATATCCTCTTTTGCGCGGACGTAAACCTCTTCCGCGGTGGGATGATTACGTTTCTGCAGGAGGAGCGCATAAATGTGCTCGCGTTGCTTTGTCGCACGCTGGCCACTGAGCTCTAAGGCGCTGTTTAGCAGTTCTTTATATTGTGGTTCTAATCGCATGTGGGTGCTTGGATTTAATTGTAATGATTCTAATTATTGGAACATAATGTGCGCCCATTTGCAAAAACGCAAGCTGTAATTAGAATAATTCCAAATATAATTTGAAATACCACATTCTCCCCTGCCAGGGTGGTGCTACATCCGCTCCAGCGGGTGGATACCGAGAAGCTCTAATCCCATTTTCAAGACCGTGCGTGTGCGCGCGCAGAGGATCAAACGGCGCGCTTTGATGGCGGCATCTTCAACTAGGACCTTATCCGCGTTGTAGAAACTACTGTAGGCACTGGTCAGTTCGTAGAGGTAGGTGCAGAGGAAATGAGGGCGCAGATCGTTGATCGTGAGTTCGAGCGCGCCGACGAAGCCCATCAATTTGCGTGCGAGCGCCATTTCAGTCTCGGTCTCCAACTGACTGGCGCCTTTGATTGGCGCTTCGGGATCAACGCCAACTTTGCGGAAGATGCTGTTAATTCGAGCGACGGCGTAGAGTAAATAGGGCGCGGTGTTACCCTCAAAGCTTAGGAGACGATCCCAGTTAAAGACGTAATCTTGTGTGCGATTGCTAGAAAGGTCGGCGTATTTCATCGCACCGATACCGACGGACTCGGCGATTTCGCGGCGCTCGGACTCGTCGAGATCAGGATTCTTCTCAGTGACTACTTCGTAGGCGCGACTGCGAGCTTCGTCGAGTAGCGCTTGTAGCTTGATTGATTCGCCGGACTTGGTTTTGAAGGGTTTTTTATCCGCCCCGAGGATGGTGCCCCAAAAGACGTGATTCATGTCGGGGAGTGCGTAACCCTTAGCCTTAAACCATTTTTTTGTAGTCAGGAACAGTTGCTGGAAGTGATCCTGCTGGCGAGCGTCGGTCAGGTAAATGATTTCTGCAGCCTTAAACTCTTCAAGGCGATAGAGTACGGTGGCTAGGTCAGTCGAAGCGTAGTTGCTGGCTCCGTCGCTCTTGCGTATGTTGAAGGGGTAGGGGCGCTCGTTATTACGAGCGAACTTTTTGACCTCGTCGTGCCAGACGACGAGTGCGCCGTCGCTTTCTTCGGCGAGGCCAATCTCGGTCAATTCTTCGTAGATGCGCTCCACCTTGTCGCGGTAGAAAGATTCACCGAGGGTGACGTCGACTTCGACGCCCATCTGAGCGAAAAGTTTGTCGAAGGCGACTTTGGAGATCTCCACGATTTGCTCCCAGATCGCAGTGTTTTGCGCGTCGCCGTTTTGTAGTAGGACGAGCTCGTTGCGGGAAATTTCGCGTAGCTGAGGCTGCTCGGCTTCTAGGGCGGAACCGTCTTTGTAGAGCTGGTCGAGAGTGACGAGGGCTTCGTCGCCGAGATTGGCGAGGTCGATATCGTCGCGTTTGATCTTCATGATCAGCGTGCCGAAGTTGGTACCCCAGTCGCCGATGTGGTTGTCGCGAATGAGGTCGGCTCCGCAGAAATCGAGGAGGCGCGAAATTGCTTGGCCGATGACCATCGGACGAAGGTGCCCAATGTGGGCTTGTTTTGCGGTGTTGGCGCTAGGGTAGTCGATGATGACTTTACGCCCGTTCTTGAGTTCTTTTGCGCCGCTTTGGTAGTCGGCCTTGTTGGAGTAGGCGAGCTGCCAGTCCCAGATAAACTTGGGCGAGAGTTTGAAGTTTATAAAACCGGGGCCGGCCAGCGAAAGTTCGACGAGTTCGGGGTCAAATTGACCAGAGGCTTGTGCGGCATCGATGAGATTTTGCCCAAGTTCCCGAGGATTGGCTTGCTGACGCTTGGCAAAGCCAAGCACACCATTGGCCTGATAATCTCCAAACTTTGGGTCAGCGGGACGCATGCCTGGGTCAAAGTCTGCGCCAAAGCCTTCGGTCTTGGCGGCGACTTGGCGCAAGATTTGATCAATCGCTTGAGATGGGTTGAACCAGATGGACATAGGAGTTTAGGAAAGCTTGGAGGCTCCAAGGAGCAAGCCTGAATGGGTAGTTTGGCTAGCCTCGTAAGTCTGTTCAATTGCTTGATCCGCTGGGT
Source organism: Opitutaceae bacterium (assembly GCA_009886465.1). Lineage (GTDB taxonomy): Bacteria > Verrucomicrobiota > Verrucomicrobiia > Opitutales > Coraliomargaritaceae > Thalassobacterium. Next base: position 6,964 of record QXZH01000118.1, read on the forward strand.
ATCGGTGCTTGCTCTAAATGGGTCTTCGTTCTTCGTTTATCAGGATATGCTTCACATCATCCTTTTTAATCCGGAAATTCCGCAAAATACGGGAAACATCGGTCGCCTTTGTGCGATCACCGAGAGCCGCTTGCATTTGATTCATCCACTTGGCTTCACGATCACGGATAAGCATCTAAGGCGGAGCGGGATGGACTACTGGAAGTCGCTCGACGTCCACCACCATGAAAACTGGGAGGCCTTTGAGGGCAGCCCCGTAGCCCCCAAGCGGCTCTGGCTTTTGACCACACGCGCGGATCATGCGTATTGGGATGTCGAATACGCCGACGGTGATGGGCTCGTCTTTGGTAGCGAGGGGCATGGTGCACCCGATTGGCTGCATACGAAGATGGAAGGCCAGCGTCTGACGATTCCGCATAAAAACGCCACACTGCGTTCACTCAATCTGTCGACCTCTGTCGGTATTGTGACTTACGAGGGCTTGCGGCAACTGAGATAGCCAGTGACGGCTTTTGTAGCTCTACCTTGTTGAGAGGTGGTAAACTTTGAATAGCACTGCTCTCGTCGCTTAAGCCCTCTCGTGCGCGATCACGGCGGCAATAATTCGGTCTTGGTCGGATTCGCTTAGGTAAGGGTGAAAGGGCAGGCTGATCACTTCCTCTGCTGCTTTGTCTGTCTCTGGAAATGTTTTTTTGGCACAAGGCAGATCCGCGAAGACGGCTTGTTGGTGCAGGGGTTTGCGATAGTAAACGGCACTGGGGATATCAGCGGCTTTTAAGGCTTCGCCCAGACTGCTACGGTCGCGCGGGCGAATTGTGTATTGGGCGTAAATATGGGTGTTGCCGGGATGGATTACGGGCACGGTTACGTGATCCTTAAGTGCCTCAGAGTAGCGGGCACCGACTTGCTGGCGCAGGGCGATCTCTTCGTCGCGAAAGTTGGCAAATTTAGCCTTTATGATGGCGGCCTGTAAGCTATCACAGCGGCCGTTGGTGCCTAGGATATAGTGTGACTCGCGCTCTTTACAGCCATGATTGGTCACAGCGCGGAGGGCTTCGCCCAGTTGGGCATCGGAGGTGAAGACGGCACCACCGTCGCCATAAGCGCCGAGTGGTTTAGCGGGGAAGAAGCTGGTGCAGGAGACTGCACCGACGGTGCCACTCTTGCGGGTATTTTGCTCCGCGCCGAAGCTTTGGGCGGCGTCTTCGATAATCTTGAGGCCATGTTTTTCGGCGATCGCTTCGAGGGCGGAGTAGTCAGCCATTTGACCGAAGAGGTTGACCGCTATAATTGCTTTGGTCTTGGCTGTGATGCGCTTCTCCACCTCTCTGGGGTCGATGTTGTAAGTGTCTGCCTCGATGTCGGCGAAGACAGGCCTTGCGCCAACAAGCGCGATGGTCTCTGCCGTGCTGATCCAAGTAAAGGGCGTGGTAATGACTTCGTCGCCTGCGCCTATGCCAAGGGCACGGAGTGCGACTTCAAGTGCCATAGTGCCGCTGGCGACGGCTACGCAGTCGAGTGGTTTTGTCCCGCCAAGGAATTCGCCAAGGGTGGCTTCAAGTTCATAGACCTCTGGACCATTAATGTAGCGACCGTGTTCAAAGACTTTGGCGACGGCGGCGTCAATTTGAGAGGTGCTTTTTTGATGGATGGCTTTGATGTCGATGAATTGCATGTAAGTGAAGGGATGGGCTTTACTTATTCGTTTTGTCTTAAGAGGTCTTTAGTTACGCGCCGAGTAAATACTTATCTACAGTGGCGGCGGTCTTTTTCAAAAAGGAAAGTGAAGCTAGCCACTTCATCGAAGAGGGGAATGACGAAAACTGCAGGCTCAGTGAGCATAGATGAAGCTACCATAGATTGGCTTTGCGAAGCTTTGAGGCAAGCAGACTTTTTATTACACGCGGTTATGAATAATACGTTTTACGCAGAGTCTGTGTTTGCCCTTACGAAAGTATCCATTGCTCGGATACGCAGGCGCACAACACTATCTCTGCGCAAAAAAAACGCCACTCTCGGAAGAGTGGCGTTGATTAAAGTGCTGTGTTCTCGGAACTTCGTTCCAGAGGTATCCAGTCGCCTTACTTGTAATTAGCTTCGACTTCAGCGACTGTCTTAGAGACGCGGGAGACGATTTGGTAAGGGTCACCTTGTGAGTTTGGACGGCGGTCTTCGAGGTATCCCTTGTAAGCATCGTCTTTGACGAAGCCGTGTGGGACCCGGATCGAAGCACCACGGTCAGCCACACCCCAGGAGAACTTGTCGATGGATTGTGTTTCGTGCAAGCCAGTGAGGCGCATGTGATTGTCGGGACCGTAGGCAGCGATGTGCTCGTCCTTATATTCCTCGAACTTGTCCATGAGCTTGAGGAAGTATTCCTTGCCGCCAGTTTCGCGCATGTAGTCGGTCGAGAAGTTGCAATGCATGCCGGAGCCATTCCAATCACCCTTGAAGGGCTTGCAGTGATACTCAACATCGACGCCATACTTTTCGCAGAGGCGCTCGAGGATATAGCGTGCGACCCAGATTTGGTCACAAGCCCTGTGGGCACCTTTGCCAAACACTTGATATTCCCACTGGCCTTTGGCGACTTCGCCGTTGATGCCTTCGTGGTTGATGCCTGCATCGAGGCAAAGGTCGAGATGCTCTTCAACGATGGAGCGAGCGATATCACCCACTGATGAGTAGCCTGCCCCACAGTAGTAACGACCTTGGGGGCCTGGGTAACCTTCTGCAGGCCAGCCGAGGGGCTTGCCGTCTTGCATGAGGAAATATTCTTGCTCAAGACCGACCCAGAGGCCCGCATCTTCCGAGATCGTTGCACGTGCATTCGATGGGTGTGGTGTGCCATCTGGCATCATCACCTCACACATGACGAGAAAGGCATTCTTGCGAGTGCTGTCAGGGTAGAGAGCAACTGGTTTTAACATGCAGTCTGAGCTGTTGCCTTCAGCCTGTTGTGTCGAGCTTCCGTCGAATCCCCACATTGGGCAGTCTTCGAGGGACCATTTGTCGACATCACCTTCTTTGATGCAGGTCTTGCCGCGGAGGTTGGGCACGGGTGTGTAACCGTCGAGCCAGAGGTATTCTAATTTAATTTTTGCCATGTTATTCTGTGTTGTATCAGGTGGTTGTTTGACTGTTGAGTTTCAGCAGGTGGCTGGACTTAGCCATGAACTGCGTTATTTTGTTAAGCAGAACGCATGCCAATGCCTTCTTTTTAGATATATTTCAAGGCCTACGAATAGAGCCTGTTTATGTTTTGTTCAAATCTTGCCTTTGCACAAGAGAAACCATGCAATTTTATTAAATTTATGGAAGAAGCCAAAAATACAGCCCGTGCGGTCGTCCGCATCGGCTATGACGGTCTTGTGCACAAGATTTTCAAGGGGCCACAAGCCCACGAGCGCTACGAAAATGAGCTGCGTGTGCTCCAGTTTCTCGATCAACAGGGCTGCAGCTTCGTGCCTAAGGTCGTAAAAAAAGATAATTCTGAGCTCTACCTCGTTACTACCAATTGTGGCGCACGAGTTGACCACCTTAGCGATAAGAAGAAGGAGCGGATTTTCGCCGAACTGAAGCAGTATGGCGTCTGCCACGACGATGCCGAGGTGCGCAACATTACCTATAGTTCTCAAATGGGACGCTTTTGTGTGATAGATTTCGAGTTTGCGACGATTCTCGAACCGGGCTATCCGCCGTCGCCCAAGATGGAGTCAGTCGCCGACCGTAGTGCTTGGCAACGAAAGGATCGCGATGGGTAAAGCTGGGTTAAAGGAATCAAGCGGGGCACAGGTCATCCAATGGTCGGGACTGACCGATGTCGGCCGCTTTCGCAAAAGTAATGAAGATGCCTTCCTCGCACTGGCGCTCAACGGCGAGGGCGTACACCGCCTCGGTAAATACGGTGAGGCTGAGCTCAATGAGAGCGACTATATCTTTGCCGTCAGTGATGGTATGGGTGGCGCGAACGCGGGCGAATTTGCTAGTCAGATCGCGGTGGAGAAAATCACACACCTATTACCACAGTCCTTTCGCGCAGCGGCGGGTGGCATCGCGGTCGGCTATCAAGATCTGCTCGGAGAGCTTTTTGATCAGATCCACCGCGAGCTCACTAAAATGGGGCAGGCCTACGAAGAACTCAGTGGTATGGGAGCGACGCTCAGTTTGTGCTGGGTGAGTCCAGCCTGGGTCTACTTCGCGCATGTCGGCGATAGCCGTATCTATCATTTGCCTTCAGCCGGAGGTATCCAGCAGCTTAGCCACGATCACACCCATGTTGGCTGGCAGCAGCGTCAGGGTGAGCTAGGTGAGACCGAAGCGCGCAACCACCCAGGGCGCAACGGGCTCCAGCAAGTGCTTGGCGGCAAGAACCAAAAGCTAAGCCCCCAGTTCGGAGCAGTTGGCTACGAGGCGGGTGACGCCTTTCTGATTTGCTCTGACGGCTTGGTTGAGGGTCTTTGGGATAGCGGGATGCAACGGCTTATTCGCAATCCGTCGAAGGATGCCCCTGCCGACGTCGCAGAGCGCCTAGTCAGCGAGGCCGTGCAGACGGATGGCAAAGACAACACCACTGCGCTGGTTTTTGAAATGATTTGAGCACCTGT
>QXZH01000119.1:0-18356 GCA_009886465.1 Opitutaceae bacterium
CCGTTGGAGATTTTCAGCAATCGTATCGTAAGGTGGATCAAGGAAGATCAGGTCGTAGCTGGGCGTATTTGAGTCGAGTGTGAAGACGTCGCGGGCGACGACTTTGGCTACATCGGTATCGAGATTGCAACTACGTATGGTCGCTTGCGCATTTTGGCGCAAGCAGGTGAGTGCGGTGTGATCGGTTTCAAAGAAGGTTGAACTCGCCGCTCCACGACTCAGCGCCTCCAGGCCGTAGCTACCAGTGCCAGCAAAGAGATCGGCTACCTTGCAGCCGTCGATGCTTGCTCCGAGACTAGAGAAGATCGCCTCACGCAAACGATCCGTAGCGGGGCGTGTGTGGTTGCCCTTCGGCGCTTTGAGCGGTATGCCGCTTGCTCTACCTCCGGTGATTCGCATTTATGAAAATCTAGAATATTAAAGGCTATCGCGTGGCCTTCCAAACACGCAGGAGGCTCTCAACTAATTCGGGTAGCTCGCCGAGCGGCACTTGGCTGGCGGCGTCGGAAATAGCTTTGTCTGGGTCAGGATGCGTTTCGAGGAAGACGCCATTGGCACCTGCGGCCAGAGCGGCGCGAGCCAAGGCGGGCACGAATTCGCGTTGGCCGCCGCTAATGCCACCGGCCGCGCCGGGTAGTTGCACGCAGTGAGTCGCGTCGATGATGGTAGGGTGACCATTGCCTGCCATAATGTTGAAGCTACGCATATCCACGACTAGGTTCTGATAGCCGAAGGTAGTGCCGCGCTCGGTCTGCCAGATTTCGTTAGCGCCGGCTTCTTCCAGTTTATTGGTGACAAACTCCATCTCGTAGGGGGAAAGGAATTGGCCTTTTTTTACATTAATCGCACACTTTGTCTTAGCGGCAGCAAGGAGTAGGTCGGTTTGCCGACAGAGGAAGGCGGGAATTTGAAGGGCATCGACGACCGTGCCGACGGGGGCGCATTGTTCGGGTGCGTGGATGTCAGTAATGGTCTTGAAACCATATTCGGCTTTAATGGTTTGAAAGATCTCCATGCCGGCATTGAGCCCGGTGCCTCGATTGCTTTCGATGGATGTGCGGTTGGCTTTATCGAAAGAGCCCTTGAAGAGTATGTTGAGCTCAGGGTGCTGCTGCTGGAGCGATGCCAGTGCATCGGCGACGGGACGGCAAGTATCGAGGCTTTCAAGTGAACAGGGCCCTGCGAGAAGAAGTAGCTTTTCGGGATCGTAAATCATGCGGTTGATTAAAGCTGGGTATCTTGGAGAGTCCAAGCTGTAATTCGTTGGGTCTATACTTGTGATGTCCCTGTGGTTTATTCTTCCAGTTTACTCTGAATTTTTTAATTTCATGCATCGTGTATCGGTCGATTCAAATTCTCTCCTTCTTAGCCCTAAGTTCATTGGCCCTGTCGGGTAATGAACTGATCGATTACTTGAAGCAGTATGAAGGCCGCTGGCTCGGCGACTTTACGATTCACTCGACGGCGACAGGCTATAGCGAAACTTTCCCCGTCGAACAGCGATACTGGTGGGAGGAGGGCCAGCTTCATGGCATTTCTGTTTCTGATACGAATAAAGGTCTCCAAAGAGCGAAGTCGCTTACTTTCATTCAAGATGATAAGCTGCGATCAGAGGTGATTAATGGTGAGACCACGGAGCGCTTCTTCGGCTTTTTGCGCGACGGGGGCATCGTCTGGGTTTCAGCCGATATGAAGCGCGCTAACGACTACCAGATGGCGGAACGCTTTGCTATTGAAGAGGGTCGTCCCGTGCTACTAACGGAGGGTTTTGATAGCTACGTCTATTCGGAGGGCCTGGCGCACCTTGTTTACCGTGGGCGACTGTTCAAGCAAGTCTCGGAGTCAGCGGGGGACTAGTCCACGCTGATTAGATTGGCTAAATGCGTCCGTAAGGCCGGCTCGAGTTCCGCAGTCTGGACCCATTCGAGTGCTTCGGCTGGTTGGGTGCCAGCCCAGATACCGACATTGCGGCCAAGTTGCTCCATACGCCGATCAGCATCGCTAATTGTGTTGGCCCAAACTGCTGCAGCTTCTGGCTCGTAGCGCAAGATAGACTCACTGAATCCTGAGATCGCGGCATCACGCTGTTGGCTTGGGTTCTGATTACTCAGCCACTCTGAGGCAGCGATCGAATCGCTCTCTGCCCAGATTTGCATAAGTTCGTTAGTGCTTTCGGCAGAATAGATAGGATCAGTCGGTGCCATGCTGAGCAACCATTCTGCGGTGGCTGCGGGGTCTTCCTCTGCGCGGCCCATTACGTGGGAAGCGACCGCTATCTCGGAGTAGTTGGCCTGGGCAAGATCGCGGACAAAAGATTCGGCTTCTTCGGGAGATTGTTTGCTAAACTCGAGGATGGTTTCACCGAGTAAGTCGTAGTCGCCATTAAACTCTGCTTCCGCCAAAGCCCAGATACTGGCTGCCTTGGCGTCTCGCATGACCCAAGTTCCAATAAGTGCTTCCTTGGCCTTCTCTTGGATTGGCCCTTCAGGTAGACCAGCAACCCATTCGGCAGCAACAATTGGCTCGGTCTGTGCCCACTTTGCGGCAAGCGCTTTCGCGGCGATGGCTTTACTCCCGTCATTGGCCATGCCGTCGATCCACTGGGAAGCTTCGATGGGGTTGCGCTCTGCCCAGAGCTCGACCCCATTATTAAGAGTTTCGAGGCGTGCGAGGCCTTGCGCATTCGATTCTAGCCAGAGCAGGGCAGATTCGGAGTCTTCGGCTGCCCAAAGTGCAACCACTTCGAGCATCCCGCGTAGGCGTTCGCTACCCGAATGCTGGCTTTGGAGCCAGTCCATTGCGGCAGCGGGGTCTTCCTTTGCGCGGCGACGGGCTTCGATAATAAAGGAGTCATTGGCAGGTTCGGCTTTCAGAGTTTCCAGATGCGGCAACTCGGGGGTGATCAAGCTGCGGGCACTAGAGATGGGTGCTTCAACTGCTTTCGGCTCAGGATCTTCGTTTATGACTTCTAGTCCTCGTCCCTCGCGGATTGATTTCCAAGTGTCGTAAAAATGCGCCACTTCACGCTCAATTTTAGGCAAATAGGGCTGAACGACTAAGATCGCTAATCCGATAATCGTTAAAAGAAAAAAGACCCTGTATAGCCAACGCATGATAGTTATTTTAAGTTAAAGAAGTCACGCGTGTTATCGCTTGTCTTCGCCGCTAAATCAGCAAGTGATACCGCGAGCGCTTCCGCGCAACGCTCAGCGATTGGCGCGAGATAGGCAGGTTCGTTCGACTTGCCCCGATGTGGCTCGGGGGTGAGGTAGGGGCAATCTGTCTCCAGCATGAGCGGTTCAATGCCCTGTTCTCGAAGCGCCTCGCGCACCGCGTGGGCGCTCTTGTAGGTGGCGATCCCCGTGAAAGAAGCTCGGCCACCGCGCGCATTGATTTGTGCAATCTCTGCCGCCCCGTAAGTGAAGCAGTGGAAGACGATGCGTTGCCAGTCGACGCCCGACTCATCGATCAACTTGAGGCACTCTGCAAAGCAATCGCGGCTGTGGATAATGATCGGGCACTCAAGCTCGGAAGCCAACATGAGTTGCTGTCGAAATGCCGCTTCTTGCATGAGTATCATCTCGCCCGCCTGTAATGGATCTTTCGGAAGATGAAAGTAGTCTAGGCCAATTTCACCGAAGGCGACGGGGGCATGCGGCGGCATGAAAAAGGTGCTCAATTGGCTGACGGCAGCCTCCCAGTCACCGTTCACATAGCAGGGGTGTAGGCCAACAGTATAGTCAATTTTGCCTACGTAGGCCGCATGCATTTCGCGATAAGGCACCCAGTCCTCCGGCGAAGTGCCGACTGTTATAAAGCGGTGTACGCCCGCATCGCTAGCGCGTTCAAGTACAGGCTCCAGTTCGCCTTTATCTTTGAAGCCCTTCAAGTGGCAGTGGCTATCGATTAATTCCATTGTTCTTAGAGGCTGTTGGAATTCTTTCCGCTGGAAAGCGCAAATTGAGCGAGCGCTACTTAGCCAGAGCCTTCTCGGGCTTTGTCGGTCCGTTTAAAGAAATCCAAACCAAAATCAAGCATGCCCAATAGGTGATCCCCCCAATGATCTCATGCATCAGGTGGTAGTGTTCCATCATTGAAGGCGCCAGCAATACGATGATCACGATACGCACAATATTAAACATGAAGCCAATGATCACACCTGCTAACAAATTAAGGCCCAAATCAAAAATGTTTAAGCGTCGGTGAATCGCTAGAAGAAGAGCCAGTAGCAGGCTTGTTATTATAACGCCAAACCCATTGCACTCGGAGGCGACATGGAAGGGATGCTCGTTAGCCATCAAGACGATTTTGGGCGGCTCACCCGCTTGCCCAAATAGTCCCAATTCAGCGCTCTGCCCGATTAGCTCGAGGACATAGGCGCTCCATTTGCCAGCCATTGAACGTAGGGGCCAATCGAGTGGCGCCATAAAGGTGCTTAGCAATAAAAACGCGCAGAGCGTGCCTGCCACCGTCCGTGTAAGTTGACGCGTCCCCTCGCCAAATGTGAAGCGCACCGCTGCCGTCAGTGCGCAACAATAGGCGGGGATCACCAGAAGCCCCGCTAGGCTAGAGTGAGTGACGAACGGAGCGAGGTACGTAAGCAGTAGTATTCCGTACGCTGCAAAGAGAGCTCGCCGCGCTGAGGCGTTCAGCTCCAGTGGGCGCGTTACAGTAACCCCGCCAAAGCGCACTAACATGACCGAGGCCATCACCAAAACAATCAGCGCATGCAAAATCCGACTTTGGTCATGCGCTGTCTGTGCAAACCACATGGTCAGCGGCCAGAGCGCTAAGCCAAGGAGGCCGAACAAGACGCAGTGAAGCCAAAAATCAATTTGGCGGCACTTCTCGGTAAAGCTAACAGCAAGTTGTCGGCGAATCGGCATATTAGAACATACAACAAGATCACGATGGCTTCGCGATTGGCAAATCTCTTTCGACTGGAGAGTCATAAACAAGTTATGTTCACTGACTTTATCAGATGTCTTGGCTTATCCGCACTGCATTTGCGCGTGAAGGTGAATTCTTAATTTTCAGGTTTGCATTATGGAATGCCCCTGGCTTAAATTAATAATTATTAACTAAGTTTTATCTAATTCAGTATTAATAAGCCGCATGAAAAATCCCGTACTCATAGATACTCCAAACGCTACTTTTCATAAAACGATTTTCCTCTTGGGGGTAATTGCGTTCATGAACATCAATCCCAAGCAAATGTTTGCACTGGGAAGCTCAAATTCTAAAGCTCATACGACTCAACCGAATATACTTTTCATCGCTATCGACGACCTCAGGCCTGAGTTAGGTTGCTATGGCGCTGAGCATATTATTTCGCCAAACATCGATAAGCTTGCGCGTGAAGGGATCGTTTTTGACCGAGCATATTGTCAAATGGCAATTTGCATGGCCTCTAGGAAAAGTATTATGAGCGGCTACCGCCCGACCGCAGAAAATAATCTCCATGATCGAGGTCCTCTCATTAATAATATCCCTGATGCACTGACACTGGATCAGCATTTACTCAACAATGGCTACGAGACCGTCACCATTGGTAAGATATATCATGATGACGAAGACGAGAACGGCTGGGCACAGAATTATCGCAGTGTTTCTGGGGACTGGGGCTCTAGGGGCTACACTCTCAAAAGCTCTCTAGATATAGAGTATGCACGCAAACCGCTCGGTAAAAAAGGGCCACCTTATGAATCTGCAGATGTGAGCGATAATGGCTATCAAACCGGAGTTTATGCTCAGAAAGCAATTGAAGTGCTGCGTAACAAAAAAGATAAACCCTTGTTCTTAGCCCTGGGTTTTCGCAAGCCGCATTTACCATTTAATGCGCCAAAGAAATATTGGGACATGTATGATCCTAAAAAAATTGAGTTGGCGAATTATTCCCATCCGCCAGAGGGAGCATCCGAGTATAATCGCACGCGTTATGGCGAATTGAGGAACTATTACGGAATGGCTGAAGAAGGATCGGTGCCTGAGTCGGACGCCAGAAAGCTAGCGCATGGTTATTATGCCTGCATTAGTTATGTAGATGCTCAATTAGGCAAAGTTCTAAACGAACTTGAAGAACTTGGGTATGCGGATGATACAATCATAATCTTATGGTCTGATCACGGGTGGAAACTAGGAGATTACGGATGGTGGTGTAAGCATACTACCAATGAGATTGATACGAGGGTACCCCTTATCATCAAATCGCCTTATGCAAAGGGCAATGGCCAGCGCAGCACAGCCTTAGTTGAACTAATTGACTTATATCCGACGCTTTGCGATCTAACCAATATCGCGACACCAGATCACAATGAAGGTATCAGTATCACCGCCTTACTTGACGAACCAGATCGTGACTGGAAGAAAGCCGCTTTCAGTATTTGGGTGGATAAAAATCCCAAAAACATAGGCTACACCTTGCGAAGCGAGGATTACCGCTACACCGAATGGCGCGATATAAAAACCGGTAATTTGCTCGATCGGGAGCTTTATGATTTAACGGAGGGCAGTCTTCCAAATAAGAATCTAGCTAGGGTGAAACTACATCAGCCGCGCTTAGTTGAGTTTTCGAAAATAATGGAAGGTGGTTACAAAGCCGCTCTACCTGATTCATTATAGCCTAGGTATCGATTGCTAATTTAAAATACGCAGATAGACTATGAGAAATGGGCGATTATCACAATTAGCATGTGGTTGCATCTCAGCTTCGCGTTAATAATTTATTTAACTATAGATTAAAGTAGTTCTTAGCGTTTTTGTAGCACACCCCGGACACTAGGGCGCCAAAATCCATTTCGCTTGGAAGGTATCCGCGTTCAATTTCATTGCCTAGAATATTGCATAAGATGCGACGGAAATACTCATGGCGCGGGTAAGACATCAGGCTACGAGAATCCGTCAGCATACCAATAAATTGAGAGAGTAACCCGAGGTTAGAAAGAGCGTTGATTTGCTTAGTCATGCCTTCGATTTGATCCAAAAACCACCACCCACTGCCAAATTGGATCTTAGCCGGTTCATTCGTTTCAAAAAAGTTACCGCACATTGAGGCGAAGGGATAATTTTTAGCGGGATCAAGGTTGTAGAGAATTGTTTTGGGCAATTGATTGCATGCAGAGAGTTCGCCAAGTAGCACCGCCAAGCCTTTTATTTGCGGGGTATCGTCGATGGAGTCGCAGCCTGCATCTGCGCCATAGCTATTATAGATGGATCGGTTCACATTGCGGATCGCGCCGAGGTGTAACTGCATGACCCAAGCATTTTTCTTATACTGTTCTCCTAACCAGCAAAGTAGATGGCCTGTAAAGGCTTCAATATGGCCAGGGTCTATGCTGTATTCGTTTGAATCCTCCTGCCCTTTACGAGCATGTTCAAAGATTTTTGTAGCCTCTGAATCAGATGCGATTTTTTCTGGGCAATGACTTAGGCCGTGATCAGAAGCTACACATCCTTGTTCTTTAAAGTGTTTTATACGCTGCAGGAGAGCCTGCTTAAAATTGGCTAAGTTCGCACATTCTATGCCACTTGCCGCTGCTAGCTGGTCAGTCCATTTATTCCATGTTTGCAGATCACCAAGAGCATAGGCTGAATCAGGACGAAAACTCGGAAGTACGCGTGTGGGGCAGGCTGATCGAGCCAGTTTTTGATGCGCGCTCAAATCATCAATGGGATCGTCTGTAGTGCCGATCATTGTAACTTTATGCCGTTCTAATATGCCCCATGTAGAGTGGTCCTTATGCTCAAGTGCCGCATTAGCTTTCTCCCAAATTTCAGGTGCTGTGGCCTCATTTAAAAGAGCATCAATACCAAAATACCTTTTGAGCTCTAAGTGAGTCCAGTGAAAGAGTGGATTACGCAGCGTGTAGGGAACGGTGCGCGCATAAGCCATGAATTTTTCATATGGGTCGGCGTCTCCGGAACAAAGCTCTTCAGGTTCACCATTGAGGCGCATGGCCCTCCATTTGTAGTGATCGTTCGCGAGCCATAGATCATAGAGGTTGCTGAAGCGGCGATTCTCGGCAAGATCTGTAGGGCACAGGTGGGTATGGTAATCAACAATTGGCTGATCCTTGGCATGCTTTTGATAGAGCTCACGAGCAGTCACGGTCTCGAGCAAAAAATTGTCATTGATGAACTCCATGTATCCGTCGTTTGTTTAGCGGTCGACGCGGGCTCCGCCACCAGCTAAAAGTTTCTCGACCTCCCCTAGGCTTGCCATGGTCGTGTCCCCTGGAGTTGTCATAGCAAGAGCACCATGGACACAGCCATAACTGACTGCTTTCAACGGGTCGTTGTATTTTAAGAAACCATAAATGAGGCCACTTGCGAAGCTATCACCTCCGCCGACCCTGTCATAAATCTCTAGGATGTCCTTGCCCTGAAATTTACGGGTGGGTTCGTAGAATTGCCCATCATGCCAGACTAAGGCACTCCATTCATTTAGGGTGGCTGTATGTGCATCTCTGAGGGTAGTGGCGGTTGCCTTTAAATTCGGGAATTCCTTTACCACCTGCTCGATCATACGCTTAAAGCTAGCCTCTTCGATGGCACCTAACTGCTCACCAAGCCCTTCTACTTCAAAGCCCAAACAAGCACTAAAGTCTTCCTCGTTCCCGATCATGACATCGACATATTTTGCAATTTCACGATTGACTGCTTGGCATTCTTCAAGGCCGCCAAAATCTTTCCATAGTGACGGTCTATAATTCAGATCATAGCTAACAATCGTGCCGTACTGCTGTGCAATCTTTACGGCTTCGATGACCATTTCTGGAGTGCTTTGGGAGAGTGCAGCAAAGATACCGCCAGTGTGAAACCATTGAGTGCCTAATTCGCCAAAAATGTGTTGCCAGTCGACATCGCCTACCTTCATCTGACTGGCTGCTGTATGACCACGGTCAGCTGTGCCGCGCGCGCCGCGAATGCCAAAACCGCGCTCTGTGAAATTAAGCCCGTTGCGGACTTTACGCCCAAGTCCATCATAAGGCTGCCACTGTATGAGGGCAGTATCGACCCCACCTTGAAGTATGAAGTCTTCAACGAGTCGACCGATTGGGTTGTCGGCAAAAGCAGTCACCACTGCAGTTTTTAATTCGAAGCAGCGACGCAAGCCACGGGCTACATTGTATTCCCCGCCGCCTTCCCAAGCATTAAATTGACGAGTGGTGTTGACCCGACCGTCGCCCGGATCGAGTCGGAGCATTACTTCACCGAGTGAGATGCACCCATACTGGCAGTTCTCCGAAGATTTTATATCTAGTGACATTATATTAGAATGTTAATTTTTGTGCCCCACAAGTAGTGGCGATCTTGTTAAATGCTTGAATTTCAGCCTCGGTGAAAAGTAGGCCCCCTGCGGTTTCAACTTTTTCTGCCCACTCAGCCTCTAATTGCCCGGGCAACAGGCAGTTCTCATTGCCGTGACCGAGGATGTCATTGATGACAGCTTTTAGATTAGTAATTTGATCGCGCCCCTCTGCATAGGCGCCCGCATTGAGTGAATCTGGATGAATGACTTGGAAATAAAATGCTGGAGTCGATTTCTCCCCCGCTGGGATATCGCGGCAACGTAGAGTTGGTAGGCTGCCTCCAATGAGGGCTGCAACCAGTTCATTGATTAAGGAGAGGCCGTAGCCTTTATGGGCACCAAAGGGAACGAGAGCGCCTACCTGATTTGGGTCTGTTGTCGGTAGGCCCTTCGAATCGACCCCAGCTCCGGAGGGTAATTGCGCACCCTCACGAATGAATTGTTGCACTCGACCCATCGACACTACGCTTGTAGCCCAGTCGATGACGATCGGAAAGCCAATGGCGTCTGTGGTCGGAAATCCCCAGCTGTGTGGGTTGGTCCCCAGGGTAGGGAACTTTCCTTGGAATGGAACGACCTCAGCAAGTGCAGCTGTGCAGTTCGTATAAGCAATGTAGCCACGCTTTGCTGCTTCCATGACGTAGCCTCCGCCCCATAAATAGTGGAAGGCATTATCTACCGAGACCTGACCAATTCCATATTTGTCGGCTAGCTCAATCGCACGATCGATCGCAGCGTATGCACTTGCTTGTCCAATCTTTTTATTTGCATTCCACACTTCGCAGGCGGCAAACCGAGAAGGGATCGACTCGATCTCAGCACAGGGTATACAGCCTCCAGCAGAGCTACCAAAGTGCTCATCAAGATGCAGGGCTTTGATCGCATTGTGGGTGCGTACACCATGCCTCGCAGCGTATTCCCCAAAGCGTGCGGCAGCCTCGGATTCGTGTTGATTAAACCCGCGGTGCAGATAGGCAGCTTCGACTAATGCATTGTGAGCAGCAGGCTGGACGACATGGAATTCTTCGGACATCTTGGTTTCTATTTAAATGAGAGCCATAGGTGGCTGGCAATCGTTGACCTGGGCATGTGGGGATTGCCCCCGTAAAAGCATCAGGAGGTTTTCAGTTGCTTTGGTCGCTTGGCGGATAACGCTTTCGTGAGTGCGGGATCCAATGTGTGGAGTAATCAAACAGTTGGGCGCAGACAAAAGTGGATGATCTGCACTTGCAGGTTCTACATCGAGTACATCAGCTCCGTAGCCGCCTAATGTATTGTCCCGCAAGGCAGTTAGAATATCATCCACATGGACAAGTTCTCCGCGCCCACAATTAATGACGACGGCGCTATTTTTCATTTGTTGAATCGATGCGCTATTGACCAAGCCCTGTGTCTCTGGAGTCAAATTTGTGTGCAGTGATATGAAGTCAGATTCGCCAAATAGCCGGTCAAGATTTTCAATGCGTGTGATGTGGTGCTCTTCCGCAAACGACTCTGGCCAGTAAATGTCCTGCGCGAGCACTTTCATCCCAAATGCGTTTGCCCTTATTGCCATCTCTCGACCAATCCTGCCTAGGCCAATAATACCTAAGGTTTTACCTGCGATTTCGTTTCCCGTTTCCCGTTTCCATAGACCTTGCTTAGTCCATTCTACATGCTCGATAAGTTTCTTGCTCAGCGCAAGCATGAGCATGAAACAATGCTCGGCTACTGTGGTGTGATTGACCCCCGGCGTAAAAGCCACTGGGATGCCTTTTTCAGTGGCATAATCGACATCGATTTTGTCCACCCCGATGCCGTATTTAGCGATAATTTTAAGTCGGGGTAGGGCTTTTTGAATAACTGCCTCACTGATCACATCATCCCCACATAAAAAAGCATCATAATCGCCGGCATATTCCAGCATATCTTCTTCGCTTAGCGGGCCTCTCGCGTAGACAACTTCAGCTCCACTACTGGCAAGCAGGTCATGATGCGGACCTGGTGTATCTTGATAAGAGGTTGTTGTGAGTAATATTCGTATCATAAATCGTTCGTTTAAACTCCAGAGTAGATTCCAAACCCGCCATCGATGTGCAAAACTTGACCAGTTACGAAGCGCGAAGCATCGGTCAAGAGGTAGTGGATTGCTCCACAGATTTCCTGCGCATCACCAAATCGACCCATGGGTGTATTGTTTATAATTTGTCGACCACGATCCGTTGTGGATCCATCAGTATTGAGTAAAAGTGAGCGATTCTGATCGCCTACAAAGAAGCCGGGGCAGACTGCATTGACACGAATTCCGTCACCAAACTTTTGAGCGAAATCGGTGGCCATCCATCGAGTCAAATTATCGACTGCAGCCTTCGCATTTGAGTATCCTAGTACGCGAGTGAGCGCTTGCTGAGAGCTGGCAGAGGAAAAGTTGACGATCACGCCTTGTTTGCATTCGGCAAAATATTCACCAAAAACTAGGGAGGGCAGCAGTGTGCCCGAAAGGTTTAATTGTAGCACTTTCTCGTAGTCATTAAAATCTAAGTCAAAGACGGTCTCGTCGGGACTGATCGTGGCGCCAGGCATATTACCTCCAGCGCCGTTAATAAGACCGTCGATACGGCCAAATCGTTCAAGTATGAGAGCAAGGGTAGTTTTGAGTGCCTTGCGGTCTGTGACATCGCATGGAAAAGTAGCCACCTCAGGACCTAGGCCTTTCACCGCCGCATCAAGTTTAGATTGCTTGCGACTGATGAATGCCACTCGGGCGCCACTTTGAGCTAAATATCGAGCAGCTGCACCTGCAAGTGCTCCACTTGCGCCGGTCACGGCATAGACTTTATCGTTCAGATTAAATAATGACATCTTCATACAATAGCAAAAAATCTTATTTATTAATATTGTAAAATTAATAAAATATTTGCATATTTGCGAAATGAGCCGGAGTCGTAAAATCCTTATGCTTCTCGGGAGCTATGATTCTCATGCGCATGCAGGAATTGCACGAGCTGCTCGTGTGCTCAACTGGCATTTAGATGTTAGTTTGCTGAAGACTTTCCAATTACCTGCACAGTGGCGCGGTGATGGAATTATAACATCTTTAAATCGAAGTCAGCGCCTGGCATCTTTTATCCAACGGGCAAAATTGCCTACGGTTGACTTGTCCTCATGGCGTGCGGATATAGATTTACCGAGAGTGGTCGCTGACAATGAATGCATTGGGCGTGTCGCAGCAGAACACTTTGGCATACTTGGTCATCACAATTTTGCATGGTTCGCCTTGAGCCGTGATCCAGTCGGAGAGGCGCGCTGTAAAGGTTTTCGAGAGGCACTACCCTTAGGGGTTAATTTTTGCCGTCTATCTGCGAGCGGCGCACCCAAGCGCAAAAAGGTTCTAGCGCAGCTTGAATCTTTCTCAGAGCCGGTTGCAGTATTTTGTAAGAGTGATGATGATGCGGCTTGGTTGTTGAACTTATGCTTGGATTGCGGTCTGTCCGTGCCTGCTCGCGTCGCCCTTTTGGGGACGGATAATAACCGTTTAATTTGTGAGAATCAGCCAGTGCCATTGTCGTCGGTCAATCATGATCTTGAGCGTATAGGATACGAAGGAGCCTTACGCCTCGATTCGATCATTAATGGAGATTACTTTGAAGAGGCACTACTCATCCCACCCACAGGAGTGACGAAGCGACAGAGTACCGATGCTTTAGCGATCGCGGACCCGTCCATAGTGGAGGCTTTGAATTTTATGAATACAAATTATCGGAGGTCGATTGGCACTGATGATATTGCTGCAGCTGCAGCACTTCCAAGGCGTAGCCTTGAGAAGCGCTTTAAAGAACTGCTGCGCAAGAGTGTGCATGAGGCACTCGTAGAAATTCGTCTAAATAACGCGCAGCATTTTTTAGAACATGGCCACTCCTCGATGACTGATATTGCAGCGCTCTGCGGTTTCTGTAACGCGCCGCACTTTAGCCGAAGTTTCAAAAGCAAGTATCGGGTGAGCCCTCTTAAATACCGGAAGCAATTCTGTCTAATTTAAAATAACAGACTACTTCATCAATTCTGAGAGCAAGGCATCATGCGGCCTAGGGATACAATCTATGATCTGGCTAAATGCATCATTCTCTATGAATCGACTTAGAATTGAAGCAGTTGCGTAGATATATTCGGACTGCCACTCTGTAACTTGCTTCCCTTTCCAAGTCGCCTTTGGATCACAAGCATGTGGTAGCAAGTAATTGATTGCGCTTAGAAGATTCGCACCATTTTCGGATCGGGAATCGAATAAATTTTCGCCATATTTCCGAGCAATTACAGCAATGCGAGAAAAGTGTTCCATATTTTCAGTGCAATAACTCCACGAGCGAGTGCGAGCGAATTCTAGTGGTTGTAATCCCTCTGGAGTAATCTGCTTGGGAATACGCTCGGTCTTGACACGCTCTATAATTTGAACCGCTAGGTCATGCTTGCCGAGGTAATTGGCAATAGCGATTTGCTGTAAATCGTAAGCGGTTCCGTGATTATTTTTCGCCATTCTCTCGTCTATTCCGTTCGGATGGTTACTTAACCAATTAAGGAACTTATCGAACCAAACTTTGACTGCTACTTGTTCATTCAATGGCCAAGTATAGGAATTTTCTAATAATCGCAGTGCGTCGACTAACTCCACGAAAACTAGGGTATCGATAATACCTGTACCGCGGCCTTCTGTTATACCAGGAATCGCTTGGGCGTGATTTAAATCAGGGAGCATACCGCTACTTTCATCCAGGAACCAAAAATGGATTAGCCTTTGAGCAAAGAGCGCGTAGGGTTCAAAGCCAGTAGCTTGGTAGGCGATCGTTAGTGCCCATACGTCAGAGATCATCGCGTGTAATGCTGGGCGATCTGACACCAAGTCTCGCTCAGGATTAAATTCCCCATCACGACGAATATAAGGCAAGCCATCTGAAGTCTCCGGATTACGCCACCAGTAAGGCCCAGTACTATAATAGGAGCGGAGGTCTCCGCTTGGAGGGACTTTGTCATTAGTCGCCACGGAGTAGACTGTTTTCTGTGCTACAATTTTTTCTGCCTTATCGATAACAGCTTCGAGTAATAAACTGAGTCCTGGGATATCCCCGCGAACGACGAGGCTGACTTGACTTGGATTTAATACCACTAGAGGAGGTAATGCGACATGCCAAGATGGCCCTATATCGCCTCGTCTAAGCAGCTCTGGCGTGCTTTGACTAAATTGAAAAGCTGATGAGCCATCTAAATAAGTTGCGTCGAAAAGACCGCTAGCACCGCGCTGTAATGTGAGCTCCTTGAGCGCTATCCCGTTGGGATGCTTACGGTTTTGATGCGGCTTAATCGTAGTAATATTCTCAATAAAATCGACGTTTGCTAGGCTTCCTGAGTATGTATCAACCGCAGGATTGGAAGCGCTGTGTATGAGGTTATTACTAATTTTGACCCCTTCAGGCAGTATACTGCGGCCTCGCTCTCCATAGCCTCCATCCAAACACAATGCCGTGCCTTCGCAATTAATCAGAATGTTGTTATCGATTAGTGAATTATCTGCGGCGAAATAACCATTTAGAGGCGAATCTGGAATACCAGCGTAGAGGACAATAGCTCCACCAGTTTGACCGTAGATGCCCTCAAAATAATTATCCCTAATCTTGTGCCCAGAGCCGATCACCCGAATTCCACCCGAGTTCTCTTTGCCTTTACCGATAAAAACATTTCCCTCGACGATACAATTGTCGCCATGCCGAAGTGTCAGTGTGCCAGCCGATTCAATAAAAAGGTTTGCCCGATAGACATTCGAACAGGTTTTATTAGAAATAATTTCAGTTTCTCCATCACAACGCTCAAATAAGTTCGAATCGATCAAACAATTACCCTGTTTGAGTGAGTCAGCGCTCTGCCCAATTTGAATAATTTCAAATCCATTGCCATTACCTTCAACTCGATCTATAAAATGATTGTGGTCGATGCGGTGCTGAGCAATCGATTGCTCCATTCTGACTTGGATTGTCACTCCGCTGTGCCGTTGATTCGCAAAGAGATTGTGGTCGACTCGGTTTTCCGAGCCATACAAACGCACCCACATATAGCGGCGATCTAAGTTTTTAGGGTTACAGGATTCAAAGACACAATCACTTATGCGGTTGTTTTTGCCTGCTCTCTTGTCTGAATCTCTAAATTCAACAATTGCACTCTTTGATTCGGGCGGCTCAACTTCCAGAAAATATAAGTCATGGAGCGTAACGTATTGGCCGCCCATTCCAACCCAAGAGCGACCTGTTAGTATGGTTTTACCATCCGCCGAACCCCGAATTTCTATAGGCGCTTCTGCGGTGCCTTTGGCCGTAATATTTATCTCTACCGAGTCCCATTTCCCTGCAGCTAATTCTAAGGTCGTGCCATGTTTTAGTTTTGCTATGGCACTAATTAATTCACTTTTGTTTTCTACTCGCAGGATAGATTCCTCCGCCTGAATAGACAGGACGGTCAGAAATATGCAGAGCCCTAGTAAGATGGGATTCTTATTTATTGTCATGATGTTCTTTGAGTTGGGTCTTCTTACTGTCTTATGCGCAGCTGTATGAAGCGGCGCAGCTCCCCGCTGGGCAAGGTGACTGTAACTTGGTTGTAGCCGCTTAAAGTTGGGTGTGGGATAATTTCGACTTTCTGAGGCACGAGTAATGTCCAGTCGTCAGGGTCCAGAGTGGTCGTGGTATTGACAATGTAGTCTGCTGGATCGATGCCAGACTGTTTTTGACTGTAGCGATATTGCATCGCACCACTGCTATCTGTAGAAAGATTTGGTAACAGTGCGGTGTCTGCGCTTGTGGTGGAGCCGCCCAAGCTGTATTCAAGGCGAGCGCTGAGGCCGTCATTATCGTAATCGGTTGACCAATCGATGGTCGTGGGGTCTGTAATAGAGATCTGATTATTCAGCCATTGGTTGGCTAATCCGTCATTGTCTAGGCCTGTGTAAATCGTACCATCGGCACCCGGTTGCGCTGATGAAGACGTGCCAATGGGTTGACCCCCACTGACTGTGAGGGTTGAATTTGTAGTGTCCAAAGAGCGGTGGTAATAGATCGCGATGCGTCCGCCGCCACCGCCGCCTCCGCCTAACTGGCCGCCATTTGCATTACCGCCGTTTCCGCCGCTAACATCAAGAATTCCATTGATGATAACATATTCACCGCGAAGCAAGATTGCACCACCGCTACCACCCCCAGAGGTGAGTTGCGAGTTGCTTCCCGTGCCCTTGCTGCCTCTAGCCCTAATTGTTGCGTTGTCAGTCACTTCGAGTGTTTCGCTTGCAACTAGACCGATGGCGCCACCTCCCGCGCCACCACCTTTATTGAGGGTGCCTCCTGCGCCACTACCGCCAATCAGTGAGCTTAGTTGTGTATCACCATAAGAAGAACCACCTGCGCTGCTGCCGTCACCGCCATCACCGCCTGATCCGCCAAATCCTGCACCACCCGATGTAGTCGAATCTGTACCCAGACTATTTCCCGAGCTGCCTCCTGGGCCCTGACCGTCGAGTGGGTTACCTGGAGTTTCTGGACGGTTGGCATCGCCACCGTCGCCGCCACCGCTGATGCCTATACCATGTTCCTCGTGACTACCTTTGCCACCATCTATTGTTATAGAAGTGTTCACTCTCAGATTCGTTTCTGACATGAGCACGAAGGGTAGGTTGCCGGTGATGATTGGTGGGCTACTGAGATCAATAGCCTCGAAGGGAAAGACAGAGACTAAGGACCCGTCTTGGTTGACGCCATAATGCCCAATACCAGTTAGACCACCGCTGACTTGTAAAGTATCCGTGTCAAATGTGAGTGTCGGGGTCGCGCTGGTGATACTCTGCTCGATAGCTGCGAAATTTTCAGGATTTAGAATAGACCCGCCAGCGGTCACTGGATTCGTCGTAAAACTTACAGAATCGCTCGCCCAGCCTTCGTAGTGTGAATTCGAAGACCAAGCGCGATACCAGTACGTTTGGTCCGGGTTCAAGTTGCTTAGTTGTGCACTTATTGCTCCCACAGTCACTGATCCCAAACTTTGAAAATTTGCCCATGCTTGAGGATCCGTTCCTCCATCTGTGGAGCCCCAGTAAAAGCCTGCCTCTGCTGTCCCTTGTCCTGCAGATAAGAGCTTCGCGTTCGCCGTCGCGCTATTGGATCGGAGACTTGAGACCGACATTGTTTCTACGGTAGGTCCAAGTCTAAATTGTAATTGTGCCTCAAATAAGGATGCCGGTTCGACTGCGCTGCCGGGAGATTCATTTACTTGATAGCTACCCTCAGTAAGGGAGATACTCTGCCCCTGCAAACCGGCGAAAATCGGCATCGAAAATGTGTGGCCATTGCGTGAATCTGGCCAAAAGTCGTAAGTGCTAGTGCCCCCATCTACATTAAAATTCCAAGCGACAAAGTCTCTGCCATGGTGAGGATAGCTCACATAGGGGCCGCCATTCCCATCAAAATGTCCGCCAGTTACACCATCCATAAGGGTTGCATATGGACTGCCTGAATGCGCATCAATTCGCTGGTTTCCAGCCATTTGGTAACGCAGATACACCGTGCCACAGCCCCAGTAACCCACTCCCGGGCCATGATGATGCCCGGCGGTGTCTTGGCAGTCTTTGATCAATACACCGTATGAACGTCGAGTGTGTATCGAGGTGTGTCCTTTTTTGCCGCTAAAAATAACATTTTCTACAGTAAATGCTGCGCATCCGTCGAAGTAGGCCGCTTGATTCCAATCTTTAAAATCACAGTTACGCATCCATCCGTTCTCCACATTATCAAAGCGGATCGCATTCCACGCGTAATCATGAATATCGTCTTTATGATGGACAAAACTTTCAGGGTAGCTGTCCCAGTTACCTTTAAACTGGATGTCCTCGATACCAATGTTGACGATCCTATTATGTGATTTCACTTCGATCGGATCGCTAGTAAGGATCAAGGGCAGGTGAAGCGGTTCGCGCAGAGTGATCGTATGACCGTTGATTGCTTCGACGGTGTGTAGCTCACGTATGTTGAACCCACTC
>QXZH01000119.1:18456-21321 GCA_009886465.1 Opitutaceae bacterium
TTGATGATTTGCGGTGAATAATATTCCGCCGCGTAGGCGATACTGGTACAACGGATGACAATCCTTTGGCCGACGCTCAAGCTGGATGCGTCGGCGACTTCAATAGTATAACTTTGGCGTGGCGCAGCGCTGACGACCGTTGTTAAGGTCGTTTCCGAGGTGCTAGTTGGCCCAATTTCAAAGATGAAACGACCATTTATGACCTTCATCTTATCCTTGAATAAAATAGTGCCGTCCTCGCCAGAACCACTTCCCCGAAGTAGTATGTTTGACCCAGTCACAAAAATATTTTCACCGACTGTGGTATTCGGGCTGAGCATCAATCTTCCTGCAGGAAAGGAGACGATGCCACCGCCGGCAGCTTGCGCAGCGTCGATGGTGGCTTGTACGGAAGCGTCGTCGTAATTGCCGTCGTTAACCACCGCTCCATAATTAGTGACATCAAAAATGGCCCAACTAGAAGTGTCAGGAATGGGTGTCTCTGAATAATTATAACCCGCGTAAGAGAAGTCTGGAAGGGTGGGCTCTGTCGCAGACAACTTCGCCTCTTTAAATTGTGTCCACAAAGCTGACTCAGTCGCTAGGATTGACTGAGCAAACAGCAGTAGAGGCATTACGCACAATATCCTGGTAATATTTCTATCGAAAAGAAATTGCATATAATAAACTTAGGACAAGGTTTGCTAGCTAATCTGGTTTAAGCCTTGGAGCGGGTAGAGCCGCTGCTGTAAGATCGAGAGCGTGTAGTATGCGCTTGAATGAATATCAGGTTAGGTTCCGATGCTAGGTACTGTTAATTCGCAGTTTTATCAGCGCTCCATTTTTATTGATCCGGTTATAATAATGCGCGCTTTTTCACAAGGTAAGCGCGGTAGAGTAATCCACCGATTGCCATTATTAAAAAGCCGCAAAAGAAGAAGCACAGGCGACCAGTCATTGGGTTTGGGATAATTATCCCAAGTAATGAGATGAAGCCGCCATAGACGAGGCAAAGCATGCCCAGCACTTTTGCTTGCATCCCGTCGGACTCAACGCCGCCTTCAGAGGTCGAGTCCACCGGGCGAGCTAAGCGATCGAAGAGATCTTCTACTTGCTGAGGGATGGCTGTCTTCATGCGCTTCGCCACCCAAACAGTGAAGAAAAACCAAAGCGAGCAGACGACGATATTGCCGACCCCACTCCAGATGTAGAGAAAGTCTTTGGCCTCACGCGTGGAGAGGTTTTCATAGCCGAACCAAGCGGGGTCTAAAATATATTTTGCAAATATAGAGAAGCCTATCCCAACTAGCACAGAGCTCCAGGCGGACCAGCGAGGCGCGCCTTTAATGAAAATTCCCCAAACAAGGGGCATGGCATAGGGGATCGTGATTAAAGCGCCAAATAGAATCATGATATCGAATAGGTCGTATTCCTTGATCGATTGCATGCCCAGAGCGGCCACGATGATTAACGCGCCAAACAGAGCAGAGATGACTTTACCCGCGAATAATAGGTGTTCTGGAGATGCATTCGGACGAAAGACCGGTTGATAGAAATTCTTGACGATGATGCCTGCATTACGATTCAAGCCAGTGTCCATTGATGAGATAGTTGCCGCAAACAATGCGCAGAGTAACAGGCCGACCATACCTAGTGGCATCAACTCTAGGCCAATAAAGACAAAGGCACCCTCGTAGGCTTTATCGCCAAGTTCTGGAAAGACGAGCGCTAGGTCAGGTTGAATAATGCGCGCCGCCATCGGCGGGATGAACCAGATGAAGGGCCCCACGAACATGAGGATCGATGCCATCAATGAGGCTTTCCTTGCCTGCTTATCATCCTTTACGCAGAGGTAGCGATAGGCATCGAACATATTATTTAATTTAAACGACTGTATGACAAAGGCCGCAAAAATCCAAAAATAGACAAAGGTCGCATCCTCCGCATCCCATGGTTTGAGGTGTCCCTCAGGAAGCTTTGTTAGTAAGCCGCTCAGACCATCGACCGCAGGATGACTCAAGGCTAAGAAACATGCGACCAACGTGATCGACATGAGGAGTAGGGTCTGCATGAAATCAGAGGCAACGATGGCCCAAGAGCCCCCCATGACCGACATAAGCACGACGACCACTCCTACGATCAGAACTGTAAAGCTTGGATCTACATTAAAGAAGCTAGAGGCGACAATGCCCAAGCCATTGAGCCAGATGCCAGCATAGACCACACTCATCGGCACCTGTAACCAAGTAAAGACTTGCTCATTAACGGGGCCGAAGCGGTCACGCACTCCTTCAATCGCAGTGACTACCCGCATACGCCTGTAGCGGTAACTGGTGTATAAGTAATTACACAAATAACCCAGCGCATTACCGAAGAAGATCGCCATTACGAGTGTACCGTCAACGTAGGCTTTACCCGCAGCACCAGTGAAAGTCCAAGCGCTGAACTGGGTCATAAATGCTGAGGCACCAACCAACCACCACAGCATACTACCGCCGCCGCGAAAGTAGTCACTCGCGTCCTTACTAAATGCTTTAAAAATAAAGCCTAAGCTGAACTGAAAGACAAAATAAAAGACGATGACCAATAGGTCCCATTGGGTGAGGTAGCTTCCAAACATAGGGTGATTTCGAGTGAGTATCTATTTATTCTCAAGCGTGATTCGAACTAGCATAGAAGTTCGCCGAACGCACAAAAGTTAATAATTATTAATAAGCATAATGCAATCACAGGCTCACTAGAAGCAAGACAAATATCGGCGAGTGACTTATTCAGTTACCTCTGCAAGTCGCCCAAAAACAGCTCATGGCTATTCCATTAAAGTTTCGCTCAATCCACAGTTACAAGGATGCGGTGATGTGTTTAGAGCAACAACTAGGAACAGGC
>QXZH01000012.1 GCA_009886465.1 Opitutaceae bacterium
TTTACATTAGGGGCGGCATTGGCTCGCTCAACTGCGATAACATCAAGGCGTTCGCAGGTAGTATCGAGATTGGTGGCAGTGACTTGCACGTCTTCGGTAAAACGGAAGAGCGTTTGCTTAGGCTCTTCGATCATGCGTAGCAATTGGCTAGTGATAATCGTTGCTTCCGTTTTGATTTGAGCCGAGGGCATGGGCTCGGCGGGACTGGTCGGCGTAAATGCTACGTATCCAAGGTCAGGTATTTCAGGGAGGCGGACAACGACTGGGTCATCAGCTTCACCGCTTATGATGGCGAGCTTAGGCTTCAACTCCATGATATTCCCTGTGATAATAGCCTCCCCATTGATGACTTTGGGATCGCCCGTAAGGATGGCACGCTCGTCAGCGGGATAAAAGGTGACTTGTTCTCCAGTAGCGACCTGCCCACTCTGCTCAATGCGGACACCACCGTCGGCGACGATATTTTTAACCTCACCGACTTTGAGGTCTAAATCCTCCACCTCTGTGGTCTTCGGTTGATCGACCTTATTGGAAATAATAGTCATGCGAGCTGATTGCATCTGTAAAGCCCCAGACATCACCTCGACAGAATCTTTAAAGAGAAAGCGGTTCTCTGTGGACTGTTCGCGCATGGTGATCGTATTGGCGAGGACAATGGTTTCGGAGGTCAGGGCAGAGGCTCCTTGAATACCAAGTCCGCCTGTTTCGGTGAGAATCATTTGCGCGCGGCCAGCAGTTTCAGTGCCGGCGATCTCGATCTCGCCAGATTGGCTGCGGATGGTTTCACCGCTTAAGTAAGCTCCCCTCATCGCGACGCTGACCGCTCCCGAAAGATTGGCAAGTTGCTCGCGGGGGAAGAACTCAGCTTCGTTAGCCTTGATAGTTTTGCCACTTTGAATGATGGACACATCGTCGCGAGCGATGATCTGGCTAATGGAATCTAGCTCACTGGGCGCTACCTTGGCACCACTACCCTCCCGACCTTCGGGCGCATCCGCCAGCGCGATGAGCGTCTCACTCTTTAAGTCCATTTGATCGGAGACGGCGTGCACACTACCAGTAAATTCGAAGTAATATTCTTCCTCGGTCGTGCGTAGGACAAGGTGATCGCTATGAATTTCTGTATCGCTCAGGTCGCCATTGGTATTTGTCTCGCCTATCTCACCAAAGGCACCCGCGATACCTTGGGTGAATTTCACAACTGCATCCTGTTTGACTATGATCTCCTTAGTGTCGCCAGACCACTCCCAACCGATACCAGAGATTTTGAAATTCGCCCCAGCGATCTCGATAGGGCTTTGGGAGTAGCCTCGGTTTTCCTGCAAACGCAGTATGCCATCGGGGCTATCCATCGAAAGTTCTAAGGCCATGCGTTCGTCGCCAGAGTAAATACGCATTGCCATTTGTTTGACGCTTACTTGTTCGTCCTTGTCGTAAATACCCTGCTCCCCTAGTAGCATCCACTGGGTATAACCGTTGTCGCCAAAACGCGGGAGGCGAAAATTTTTAATAGGCGCGATGGGGATCATCTGCGAGTAGAGCGAAGCAGTGACGCAAAAAATAAGGGGAACTGTAAGAAATCGCGAGAAACGCATAGACATAAAGAAACCCAGAGAGGGCTCCGGGTTCCAGTCTTAATTGCTTATATTGTGCTCGGGGCACTAAATCCCCTGGGCATATTTGTTAAACTTCAACAGCCTACTAGGACTCTTTTTTTGGAAGCACGGCCTTCACGTGTAGGTCACGCAGTTGCTTCTCGGTGGCGATGCCCGGGCTCTGCGTCATCATTTCCTGCCCTTTTTGGTTCTTCGGAAAGGCTATCACGTCGCGAATACTCGAACGCTGTCCAAGAATCGTGCAAATCCGGTCGAGTCCAAAAGCGATCCCACCGTGGGGGGGCGCGCCGTATTCAAACGCCTTGAGCATATAGCCGAAACGGCTCTCTACGACATCTGTGGGAATCTTAAGCACATCTTCAAAAACCTTCTTCTGCAACTCGGGCTGGTGGATACGGATGGAGCCGCCGCCAAGTTCAACACCATTGAGCACGAGGTCGTAGTGCTGACCGCGCACCTTCTTCGGATCGCTATCAAGGAGAGGAATGTCTTCAACGACTGGAGCCGTGAATGGGTGGTGCGAGGAAACGTAGCGTCCTTGCTCCTCATCGAAGAGCATGAGCGGAAACTCGATCACCCATAAGAATTTGTAGTCAGCCGGACTGATCGTCAACTTCTCGCGCTTAACCAGGAGTTGCGCCGCCTCTAAGCGCACGCGCCCTAGGATGGTGCAAGCACGCTCCCACTCGGTCGCCGCGAAAAAGACGATATCGCCGTCTTCGACTTGAAGTTGCTCTTTAATGGCCGCCTTTTCTTGGTCAGAGAAGAATTTGAGGATTGGAGACTTCCATTCGCCACCGACGGATTTAATAAATGCGAGCCCCTTTGCACCGAGTGACTTAGCGGAATCCTCGAGGCCACGGAGCTCACCTTGGGTGAGGTCGGCGAGTCCTTTGGCGTTAAAGGCTTTAATCGAACCCCCAGAATCGAGTGTGCCTTTGAAGACCTTGAACTCAGAGCTAGCGAATATATCTGCGCAATCTTGCAGTTCCATATCGAAGCGCAT
>QXZH01000120.1 GCA_009886465.1 Opitutaceae bacterium
AATCATCCTGAGGCGAAGCACGTGACGGTCGGTTTTAAGATGGTCGACGAGCAGCTGAAGAAATCGCTCTCCGAGCAAGGCCTTGAAGAGTTAGTTCCCGATGGCGAAGCCTTCGATCCCAATCTACACGAGTGCATTGCCCAACAGCCTTCCGACGAAATCAAAGAGGATCACGTCCTACAAACCGTGCGCGCTGGTTACCGTCTCAACGAACGCCTCATCCGCGCGGCTAACGTCATCGTATCAAGTGGTCCCACAAAGGAGAAAAACTAAACCAATATGGCGACTGGCTATTACGAACTTCTGGGTGTCTCTCGTGACGTCTCCGATTCCGACCTTAAAAAGGCTTACCGCAAACAAGCGGTCAAATATCACCCGGACAAAAACCCGGGCGACGAAGCCGCCGAGGCCAAGTTCAAGGAAATTTCCGAGGCTTACGACGTGCTCAAAGACGGCGACAAGCGCGCTGCCTACGACCGCTACGGACATGCCGCCTTCAAGCAAGGCGGTATGGGAAACCCGAGCGGTGGCATGGGCGGCGGTATGGGTGGCCACGACCCCTTCGACATATTTCGCGAAGCCTTCGGAGGCGGGGGCGGCGGAGGAGGTGGCATCTTTGATGAATTTTTTGGCGGAGGAGGCGGTCAATCCACAGGGGGTGCAGCCCACGGCTCCGACTTGCGCTACGATCTAGAAATCTCGCTCGAAGAAGCAGCCAAAGGCACTGAAAAGGAAATCAAGTATCGCCGTCCCGTCACATGCAAAAAATGCACCGGCTCCGGCGCAGAGCCTGGCTCAAAAAAGGTAACTTGCGGTACTTGTCGGGGCTCTGGCCAAGTAACCTCCAACCGTGGTTTTATTAGCTATCGCCAAGTCTGCCCTGACTGCCAAGGCACGGGGCAAAAGATTGAAAACCCCTGCAGCGATTGCCGCGGTGAAGGACGCGTAATGGATAGCAGCTCCGTCAAGGTGCGCATCCCCGCAGGCGTCTCCACTGGTTCGAAACTCCGCTCTGCAGGTAAGGGCGAAGCCGGTCAGATGGGCGGTCAGTCAGGTGATCTCTACATAATGATTCACGTCGAAGAACACGAACTCTTCGAACGTCACGATAGCGATCTCTTTTGCGAAGTCCCAATCAAGTTCACTCTCGCGGCACTCGGCGGTTCAATCAGCGTGCCCACATTATTCGGCAAAGGCTCGCTCAAGATTCCTGCAGGCACTCAGACAGGCACTACTTTCCGCCTCAAGGGACAAGGCATCCCCGCCTTACGAGGCGGCCGCAAGGGAGACCTGCTCATCCGTGTGCAAGTAGAAGTGCCGACTAAGCTGACTAAGGAACAAACTGCCAAACTCGAAGACTACGCGGAGGCCTGCGGTGACCCCGCCAACCCTGTCGGTGAGTCCTTCGCCGAAAAAGCCAAAAAGTTTTTCCGTTAGTATTTTAACTAATCTCTTTTATCTTTCGTCATTTTAAATGTCCTATCCAATTGTCATTCTAGGCTCCGGTCGCGGTACAAATGCAGAGGCGCTCCTCAAGTCTGAGTCGAAAAAGAAGCTCGGTGCGGCAAAGGTCGCCGCATTAATCAGCGACCATGAGGATGCTGGTATTCTCGCGCTTGGGCAAAAATACAAAGTGCCCGCGATCTTCCTCGACCCTGGCCGCAAGGGCGCTCGCATGACCGACGATGCGGAGCGTGCCTACATCGAGCGCATCCAAAGCTTTTCGCCAAAGCTGATCGTGCTCGCAGGCTTCATGCGGATAATTAAGCGCCCCTTCATTGAAGCCTTTGAAGGACGCATGATCAACTTGCACCCGAGCCTGCTACCCAGCTTCCCTGGTATAAGCGGCATCCAACAAGCCTACGAATACGGTGTGAAAATAACAGGGTGCACAACACATTGGGTCACTCCGGAACTCGATGCGGGACCTATCATCGATCAAAGAGTAGTGCCCATCGAAGACTCGGATACACTTGAAGTTTTAACCAAGAAAGTCCATATCGCCGAACACGCCCTATTACCCGATGTCGTCACCCGCCTAAGCAAAGGCATACTATCCGCGCCCTAGCCATCGCTTAGAGTCCCACAAAATACCTTTCATAAGCAGATGAGTAATCAAGTCGAACTCCGCGGCGGCATTCCTGACGAAATGGCCGACACTCTCGAGGACTATTTCTGCGAGACTGAATCCCAATGCTGGGGTATCATGCAAAAAGAGATTGCCGATCCTTATGAACTCTTTGGGATCTTCCCCGATGAAGCTACGGCGAGCGCCGCACTCGCAGTGTTGCGTATGGATTTTAAAAGTCTACCCGCAGATTTTGAGCTGTCCGAGATCGTAGATGCCGACTGGCAAAACGCCTACAAAGAGTTCGTCAAGCCATGGAGCGACCGCCAACTGCACTGGATCCCACTTTGGGAACGTGAAAATCTTACGGCACCCAAAGGCAGTGCAGTCGTCTATCTTGACGCTGGCATGGCCTTTGGCACAGGTGCGCACGAAACCACTCGCCTCTGCGCTCGCCGTCTACTCGACTACCTTGAAGCACATCCCGAAGCGCTTGAAACGCACGACCTAATCGATGCTGGTTGCGGCTCGGGGGTGCTCGCACTTTCGGCGTCCGCGCTGAATTTTCAAAGAGTATACGGCTTCGATTTTGACCCCGAAGCGATCACGGTCTGCCATAGCAACTCAGTTGAGAACGCACACCTCGCTAAACCCGAGTTCGTGGTCGCCGACTTGGAAAAAGGCTTTGCCGGAGACCGCCAAGGCGATCTCGTTTTGGCCAACATCCAGACCGATGTGCTCATCCCCCACTGCGACCCCCTCATCAAGGGCGTCAAAGCTGGCGGCACACTCGCTCTAAGCGGCATCTTGACCAAAGAATTGGATCAAGTGAGGACGCATTTCGCAGAGCAATTTTCCACTCTGCGACCTGAAGCGAAAATTGCTATCGACAGTCGCAAAGACGGCGAATGGGGCGACTTGCTATTTACTTTGTCATAAGAGCTAGAGCTCTGCCTTCAGCTGGTCTCGCAAGCAACCCGACACATGGCATAACTTCAATATAACAATACGATTCCGTGCTTGCGGAACAAAAGAAGACTATCACATACTATAATAAATGCAAAGTATTGGGGAACGACTAGAAGAAGCACGTAAGCGCAAGGGCATCTCCCTGCGCGAAGCGGCTGAGGCGACTAAGATCCGGAGCGACTTCCTTGGGTATATCGAACAGAACAAGATGGATTTCGATCTGCCAGAGATCTACAAGCGCGGATTCCTTAAAAACTATGCCCGCTATCTAAAGTTGGACCACGATAAGATCATGACCGACTACAATGCTCAGCAACTGAGCAAATCTCGCCTTGGCAAAAAAGGTGGCTCTGAGTGGTTTGGCCAAATGGAGGTCGAAAAAACCACAAGCCAAGAATCGCTCGATCATTCAGATTCCGAAGAGCACCCATCCTATGGGCGAATTACGGCCAAACCAGCCCGACCTGAAGCAGTCGAAACCAATGAAGATGGGGACGAAACAGACAAAACATTTTACATGAAGATCGGTTTGGTCTTTGTCGGCACACTCGCTCTTGTCTTTGTCGTATTTGGCCTAATCTGGGCAATCCTCGGAAGCAGTCCGGACGACACGATTGAAAGCCCTGAGCTAAGCGACAATACCGAGATTGCTCAGCCAGCAGATCCCGCGCTTACAGTTGTAGATTTGAAAAGCATCACTCTATCGGCCAATGGCGGTAGAGTGTATGTTGCTGTGACACAAAAGAACGATGGATCGAGTATCTATCGAGGCGCGATCGAAGTCGACAGTCCTTTGACCCTCGATAAAAGTGGGCCTGTGGAGATTGAATTTGATCGAGGAGAACACCTAGTCATCAAAGCAGGCGACGGACTCTTCCGTCCCAGAGCCTCAGGCGCGTCTCAAATTACCATCGAGTAACTTTGCGCACAGCCTCGTTTGCTCGCCAAGCGCCCGAATCTACTCAGTGCGTAAGATGGCGCTTCCTGGAAGGCCGACGCATCACACACGAACTAACGGATCAAGGATTTGTAGTCGTCAAAGTGGCCCGTGAAACCACCGGGGACACCCTTATTGATCACCGCGACCGCGTCGTGCGAGTGCAAGGATTCCAAGTGGGCGCAGGCAACTTGAAAATCAACAATCTTTGGCTCGTCGTCGAGTTGCTCGTAGAGCAGTCGGGCGGCGTCTTCAACAAATTTGGTGAAGGCACCATTCATCTCAGCGAAGGCTTGCTCATCCTCGCGCTTTACCATGACTTGCGTCTCAGTCTGCAAGGCTTCAAGGCAAAGTTCTTGCAAGCGTTCGACACTCAGGTGCTGGCCTTCGGCCACCTCGACGCTAACACGAGCAGTGCTGCGCTGAGAGTGAGGGATGCCGTAGACATCACGGGTTCCACGGGCGTGCTCAGATAGCTCCGAAGAGCAAGGGCACGCAGATGAATAGATGAAATCAAAATGGATGTATTTCCTAAAACGGTTGATTCCGTCGACGCGGCCCTCGTAGGCGGAGCGATAATATTGCCAGCCCTCTAAGCCACTGCGCAGGCTAGGCTTGAGGATGGGATACTCAAAGGAAAGCTTCAGCTGGGCACGGTGCGCGTTAATCTCTTTTTTATACTGCAAAAGAATTTCCTTGAGCAGATCGGGAGTGAAAATTCGCTCTTGGTAGGTGTAAAAGACGCGCATGATACGCGACATATTAATTCCCTTCTGGTTCGCTTCGAGCGAGACAGTGCCCGTGACAGAGGTTTCCAGCGTCAGAGTGTCTGAGCTTGGTGTGATATAGCTAAGCGGGAGACGGAAGTTTGAAATCCCAACCTTGAGAATGGGCACGTTGGCGCCGAAGATCTGCTGTGAGTCCGCATTTTGCATATCGGGCAGCGCAGCGCGATACTCGTCATTTAGGACGAAGTCGCTGTCGTAGACCTTGCTCAGCTTAGGCGTGGTAGCGCTAGACTGATTGGGCGATGTGGGACTGGATTCGGATTTCATGTCAGCAAAAATCGTATCACTTGCGTGATATTAACTACCTTAATATGCGGCAGGGCGGGCAAAGCGCAAGCTCGACTCGGCATTCAAATGAGCGCAGAAGCCAATGTACGAATTTGCGCTGTGGCAAGCGCGTAAAAAGGCTTTGCCGCGAGCTAGAGTATCGCTCAACTTCCACGCAATGTCCGTCGAATTTCAGATTTTAGGCTCCAGCAGCGGGGGAAATTGTGCGCTCTTACATACGGGGCAAACAAAAGTGCTGGTCGATGTCGGTTTTTCAGCCAAACGCATCGGGTGTTTACTCGAAGCAGTTGGCGAGTCGATCGACGCCATCGATGCGGTCTTTCTTACCCACGAACACAGCGATCATGCCCAGGGTATCCGCGGCCTCGCCAAACGAGCCGATTTGCCCGTATTTGCTAATCGTGACACGGCTGATGCGGTGCAGGCCAAGGCCTCTAAGCCCGTCAACTGGAAAGTATTCCAAACCGGCACCGACTTTACCTTTCGCGACCTCAAGGTGCGCTCTTTCGCCCTCCCTCACGATGCCTATGATCCCGTCGGCTTCACATTCAACTGGGGCGAAGAAGGCGATCTGTTCACCCCACCGCGCAGCCTAGCATGGGTCACCGACCTAGGTTACGTGCCGGAGCACGTAAAAGAACACATCCGCCACGTCCAGACACTTGTAATCGAAGCAAATTACGACGAAGAACTGCTCGAGCGCGACGAGCAGCGGCCTTGGTCAATAAAACAGCGGATTCGTGGCCGACACGGACATCTTTCCAATAATGCTGCCTTCGATCTGGTTGCAGAACTCTCCCAAAAAAGCCTCCTCGAGAAAGTGTATTTAGCCCACCTCAGTAAAGATTGTAATAATGCCCACATCGTGCGTGAAAGATTTGCCTCACTCGGCAGAAGTCTATCTATAGAAGTGATCGATCCTTAAAGCGGCATTACTCATGCTAGGACAACAATCACACTTCCCAGGATTTCCTGATAATCCAAGATGAAACCAAATACACAAAAAACTAAAATCATTTTTACGATCGGTCCCGCTACGCAGGACGAGGCGACTCTCGAAAAGTTAATCAAAACTGGCGTCGACATCTGCCGAATTAATATGGCACACGCCGACCACACATGGTCACGGGAGATTATCCAGCGAGTCCGTAAGGTCTGTGATAAAGTCGGCCGGCACATCGCGATTATGATGGATGTGAAGGGCCCAGAAATACGAACAGGCGATGTCCCCGAAACTTTTGAGCTGGAACAAGACGAAGTCTTTGAATTCACGAGTGCCGAAGGCATTGGCGGCGTCACCGAGGAGGGCATCCGCCGCGTGGACGTCAACTACCCAGGTTTTTCCGAAGACATTAACGAGGGCGACACCATTCTCGTCGACAGTGGACTGATTCGCTTGCGAGTGCTCCGCATTGAAGGTAAACGTGTCCGCTGCCAAGTACTTATACCAGGACCCATGGGTAACCGCCGTCACATTAATTTACCTGGCGTACGCGTTAATCTGCCCGCCCTGACTAAAAAAGACCAAGGCGACGTTGATGTGGGGATTGCCGAAGGGATCGAATTCTTTGCGCTTTCCTTTGTCCGCGAACCCAAGGATCTAGAAGAATTTCACGCCTACCTTAAAGGCCATGGCTCAGACGCTAAGATCATAGCCAAGATTGAGGATCAACAGGCGATCACTAACCTTGATGGTATCATCAAGGCTTCCGATGGGCTGATGGTCGCTAGAGGTGACCTAGGGATCGAGTGCCCATTTGAGGACCTTCCCATCATCCAAACTCGAGCCGTCAACAGCTGCATTCAAGGGACAAAGCCCGTCATCGTAGCGACCCACATGCTGGAATCGATGATAGAGTCCCCCATCCCGACTCGCGCCGAGGTCACCGACATCGCCAATGCAATCCGTGAACAAGCTGACTGTGTGATGCTCTCAGGCGAAACTACTGTAGGTAAATATCCGGTTGAATGCGTCGAGACCATACAACGTATCGCAAAGCGTATCGAAGAAGAAGATAAACAAGTGCAACGCAAAGACCTGATCTTACACCTGCCACGCTCTAAGATGTTGCGTTCAGCCGCCTATCTGGCCTCCGACTTGGAAGGTTCGCTAGTCGTCTTCACTCGTCGCGGGATTTTTGCGCAAAAGCTCTCCTCGCTTCGCCCGAATGTGCCCATTTACGCTTTTACCGACAATCCCGTTCTCTTCAAGCAGCTCCTAATCATGCGTGGAGTGGAGCCGTTCCTTATGGAATTTGACCACGACCACGAAACCACGATTCAGCATGCCTTCAGCCGCCTAAAAAGCCAAAGTTGGAGCAAAGAAGGCGACCCCATCGTGGTCATTACAAAGATGTATGCAGGAGAGAAGTTGATCGACAGCACCCAGATCCGTGCGATTGATTAAGTAGCTATCTCATAGAATGCAATTACCACGACCATGGAAAAGATAAAATCTCTACTCCTCCCGCTTGCACTCGTATTTGCTGCGATCGCTATCTTCGAATTTGGCGCCCGCTATGGCGCGACAAACATGCGAGCCTATGCCATCGCAAGTGAATTGAAGTTCCCGCTCTCTATCTATGCACAAGCCGAAGCCAATATGGACAACAGCTCCAAAGAGCACTTTACCATGTTAATCGATAAGGGCATTGCGGCTGGCGCCATGCATCGTCGAATTTGGTATCTCGAGCGAGATGCTCAAGATGCGCTCGATAGCTTACTCAGCTACGCTCTACAAGTTCGTGGCGACGCCGTCGCTGAGCGCTTCGCTTCCATGGAAGCGAGCGAAGACATGCCTGCGCTCAATGAAACCAAGCTCGCGGAGATTCGCGAAGCCTTAGCCGAAGCAAAGTCCGACCTGGTCGACAAAGCCCCGAAAGTCGTCGAGCAGGAAGCAGAATAACCCCAGCAAGGGTGCGACTTCTCGTGCCCAAGACTATTTATGAGCGCTGCTTAGGCCGATATAGGCCGAACAAGAGTGACGTCAGGGCCAATCCGCCCGACAGCGCCACAAACCAGTCACCATGACGGGTGTAGTAGCTTTGTTGGCGCGACCACTCTTTAAATTGAAAGATTGTGTAGGCACCTCCACCCCGGAAGTAGACCGTGCCCTCGGCGTTAAGCAGTAGATCGCGCACTGTCCCGTAGCTATCAATCCAGCCACTCCAGCCGCCATTGCCTGCTCGCATGACTGGGCGACGGTTCTCCACGGCCCGTAAGACAGAGTGCGCGGCATGTTGCTCCGCACCGCCCTCTTCGCCGTACCAAGCGTTGTTGGTCGCGACAAAAAATAGATCGGCGCCACCGCGAGCGCTCTCGCGGGCTAAGTTTGAAAAAACATCTTCGTAGCAGATTAAAGAGCCAATCCGGTAAACTGATCCGCCGACCGTGAGATTCATTAGACCCACTTTATCCCCGGGGATGAAACGACCACCGACGGGCACAAACTTATTAATAAAGCTCAGCATGGGCGGCACATATTCACCGAAGGGCACAAGCTCTCGCTTTGTATAGAAGTCCGATGATAGTCCTGCGCCTGGCTCCACTAGAAAAACTCCATTACGCCATTCTTTAGTCACTCGATCTTCGGCAAGATTACCCATCAGAATTGGTTTTTCTATTTCATTAACGAGCCGCTCGACCCGCACCTGCATCTGCGGCGTTCCCATGACTGGCCAAGGCGTTGCCGCTTCTGGCCAGAGAATCACGTCACTCTCTAGGCTAGAAACAAAACGCGTTTGGCGCTCAAGGATCTCCAGATTCTCGAGCTCTCGACTCATATCCCATTTCAATTCGGGTGCAATGTAAGGCTGAACGACCGCAGCGGTGAACATCCTCTCAGCCGAATCTGGATGGGGCAGCACCGAGAAGAAGATATAGATACAGAACCCCAATGCCCCCATCCCAACATAAAGATCTGGGCTGAACCAACCCATCCACCGTTTGCGATCTCGCTGCACAAAGCGATGCCGTAAGGTCTGCGCCACGCAGAGATTAAAAAAAATTAAAAGAAAAGAAACACCGTAAGCCCCCGACCAAGCCGCGATTTGCAAAACTACTGGACGTTCCCACTGGCTAAGTGCCAAAGGCGCCCAAGGAAAGCCCCAGAGCAACCAAGTGCGCGACCACTCAAGTACTACCCATGCTCCTGCTATCCCAGCAAAACCAAGAACGCGTAAGAAAATATTTCGCGTGGCTAATTGCGGCAGGATGCACTTAGCAAAAAATAACCATGTCGCAGAAATCACTGCCAAAATACCGCTTAAGACAATAGTGCCAAACCAAGTCACATGCCTGAGCCAAATCAAGATCACAAACCAACTAACCCAAGCCGCGCCAATCGCTACCAACCAAAAAACGCGCCGAGTCGGCTTTGTGAAGAGCCACAGAAGCAGGGGCACAAAGGCAATGTAGGCCGCCTCCGCAAAATCAAATGGCGGAATAGAAAGTATCCAGAATAGAGCTGACAATAAACCAGCCATGAGTCCCCAGCATTTGGAATAACTTAGAGTCCCACCTTCGGGTGGCTTCGATTCCAGACCGCCCAAAGGCGGAACTCCAAATTCACCTGCAGATGATTGCTCCATATTGAATCTATTCAACATACCTACTCAACTTTTGCGCTTTACCTCGCCACCTTGAAGCCCGCGCGTTCGGGATATTGCTCGATGAATTCCAGGAAAATATCTTTCGCAACTGGCCCAGCGGTAGAGCCACCATGGTAGCTGTCGAGAGAACTCGTACCTTCAACCATCACGGCGACCGCGATCTGCGGATTCTCGACTGGGGCGAAGCCAACGAACCATGCTAGATTGACTTCCTTACCATGTGCACGGAAGTCGGCCGTGCCTGTCTTACCAGCGATGCGGAGGCCGTCAATCTGCACGAGGCGCCCCGTGCCGCCATCGCCAACGACGCGCTCCATTCCTTCCCAGAGCTCGGCTCTTTGTTTGCGTGTTAGCCCGACAGGCTCGCCACCGTGATTGACCTGCTGCCCCTTTGCGTAGCTTAATGCACGCAGAGTAGGCTGGGTGCGTGTTTCGTCACGAGCTATGGATGCGATAAAGGTCGCCATCTGCAGGGGGGTTACGAGAAGAAATCCTTGGCCGATTGAGGTATTGGCCGTATCACCGGGCACCCAACCATCGCCTACACGCTCGCGCTTCCACTCCTTACTTGGCACAACGAGTCGTCCAGTCTCATAGGGCACTTCGATCCCTGTTCTCTCAGCAAATCCAAAGCGCTCCGCCTCTGCACTGATTACGTCGATGCCCATGCGTAAACCTTCGGCGTAATAAAAAATATTGCAACTGCCCTCGATCGCTGCGGCCTGATCGACGACCCTATGCCCATAGCGTGCATGACAGTGGTAGATTCGATTGCCTATTCTAAAAACGCCTTGGCAATCATGCTCAGTCTGTAGAGTAATCGTTCCGTGTCGCATGCCTGCGATCGACGTGAGCAATTTAAAAGTCGAGCCGGGCGGATAGGAAAGTTGTAGCGTGCGATTAAGCCAGGCGCCGCGATCGTTAATTTCACCGAAAGTTTTTCGCGGGATGTAGGGACTCAAGCCATTAAGGTCGTAGCTTGGGTGACTAGCAATAGCGAGCACCTCGCCCGTGCGCACATCGAGGGCAATCGCCGCACCCGTGCGCTCTCCCAACGCCGTCTCGGCGGCTATCTGCAAATCAATGTCAATACTTGTGATTAGGTTCTCTCCCTGTTTCGGCGTCACACCATCGAGCAGACTGTCTTGAAACCCGAGTGGATCGACGCGCCATATCTCGGTGCCTGTTTCTCCTGATAGGAGGTTATCGAAGGAATTTTCTAGGCCGGTCTTACCAATTTTTGTTTTAAAGGTGTAGGTCTTAATCCCGCCACTGGGGATTGCGTCTGGGTCGGGATTCACATTTTGCACATAACCAAGAGTGTGCGCCGCAGCCACGCCGTAGGGATAATAACGTGCGGTGTCGGTATGAATCTGAATAGGCGATTGAACTGGCACTTGCTCAATCAAGCGCGCGTATTCATCGGGCTTGAGGTCAGAAACCAAGGGTAGTGGCAGAAGAAGTTGCTCATTAAAGTGGCGGATGATCGCACGGGTGGAGACGGTGTCATCACGGCCAGTGATTAGGTTAATCTGATCGATGTAGCGCTGAATCACATTCTGGCGCGCGACCCATTGAAGTTCGTTGTAATCGGGCGTCAGCTGTGAGTCCTCGCGTTCTTCTAAGGGCTTCAACTGGTAAGCTTCTTTCAGCGCCGCCCGTTCCGCCCGGATGATCTTCGAGTATTCTGCGCGAAACTCACGGCGAAGGTCGTCCAGGTAAACGACTGCGGAGTAATGCGCCCGGTTACCAACGAGAAGATTACCCTTACGATCGTAAATATCACCGCGAGGGCCTGGCTTGAGAATCCGGCGTTCGGTCTGGCGCTTTTCAATCTCTTCGTATTTTTGTGCTGCGATGAGCTGACGCCAACCGAGCCCAAGAACAAGAGTGACGGTGGCCGCCATAACGATCCAAAAGAAAAAAATGATGCGTGGATTTTCGCCGCGATGGACATCATAACCACTCATAGAATCGGCAAGTCTTCCGGCTCAGGTTCGAGCCGACAGAGCGCGAATAGCATGCGCTCAAAGTTGAAAAACCAAGGAGCCACTATTAGCAACACAAGGTGCGATGCCAAGCTTGTAACGAACACTTGCAGCCAAAAACCTAGGCTGGTGATATATGCGAACCCCATTGCCATTGTCACCAGGAGAATACAAAAAAAGTTCACCCCATGCGCTAAAACAATAAGGTGATAATTGGAATCGGCTCGAAAACGAATACGCATTTGAAAAATAAATGCGCCTGCGAAAAGAAACCCTAGGGTAAATAAGCCAAAGCCAGAGGGCAGTGCGGCGTCGACCCACAAGCCAGTGAGTAATGTGCAAATAAAGTAAGATTGGTGCCGCAAGTAGAGCACAGGGAAAACCAACATAGGACCTAGCATGAGGAGATAGATCGACCAGCCCACGAGGGCGGAGTTGACCAGCATCGTCAGATAAAGGAGGAGCACGTTGGCTCCGAAAAGGAGGATGGCACGCGGATCAAGGAACATCGTTTTCGAGGTCGATGGGATAGAGCGGAATAAGGACCGCCACTTCGTGTAAGCTGAGTAATCGGGCGTCGAGCTCTACTTCGCCTGCTTGAAAGATACCCGTGTTACCCGGCTCAAGCCAGGAGACACGCCCAACCATCAAGCCAGGGGGAAATGTGCCGCCTAAGCGAGTCGAGACGAGTTTGAGCGGTATTTGTGTGCTGGCGATTACATCCTGAGGGGCGTCACGCACGGTGCCAAGCGGATCGCCAAAACCACTTTGAGGCAGCCCTTGGTAAACAACAGGCCGCACGTCGCCTTCAAAATTAGCCGCCATACGAAAGTTAGGACTTGTGACGAGCTCGACGCGGCTAGTGAAGGCACTCACTTCGACGACCCGCCCAACGACGCCGCCTGAGAAGACAACTGCAGCACCGACTGGGATGTCGAAGTCTTTACCCTTACGAATCACAATCTGCTGCCACCAGGCGTTTAAATCACGTCGCACGACGCGGGCGACTTCGTAGCGAAACTCGCGGCGACTCGGCAAATTCAGAATAGCTTCCAGGCGCTGGATCTCGTTTTCGAGCGTCTCTTTGCGTTGT
Organism: Opitutaceae bacterium; assembly: GCA_009886465.1. Lineage (GTDB taxonomy): Bacteria > Verrucomicrobiota > Verrucomicrobiia > Opitutales > Coraliomargaritaceae > Thalassobacterium. The sequence goes on from QXZH01000120.1 coordinate 12,742, forward strand.
GAGTTAAATTGGTAGAGCGATTTTGCACGTGCTACTTCCCTACCCGCTTCGATTAGCTCGACCTTAGAGTGGCTACGCCGCGCCCAGAAATTTTCGAGGTCGTCAAGATAAGAGGTGGCCACCCAGGCAGGCGCTTGAAACTCCGAAAAACTAGCTTCGAGAAAAGACTTAAGCGTCGTAGGAATAATCCACCACGCAAACAGAAAGGCGCCTAAGGCGACAAGTGGTTTGATCCTATCGAGGCGGAGTTTCGCCACGTCGCTCGCTATTTAGGGTTTCCCGTAAGGTCTTTCAGTAGAAAGGCTAGCTCGTTTAGCACTAGACCCGTTCCATTGGCTACGGCGCTGAGTGGATCGTCTGCGATGACAACGGGCAAGCCTGTCGCATCGCTGAGTTGCTGGTCGAGTCCCTTGATCATGGCACCACCTCCTGCGAGGAAGAAGCCGCGATCCACTAAGTCCGCGGAGAGTTCAGGGGGACAACGCTCTAAGGCATTTCGCACGAGATCGACAATTGAGTCGATGGTGTCGGAGAGTGCGTCGCGTATTTCTTGCGAAGTAATGGTGATCGTCTTAGGCAAACCTGCGACGGAGTCACGCCCGCGCACTTCCATGGAAATTTCCTCCTCGAGTGGGAAGGCCGACCCGACCCGGATCTTAATCTCTTCGGCCGTCCGCTCCCCAATCATCAAGTTGTAGGCACGCTTCATGTAATTGACAATCGCGCTATCAATCTCGTCACCACCAACGCGAATACTCTTGGTGAAAACTACACCTGCCAGCGAGATAATGGCGACTTCAGTCGTGCCTCCACCAATGTCGACGATCATATTCGCCGATGGCTCGTCGATCGGCAGACCAACCCCAATTGCAGCGGCCATAGGCTCTTCAAGCAAAACGACATCGCGTGCACCTGCTCGGATGGCAGAATCTTTGACAGCACGACGCTCCACCTCTGTAATGCCGGAAGGAACCGCCACAACAATGCGGGGGGCAACAAAAGTTTTTTTCCGATTCACCTTATTGATGAAGTAACGGAGCATGGCCTCAGTAATCTCAAAATCGGCGATTACACCATCCTTCATCGGGCGGATGGCGGTGATGTTACCGGGAGTGCGCCCAAGCATTTTTTTCGCCTCGGACCCTACGGCACAGACCTTTCTGGTCGACGAGTAGATGGCCACCACACTGGGCTCGCGTAAAACAATGCCCTTCTCTTTAGCGAAAACCAAAGTGTTGGCTGTGCCGAGGTCGATGCCGATGTCGTTTGAGAGAAGTCCGAACACAATGTGATAATGTTAAAAGCGCTAAGCTAGCTGATCAAGAAATATAGAGTTTTTCTATGAAAGCGTTTGGATGTCAAATGATTACCGAGGCTGATTTCATAGGGGCGTTATATCTAGAGGCCGTATGCAGATGAGGGGGCTTACGAATGATGCCAAAGTGCAGGACTAACCAACTAGCTTGAAAAAGACGCGCTTGCCCGCTTGAAAGATCTGCTCGCCCTTGGGCGGGGTAATTTGGCGATTGGGATCGTCCTGCTTTTCGCCGTCGATCTTGACCCCACCCTGCTGGACGAGGCGGCGGATTGCACCCTTACTCTCAAAGAGCTCGGACTGTGCCATGACTTCGAAAAGTGGCGCATTCGGCGCGTCGCCAATCAGATCGTTCCAAGTGAAAGTGGGCATATCGTCGGGCAGCTTGTTCTTAGAAAAGACTTGCTCGAACTGCTCCAGCTCGCGTTTGGCTGCTTCCATGGAGTGAAATTGGCCGACAAGTGACGAGGCGAGGCGCTTCTTCGACTCCATCGGGTGGCCTGCTTTAAGATTTTCTACTTTACTCTCGGGAAATTCAAGCAGCAGGCGGTAGTAGTCCCACATTGTATCGTCGCTGATCGACATAATTTTGCCAAACATCTCTTTTGCATTATCGGTAAAAGCGATAAAATTATCTGCGCTTTTGGACATCTTCTTGCTGCCGTCGAGGCCAACAAGAAGCGGCATAGTGATAACGGCTTGCTCTTGCTTACCCGCATCCTTCTGCAGGGCTCGGCCCACGAGCATGTTGAATAACTGATCCGTACCGCCGATTTCGACATCCGCATTCAAGACAAGGGAATCGTAGCCTTGTATCAATGGATACATAAACTCGATCATCGAGATCGGTGCCTGACTGGCATACCGCTTGGCAAAGTCGTCGCGCTCCAACATACGGGCAACCGTCATTTTTCGAGAAAGTTTCAGGCAGTCCTCGAAGCTCATTGCGTCGAACCACTCACTATTGTAATAAACAGTAGTCTTTTCTTGGTCCAGAATCTTGAAGGCTTGATCAAGGTAGGTTTGCGCATTTTCTACAATCTCCTCCTTAGTTAATACTGGGCGCGTGTTAGAGCGACCTGAAGGGTCGCCAATCAGAGTAGTGAAGTCCCCGATGATGAGGAGCGCCTCATGCCCTAGGTCCTGGAACTGACGCAACTTATTAAACACAACAAGGTGCCCGAAAGTAAGGTCGGGACGAGTTGGATCAACGCCCAGCTTGACACGCAGCGGCTTGTTCCCATGGAGGCGGTCTTCGAGTTCAGTCTCACCGATTACATTTTCGGTGTTAATACGGATAGTGTCGGTTAAGCTCATTTGTTCAGAATTTAGGAGTCCGAGGTCAAAAATCAGAATTACTTTCGCCCAATCGCCTGCGAT
>QXZH01000121.1 GCA_009886465.1 Opitutaceae bacterium
CTACGTATCGGTTACAACCGGGCGGCTCGCCTCATGGAGGAGCTCGAAGAGCGTGGCATCGTAGGCCCTGAAAACGGCTCTAGCCCTCGCGAAATCTTGGTCGATCTCGACGCGATGTAACCGAATATACGAAAAAGGCTGCGGAGTGATCAGCGAGCTTTTGTAAATCAATTTGAGCAATCCGCTACCAAGTGAAGACCGGTGAGCTGATGGAGGTGGCTCCCTTGGCTGCGATGACGTTGTCACCTTCTGCCCAGAGCTCATCGTTGATGAGGAACTTGAAGGTCACATCGCTCTTAGCTTTTGTGGTGGCAAAGGTCCATTCGTAGGCGCTCACGTTTTCGAGCGGCAAGCCCTTCTCCCAAGAGAGATCTGCGCCAGTCCCGCGAATATAGAGCTGGTTGCCAAAACCAACGTCAACGCGAGCGATGATCGATGTCTTTAAGGCCTTTTTGGTGGGGATCTTTGCTTTAGGGGCGACGGCTTTTTTTGCAGGCGCTTTTTTTGGTGAAACTTTTTTGGCAGGTACTTTCTTAGCGACTACTTTCTTTGTAGTCTTTTTAACGGCGACTTTTTTGACTGCTTTTTTGGTGGTAGGTTTTTTAGCCATAATGACTGATTTTTTTCCAGTTTATATATAGATGATTAAGTGCCCGACTCAGCCAGAAGCATTCTGGCAATAATCGCCGACGTAAATACTCAGCATAAAGGAAGCCAAAATGGGAGAACTCATTAATCGCCCTTTTAATCAGTAAGCAAGAGAGCCAGTGTGGCTCAAGTGAGCTTTAACTATTCACCAGTCAGTAGGTAGATAACTTCCTCAGCCAAGTTCTTGGCATGGTCGGCTATACGCTCGATTGACTTTGAAATCAGAATCGTCTCGACCTGCGTGGAGGCCTCGCCGTTGACGTCATCCATCTGTTTGTAGAGTTCTTTGAAATTTTGCTTGTTGAGCTTATCAACTTCCTTGTCGCGCTTGATGATGCCCTGCGCCAGTTCAAGATCCTCATCGATGAATGAAGTGATCGCGTCACGCATCATGTCGAAAGCGAGTCGACTCATTTCTTCGATCGCAACTGGCTTAGTGACTTTCCCGTCACGTATAAGGATATTGCGAGTGCGTTTTGCGATGCTATGTGCTTCATCGCCCGCGCGCTCTAGGTCGTGACTGGCTTTAATCGCCACAAAGATCAGGCGCACATCGCTGGAGACTGGCGAGCGCAGAGTGATGTAGCGAACGGAGGCACGGTCGATCTCAACTTCGAGGGTATCGATTTCGTCATCTATTTTTAGGGCAGCCTGAGCTTTCTCAAGGTCGCTTTCTATAAAGCCATCAACGGCGAGGCGTCCCGCATCATTCGCTTTTTCGCCAATAAGGATGATTTTGCTTCGAATCTCTTCGAGTTCTTTGTGGAAAAAGCGCTTCATTGTATTTGGTCGTGGTGAATTGTGATGGGAGCAACGGATTAGCCAAATCGACCAGAAACATAAGCTTCTGTCTTTTCGTGGTTAGGCTTCATAAAGATGGTATCGGTTACATCGTATTCGATGAGTTTTCCAAGGTAAAAGAATGCGGTGCGATCGGAGACTCGTGCCGCTTGCTGCATGTTATGCGTTACAATTACGATTGTGTAATCTTTCTTAAGTTTGTGGATGAGCTCCTCGACTTTCGCTGTCGCAATTGGGTCGAGGGCGGAACAGGGCTCGTCCATTAGTAGAATCTCTGGCTTCACTGCAAGCGCTCGGGCGATGCAGAGGCGCTGTTGCTGGCCGCCAGACATACCAAGTGCACTTTCGTTGAGGCGGTCTTTGACTTCGTCCCATAATGCCGCGCCACGAAGGCATTCTTCAACTACCTGATCCAATACTGCCTTCTTCTTTATCCCTTGGATGCGTAGGCCATAAGCGATGTTATCGTAGATCGATTTAGGGAAAGGATTCGACTTTTGGAATACCATACCCACGTGCTTGCGAAGCTCAATCACGTCGACATCCTTATTGTAGATGTCAATATTGTTGATTTCAATCGAGCCTCCCTTAATGCGCGCGATGTCGATTAGGTCGTTCATTCGATTGAAGCACCGTAGGAATGTAGATTTTCCGCAACCGGAAGGCCCGATCAACGCGGTTACCTCCTTTTCTTTAATATCCATGTTGATATTAAAGAGCGCTTGCGAGTCGCCATAAGCGAAGTCGAAATTACGCACTTTGATAATAGAATCGGCCTCTGGGGCAGAACTGCTTGAGCTTGTTTGAGTCATGGAAAAAGTCGGTTAAAAATTACCAGCGATATTTTTTGCGGATCTTTGCGCGCAGGATGATACTACTTAGGGCGAAGAAGCCGACGATGAAAAGGAAGACGAATGCCGCGCCATACTGCATGTTGCGGGTGTATTCATTCTGCGGGATTTTAGAACTGACTACGTAGATGTGGTAGGGCAGTGCCATGACTCCTTGAAAGAAGAAGTCCGTCCATTTGTCGAGCCCTTCCCAGGGCAGTTGGTCGCGAAGAGCAAACGCGGCGGTGAACATGATTGGTGCGGTCTCACCGGCAACGCGCGCAATGCCCATGATCGAGGAAGTCATGATTCCTGGTAGGGCATAAGGAATAACGTTGGTGCGAACAGTCGTCCATTTGGATGCCCCTAATGCGAGTGAACCTTCCCTAAAGCCTTTTGGGATCGCACGGAGTGATTCTTCGCTGGCGGTAATGATGACAGGAAGCGCCATGATCGCTAGGGTGACCCAACCCGCCAACATGGAGACGCCCCAACCGAAGAAGAGAACAAACATACCGAAACCGAAAAGACCGAATACAATAGAAGGGACGCCAGAGAGATTGAGGATTGAGAGTCTGATTAGCTGTAGCGTCCTCCCCGGGCGGCTATATTCACTCAAATAGATCGCGCATAATACGCCAAGGGTCAGCGCGATTGCGATCGCGCCCGCAACAAGTAGGCAGGTGCCGACGATTGCTGGGCCGATGCCGCCACCGCTGTAGGCATAATTGCTGTAAGCATATAGTGCACTAGAGAGCTCCTCTTCGAGTTGTCGATGCTCTGAGTCGCTGTACAGCAGGCGCCCTTCTTTGCGCTGGACGTCGAGTTCTTTGTAGCGTTGCTCCAGCGCATTGATCTTATTTGTGAGTATAGCTGCAGCCTCTTTCTCTATTGAGCCAAGGTTTTTACGCTCAGCGCGTAAAACGATTTGCTTGGCATTGTTTTGGCTGAGTTCCGTATAGATCTCTTTCGGCTCATAGACATGCAATGTTTGCGGCTTTTGAGTTAAGAAATCGATGTTGATGAAAGGTGCTTGCGTTGTGAAGACAGCCTTCGATCCATTGATCGCAATATTCGCAAAGATATAACCCGCACTTAGAATGACGACATAGGTCGCGAGGCAGAAGAACCATCTAATGGCCCGCTCGGTAGTCCTCCGCAGGGAAGGGCGATGTGAGTAGATGTGACGCTGTTTTTGTGCCGACATAGGTCTAGTCTCCGGTTTTGCTGTAGCGCTTAACAACCCATTGGGCGCTGTAGTTTATCAGCAGAGAGATAAAGAAGAGAACGATGCCCACCATAAAGAGGGCTCTATAGTGAAGGCTGCCGTGCACTACTTCTCCCATTTCTTGAGCAATGATGCCTGTCATCGTGTGAACAGGTTCGAAGTAAACGCCAAGACCCTCGGTAAAGTCTGGTATTTTGATCCGATTACCCGCACAGAGCAAGACGACCATTGTCTCACCAATTACGCGACCGAACCCGAGCATAATTGCTGAAATGATTCCTGAGAGTGAAGTCGGCACAATAACGCGCATTGTAGTCTGCAACGGGGTGGCTCCCATCGCGAGGGAGGCCTCCTTAGAGTGGCGAGGGACGTTGTTAATCGCATCTTCCGCCAATGTGAATATGGTCGGGATCGCCATGAGTGCGAGTAGGCAACCTGCGGTGAAGGCATTGAGTCGCTCTTGCACAGGAAAGAATGGGACCCATTGCATCGCGTCGAACTGCGAGAGTAGGCGAATGGCCTCACCAAAGACAACGACACCAAAGAAGCCGATGACAACAGATGGTATGGCGGAGACAAACTCGATGTAAGGCTTGATCAAGTTACGCTCTATGGACCCAGCGATCTGGTTGACATAAATCGCTGCACCAACTCCAAATGGAACCGCAAAAAAGAGCGCGATGGCTGAAATCAGAAGCGAGCCCGACAAGAGAGGGAGCAACCCATACCAATCTTGCTGGTCGCTAGCAGTGACCCAATCCTTGCCGCCGATAAATGCGCCAAGTGCCTGCCAGACTGAAACAGGCGCAGCTTGGTCCCAGTTCGCCAGCTTTTCTAAATGATTATCGAACTCATTAAAATAGCTTTCATTGAGTTCCTTGAATCGAGCGATACGCGTGTCGATTTTAGCGTTCTCGAAATCGATAGCGTCTGCTGAGACGATTACTGCGGTGAGCTTGCCTTTCAGGCGCCCGAGCAGTTTGCGGTATTCTTCTTGCCCCTCTGTGATCGGAACAATCGTTTCGCTAAAATCAAGCGGCTGGATGCTGCGCTCAATGTCTTGGTATTCATCTTTGAGGAGCACCACAAAGTTACCACGGTCGTTCGCTTCAATCTCGGCGCCATTTTGCATCGCATCGGCGCGGTTACCATAGGCCTCAGAGATCTCATCGCTGATTGTATTTTTGCGTGAATATTCCCGCAGGCGCATGGCGTATTTTGCGCGATCCGCGTCGCTGAAGGTAAAATCTGGCTGGCTGACAGCCGCGATCCGCTCGGTGTAGTTTCCCAGAGTCTCGCGCAGATTCTCATTCGTGGTGTGCTGATCGCGCGCCGTGATACCCAAATCCATCTTTTTCTTAACGAAGCCCCGAAGCTCGCCGCCGGCACGCATATAACCAAAGAAGAAGTCCTTCGCCTCGGGGGACATGACTCGGGCGTTGATCTCGGATTGAGGGAGCCCTTCTGCGCGCAAGTTATTGATCCAGTCCGCCTTTACGTCGTTCAAATAGCGGGTGAGGGCGGTATAGCCATCGCGCTGCTCCTTGAGCACGTCGACATATTCAAGACCGGAGAGTCGATACTCTTTCAGGCTCTTGTGGTAAAGTTGGACGAAGCCGGCGCCTTCTTTAAAGAGGAAAATAGTGATCAGCCCGAGCACCAGAATCGCGACCATCGCGCTGCTCCCAAAGAATTTTTTTATGATACTATCCGAATCTTGCCCAAGGAAAAGCGCCCGGCGCTGACTGAACGTGGGCTTGGACGATTCTTTAGGCTTGGGAAGTGTTACCATTAGTTGTGGATATTGGTAGCCATTAGAATCTCTGCAATACCGGGAACGTTACGATTGTGTGACAATCATATATTAAACAAAATGGGTCGTTGCGCGAGGCAACGACCCATTGTTTTAAAAAGTCTAAATTTAATTTAGTAAATCGAGAGGAAATGCACACGGTTAACGATTGCTTGACCCTCTGGGCTCATGCTAAAGCCGATGAAATCATTCGCAACAGAGCTGAGTGCTTCGCCCTTGTTGATAAGGTAGTAAAGCGGACGGGCGAGTGGGTAGTCGGCAGAATCTGGAGCAGAACCGTTGACAGGAATGACCTTCACGCCAGGTGTATTGATGTAAGCTAGACCTACGTAACCAATACCATTTGGGTTCTTAGCGACTTCAGCGGCGATTTGCTCATTACCGGCCATCTTTTGTGTGTCTGCGCCGTAGTCACGAGAGTTCATGCCCATCTTTTGGAAAACAGCATAGGTACCAGAAGAAGTGTTACGAGTGTAGGCAGAGATCGCACCAGTTTGCGCAGTGATGCCGGACCAGTCTGTAACATCGCCGGAGAAGATCAGCTCGATTTCCTCAATTGAGATGCTGTCGATTGGATTAGATTCGTTAACTATGATCGCGATGCCATCCTTAGCAACGGTTATAGTCTTCATATCGACGCCCTTAGCTTTGGCCTTTGCGACTTCCTTATCCTTAGGGTCGCGAGAAGACATTCCAACTTCAGCAGTACCGTCGATTACAGAGGCAACACCTGTAGAGGAGCCTTCAGCGGCGATCTCGAAAGCAACCTCGACACCTTGTTTCGCCATTTTGGCTTTAAAAGCTTCGGCGATTTGTGGAACCATCTTTGCGCCGAGTGTATCGGAGCCTTTGATGACGATTGTTTCAGTAGCACTGGCCTGACTGGCAAATGCGAGAGCGACGGCTGCGGTCAGCCCGCGGAGGATAGATGTCTTATTCATTTTATTATATCTGTAGGTTTTTAGTGAAGAGTTCGCGGGGAACCTCCCGCAAACTTCAACCATTTATACAGGCCTTATGTTTCGGAACTGTGGCACTTATGTTACAAGTAGGTGAAGAAAGCACCTGTAAGCAGTTGATTTAAAAATGGAGGAGTGCCCGTCGACCGATTCCCGCTGATTGGCGGCGCGTTTTTCGAGGGAACGCCCAGCTTTAGCAAAACAACGCCCTGCTTGGGTCGAACAAGGTTCTGAAAGTACGACGGTTTTAATTAATGAGAAATTATCTAATTACTGACCCTTCGAATATTTTTAGGTAGAATGCACCAAGCTAAAATACGGCGCCGTCAGATGGTGCATCAGAGCGGGTTCAGATGCTCGCTAAAGAGATGTCCCATGAAAGTAAGATATTTTACGCATCTGTAACAAAAAAGAGATGAAGCCGTAACAAACATCAGATATTTTAGCGTCGTTGTAATTCAACACATACAAACAAACACAAACAAACAATGAAAACAAATAAACTCATACAACTCACTGCAATCTCAGCTGCCTTAATCGGTTCCGCCAGCTTTGCAGCCACTAACGACGCCCTCCTTGACCTCCTAGTTAATAAGGGTGTTTTGACCGACACGGAAGCGACTGCCGTTGCCGCCGAACTTAAAGAAGAAAACAAGGGGGTTACTTTCTCCTCCAAGGGCAAGGAAACGGTGAAGCTTCGCTTTAACGGTCGTATGCACTTCCAATATGATAGCTTGGATTCTGAAGATAATGGGGCTGACGTAGCCTCTACGAATCATTTCTACTTCCGCCGCCTTCGCCTCGGAGCTAAAGCAACACATGAAAACGGCCTCTTCGCCGAGACCGTAGTCGACTTTGCTGAAAACAGTCTCTCGATCGATAAAGCAGTTGCGGGTTACGAGTTCAGCGATGCCTTCACTGGTATGGTTGGTTACCAGAAAGTTCCTTTCGGTTTCCAAGAGACGACTTCATCCTCCAAAATTAAGACAATCGAGCGCTCGGCTGCCAACCGCTTCTTAGCGGATGACATCGACTTTGCTGGCCGTCACACAGGTCTCCATGCTAAAGGTAAACTTGGTGGTGGTTTCAGCTACGCAGCTGCCATTGTTAATGGTGCGCAGGGTGAAGGATCGCGCCTTCTTGGCACTGCTCAAGCAAGCAATGATCTCGCTGCTTTCGGCCGCATTCAATGGTCTGGCGATGACTTAACACTAGGTGTCGATGTGGGTAACCAGTCTAACAACGACGTTGTTGGCCAGGATGTAAAGGCCTTCACTGCTTATGCTAATTATAAGTTCGAAGGTTTTGATATCTTGGGGGAATACTTTTCTGCTGACATGGACGACCAAGAAGATGCCACTGGTCACTCACTTCGTGTAGCTTACAAGTTCGACAAGTTTGAGCCTGTCTTTCGTTACTCGCACCTGAAAAATGATACATTTGTTATCGATGCGGATGAATTGATTCGTCGTGCGCCTAGTGATGGCTCATCAGCAACTGGTGGCGACAACGAAATCGATTCTTACTACTTTGGTCTTAACTACTACTATAACAAGGCAGTTAGCTTGATGGTCGGTTACGAAATGGCTGAAACGGATTCTGATACAGGTGACGAAGTTGAAATCGATGGCCTTCGTGCGCGCCTGCAAATTCTTTGGTAGGCCTGTATTTATACTTACACTTTTAGTTTAGTGTAGTTTTGTTGTGAAGCCCTGGGCGCGTTCGCGTGCTCAGGGCTTCTTTGTGCCCCGAGCTTACGATCTTTTAGACTATTCTACCCTTCGCCCGCCCTAGTAAATAGTCTATGCGCTGATTATCACAGAATCGACTCGATTTTGGGTAACTTTTCTGTTCAGAATCTTCTTACTTTTTATTATGACTGAAATATTCATGATTCTGGGCTTTGCCCTCGCTGCCTACGCGATCGTTGCTAACGACTCGATTCAAACGCTGGGGACCTTTTTGGCTTCCAATTCAAAGCGCCCTTGGTGGTCGCTTTGGATCTGGATTTCAGGCATCATGGTGGTGACCGTGACCTGGGGCTGGATCGCCAATGGCGGTGACCCTGCTTTCGGCCGCCTTGCGGCGGCGGGTAAAAACATTCCACACCCAAATGATTTTGGGGGGCTCATTACTTGGCTCTTTGTTATTCCCCCGCTCTGTCTGGTTATCCTGACAAGGATGGGGATTCCCGTTAGCACATCGCTACTGGTCTTGACTGCTTTCAAGGGCTTAATCGCCGCACAGCAGGGGAAGTCGCCTAAGGCGGCGGTCGACCTTTTTAACTCGATGATGCAGAAGTCGCTCGTTGGCTATGCGATCGCTTTCGTCGTGGGCTTGGCTCTTTTCGCCTCAGTGATCTACTTGATGGAGCGCAAAGTCGCGGCAGAGAAAGATGGGAGTAAGCCGGATAACCGGCTGCATCCGATTTGGATGATCTTCCAGTGGCTCTCCACTGGCTTCCTTTGGTCGATGTGGTTGGTGCAAGATTTGGCAAACATCTTTGTTTATTTGCCTCGCGAGCTCTCGCTCTTCGGTTTGATTTGTGCCCTCGGTGGCATGGTGCTTTTGCAAGGTTATATCTTTCGCGAGAAGGGTGGCAAGATTCAGCGCGTCGTCACAACCAAGACCAATACACTAGACGTCCGATCGGCCACGTTCATCGACTTGCTCTATGGCCTGGTGCTCCTCTTTTTCAAAGTGGACTACATTCCGAAACTCTTTGCAGCGATGGATCTAGCAGTGCCTTGGCCTGAAAAGATGCCAATGAGCACGACTTGGGTCTTCCTCGGTCTATTGGCCGGACGTGAGGTCGGCATCTCGCTGCGTCTGAATCTTCGTAAAAAGAACAAGGTTTCCAACCTCATCTTCCGTGATGCGGGCAAGGCCTTCTTTGGTTCTGCTATTGCCGTGGTACTTGCACTCTTCCTGCCGACCTTCATTAAGCCGGTCGTCCAAGAGCGTCTTGATAATGAAGCAGCCGCCATCGTCGAAACTGTCGAAACGGTCGAGGGCGCTGAAGAGAACATCGAAGCGGGGATGGAGTAAGCGCCATTTCAAATGCCCAAGCGTCCAGTCGCGAAGTAGCTGGCGTCAACTTTTACGAAAGCCTCCGGTCTCTAGGGA
>QXZH01000122.1 GCA_009886465.1 Opitutaceae bacterium
GGTCAAACTCGTGCGTGGACTTCGAGTCCCAAAGCCGCAGGAAGTTGACCGTCTCGCCACCATAGCCAACGATACCGATATCGTAAGGCACGCCTTCGATCGTTTTGTAGTCGACCCACTTAGGTTCGAAGACGCCCTTGCTATCCATCTGATGCTCGACGCGCCCAAAGAGCTGTACTTTTTGTGCAAATTTCGGGCGCATAACTTCCCAGGGACAGCCTTTTTCCATCCACACATCGGGGTGTTCAATTTGGTGCCCGTCTTTAAACTCTTGGCGAAAGAGACCATATTCATAGTGAATACCATAGCCGATCGCAGGCAGATCTAGCGTGGCTAAGGAATCAAGGAAACAGGCAGCCAGTCGACCTAAGCCACCATTGCCGAGTCCCATATCCGCCTCTTCGTCGGCGATTTGCGTAAAGTCTTGCCCAAGCTCGGTCAGCGCGTCGCGCGTTTGATCGAAGAGGCCGGCGTTGTGCAAATTATTTACAAGTAGACGACCCATCAAATACTCTAGGCTCAAGTAGTAGGCGCGGCGCACCTTTTTCTTGTTGTGCACTGATTGCGTCTTCATGAAGCGATCCAATAAGCGGTCGCGCACTGCGGAACAGGTAGCCGTCCACCACTCGTCATTGGTCGCACTCTCTGGATGTCGAGCAAGTGTGTAACGTAAGTGGTTAAGAATCGAGGTCTTCATCGAGTCTTTGCTGTTATCCACCTCAAAACGGAAAGCTTTGGCTCCAGCTTTTGCATTAGCGGCTTTCGTTGTGGCAGATTTTTTTGGCTTTCTAGCAGTTGTTGTCATGTGGCTGTATTAATTTAAAAATATGTCTCCTTGGTCATGCGGCAGCAGAGAACACGCATTGCATAGGCTTTTACTAATAATATGGAAGTAGAAAACAAAAAAGCTACGTTTCTGGTAAGATGATATCTTTCTTTTCGGAAAGAATTTCCACCGATACTAAATTCGACAGTTTAATAAGGGTCCTCTGGTTAATACTCTTCGCGATTGCTTGTTGGCTATATGATATCGAGATACTTAGCGCCAGAGCTTACACAGGGCAGCCAACCTCATTTGCAGTCGCAAGCAAAGAGGCAAGCTGGGCTAGGGAGCTTCAACACAAGGAAGCAAGGCAGCATCTTTCATGCCGTGTATGATCTTCTTATCGGCGGGGCAAAGGGTGGCTAAAATACCCTGAAGGTTCGCCTCCTTGCCCGAATCATCGACAAAGTAGTAGGGGCAGAGTCGCAGGCGGCCTTCCATTTGATAAAGACTGCCGTCGTCCCTGTAGACGGGGTGGCGCAGTCGCTTAGGCTTTTCGTAGGTCTGTAAAATATGTAGCGAGGTGTCCGCCATCGTGATCGCTTGCTGAATGGCACTCTCCCAGTCAGCACGAGATGAGTCGCTCCCTAACGTGACACTACGAGCACCCCAAGCACTTTCGTGGAAACCGCTGATTTTAATAATCAGATTGCGCTCTTTCTTGCTCGCCTCAATCAGCTCCGACCAATCTGTCATCGGCTTACCACCAATAAGCGGCGCGTCGAGTACCGCATTCGGTGGCAGTTCGACTGGGTCCATAACCCAGGTCTGTGGGATGACTTTGGCCAGTGCTTTGTAGGACTGTTTCGAGAGGTTCTCGCGCCAGAAGTCTTCGAGGATGTGGTGATGAAAGAGCGCAAGGTTAAGCTTCTCTTCTTGGAAGGGACGCATTGGCGGGGTCAAACTTACTTGCGCCGCTTCACCGGCTTTAAGTAAAAAGTTCGCTATCGAGACATTCGCCAAATCAAAGAGCTCCCAGAAGCGGTAAATCACATCCACCTTTTGCGGATCCCCGTCGATGCCGACGCAGATGTCTTCACCTAAGGGCATGACATCGTCTGGATGGAAGACGTGGACGCGCTTGCCGAGCTGTCGAAGTTGAGAGGCTAACCACTCCATCTCAGGGCGGTAAGTTGCCGCCTCATCACTGACGAGAATTGCGATATAGGGTGCCTGCTGATTGGGCGTTCGCTCTGCCAGCACAGTGTAAAATGCATCGATCATGTCTTGCGAACCCGATCCGACTAATGAATCGCCATGCACCTCGGCATAGAGACGATTAAGAAATGCCGTCAGGCCAATACCGCCGGGAACGGAATCGATCTCGGTCATGGCAAACCCGTTTTCCGTAAGCAAAAGGTCGGGCCGTATCACTACGGGGATGGCGCCGCGTAGTGCCTTAGCCCTGGCGTGCTGAATAAGTGCCTCAGGCTTACCGCGATCCAGATAGGCCGCGACCCAAGGTGCTTTAAGTGGTCGGTTACGGAGCAAGTTCTTTCCCTCAGCCGACCGCAGATAGAGTGTTTCCTGCGCCTTGTAAAATTCGTAACAAGCCTGCCCAACCTGCTCGATCTGCCTAATCTGCGCAGAACTAAGGGGGAAGGCCTCGGGCGAGTAGCGCCAGGTCTTGTTCTCAAACAGGCTCTGATCAGAAAACGCGCGGACAGCCTCTTGGTAGCTAAGGCTTCTTGGATTTGCTAGAGACTCACTCATTAGCAAATTCTCGATCTGCGGCGGCTTTTCTTGAGGTGGGACCACCCGCACGGAGCCAGGCGTGGACGAAGGGGTCGAGCGCACCATCCATGACGGCCTGAACATTCCCCGTTTCGACGCCAGTGCGTAGGTCTTTAACCATCTGGTAAGGCTGGAAGACGTAGGAGCGAATCTGGTTGCCCCAAGCAATTTCACCCTTTTCGCCATAGAATTTCTCCATCTCACTGCGCTTCTCGTCCTCTAATTTCTCATAGAGGCGTGACTTTAGGGTCTTCATCGCGGTGGCTTTATTTTTGATTTGCGAGCGCTCGTTTTGGCAGGTCACTACGATGCCACTCGATAGGTGCGTGAGGCGCACGGCAGACTCGGTCCGGTTAACGTGTTGGCCACCCTTACCACTGGCTCGATACACGTCAGTGCGGATATCGGCCTCGTCGATCTCAATATCGATGTCGTCTTCAATTTCTGCAATCACATCTACGGAAGAGAACGAAGTATGCCGGCGCGCATTGGAGTCAAACGGGCTGATGCGAACGAGGCGATGTACGCCACGCTCTGCTTTGGCGTATCCAAAAGCATTGGCTCCTTCGATCCGTATAGTCGCTGAACTAACACCCGTTTCTTCCCCGGGCTGAATATCTAGGACTTCTGTTTTAAAACCTGCCTGCTCTGCCCAGCGCGTGTACATACGTAGTAACATATCTGCCCAATCACAACTCTCGGTGCCTCCCGCTCCGGAGTTAACAGTTAGGAAGGCATTACAAGAGTCGTGCGGCCCGCTGAGAAAAGATGCCAGTTCTAGCTGGTCTAACTTCGGCTGCAGGCGCCCCAGCGTATCGATGATTTCTTGTTGATAGGCCTCACCCTCTGGGTTTTCGCCTATTTCATCGACGAGCTCGAGCATAGCTTTCAAATCGTCCACCTCCCCCCTAAAGGCGCTGGATGGATTAACTATATTTTTTAGACGATTCGCCTCGGCGATCACCGTTTGCGCAGCCGCTTGGTCGTCCCAAAAGCTACCCTCAGACATCTGCGCTTCAAGGTCCTCGATACGTTCTTTCTTGGCATCTCCGTCAAAGATACCTCCATATATGCCCTGCGCGGCGAGTTATCTCTTCCATTTGCGAACGGACTTCAGGTGTGATCAAATTCATATCCCAGAGTGCAACAAAGCCCGCCGAATATTAAAGATAAAAATGAACCTATCACTTTTCGATTATCACTTACCCGACGAACTGATCGCGCAAGAACCGACCGCCGTGCGCGATGCTTCTCGCCTCATGGTGGTTGATCGTAAGACGCGCTCAGTCACTCATGCCCAATTTTCCGAAATAGGGCAATACCTACCCGCTTGCCCGCGCTTTTTTCGTAACAACGCCGCCGTACTGAAGGCGCGCTTATTCGGACAACGCCCCACTGGCGGCAAGGTCGAGTGTCTGCTCCTCCAACCCGCCGAGGACGCGCTGACTTGGTGGTGCCTACTCAAGCCAGGCAAGAAAACCTTCAACGCAGGTAACTTCGGCCACCCCGGCGAGTATCAAGCAGAAGTCCTCGGAGTGGGCAGTAACGGCAACTACCGTGTCCGCTTTCACCCTGGGCGCAACGAATCGATCACCGACCTCTCTGAGCGGCTCGGCATCCTCCCACTTCCACCCTACATTGAGCGTACTGATGACGACCCTAGGCGCGACAATGACAACAAGCGTTACCAGACCGTCTATGCTGACTTCGATAAACGCATCGCGGTGGCCGCACCGACCGCGGGGCTGCACTTCACACCCGAACTGATCACAGAGCTAGAAAATGGCGGGGCTCGCTTTCACGACCTCACGCTGCAAGTCGGCATCGGCACCTTTCACCCCATCCAAGTCGAGAATATTGAAGACCATAATATACACCGTGAATGGTATGAAATTCCAGCCAGCACATTCGCCGAGCTAAAGAAGCCTGAAGCCGGTGCGCGCATTGCTGTCGGCACGACCTCCGTCCGCTCGATCGAAGACGCCATGCGCCGGACGCAACTTTCTCCTGAGACTTGCATCACTCCCTCCGGTTCCGTGCAAGCTGAGGCTGACATCTACATCTACCCGCCCAGTGAATTTGCCGCCATCGACGGCATGATTACTAACTTCCATCTGCCAAAGTCGACCCTCCTTTGCCTAGTGTCCGCCTTCCTCGCCCCTGGATGCGAAGAAGGAATTGACTGGCTCAAGGAACTTTACGCCGAAGCCATTGATCAAAAATACCGCTTTTACAGCTACGGCGACGCCATGCTCAT
>QXZH01000123.1:0-2375 GCA_009886465.1 Opitutaceae bacterium
AAGGAATTCATGGTGCTTGTTGGCCCTTCGGGCTGCGGTAAGTCAACCACTTTGCGCATGATTGCTGGCTTAGAAGAAGCGTGCTCGGGAGATCTTTGTATCGGCGATCTCAAGGTGAACGATGTGCTACCGAAGAATCGTGGTGTCGCAATGGTGTTTCAGAATTACGCACTGTATCCACATATGACAGTTGCCGATAATATGGCCTTTGGGCTGAAGCTACGTAAGACTCCAAAAGCTGAGATCAAACAACGCGTCGATGAAGCTGCTGATACTCTGGGGTTGACCTCGATGTTGAACCGTAAGCCTAAAGCGCTTTCTGGAGGGCAGCGTCAACGTGTAGCGCTGGGCCGTGCGATCGTCCGTAAGCCGGATGTCTTTTTGTTTGATGAGCCGCTGTCTAATCTTGACGCGAAAATGCGCGTGCAGATGCGTGCGGAAATCTCCAAACTGCATGCGCGTTTGAACGCTACGATGATTTATGTGACGCATGACCAGACTGAGGCGATGACGATGGGGGATCGGATCTGCGTAATGAAAGACGGCGAAATTATGCAAGTTGATGAACCGATTAACATTTATCAGAGTCCCGCTAACATGTTCACTGCGGGCTTTATCGGTCTACCGCAGATGAATTTTCTGCATGGCTCCGTGGTTGAAGCGGATAGCGACTATTATTTTGCGGGTCAAGCAACAGGGACGGATCGGATAGAACTCCCTGCGCGTTTGGGCGAGATCGCCCGAGCGCACTTAGGCAAACCGTTGGTGCTGGGAGTGCGACCGGAGCATTTCTCCGCCTGCGAGGCAGATGATCCCCAGGCGATTCATGCGAAGGTCGAGGTTGGGGAGCCCTTGGGGGCGGAAAGCTTTATCCACCTGTCGACTGCAAATGGTAGTAAGCTGGTTGTGCGCTTGGCTGGGATTGTGCAATCAAACATCGGTCAGTCATTGAGTGTGAAGCCGAATTTGGATGAGGTGCATTTGTTTGATGCTGCGAGTGAATTGAGGCTGGAGGCGCCGCACGTGGTAGCCTGATTTTGTGCGTATACGCCAAATCAACTTGAAAGGAGAAGTCGATGCCGAACAAATCAACCCAGACGAGTTTCACCAAGGAGTATCATTGCATTCCTGATACATGTCGCGATCAGCACCTTCCTATGGCGCCTCGCTATGCCTCGCCGTTTCGCGATCATGGTATTCGTGGGCTTGGCTTGCACGAAGCAGCGCCACCTTATGAAGTGCGCCGCCTGACCTTTCCTTGGCACCTTGCCTTGATCACCGTATCAGGACATGCAGAATTTGAATGTTTAGGCGAAGTGGGCGTGATGGAACCTGGGCAGATTTGGGTCGGGCCCCTGGAGACGGCCTATCAATACAAGGCGCAAGATGATTGGAAATTTATCTCTGCGGCTTTGTATCGCACGCATGAATTTGTGCATTTGGAAGGAAAGATGTTGCACCGCGATTTATCGCATAGCACTGAGCCCATTATATACGCCATGGAGGCATATTTACAGGAGTCCGCGGCGACTAAAGGCCCGGGAGCGACTGCTCCGATCGGGTTGGCAACCTACATTTCAGAAGCGATCGTGCGCAATTTGAAAGATGGGCAATTTACTGGAGGCAATCGCGTGCGCTTACGCCTCGCCCATGTTTGGGAAGAGGTGAATGCAAATCCGGGTGAAGAGTGGAACTTGCCTGCACTAGCGAAGCGTATGCATGTTTCCGTGAGACAGTTCCAGCGGATCATGAAGCAGAACTATGATGTGACGGCCGAGGGTTTATTGATGCGCATCCGGATGGAGCATGCGCGCGAGTTACTTAGTTCGACCGATATGACGATGGTGATGGTAGCAGATCGTATTGGCTATCAATGCGTGTTTGCATTTTCGAAAGGATTTAGGCGGCACTTTGGCATGCCTCCTGGTGCATATCGCAAAGCAGCCAATGAAGGCACTATACCTCATGATGTCGCATAAAGACATATATTTGGCGTCGCCCGCTATGGCTAGGTTTGCCGAAAACGATTATCTTTCAACTCTCAATTTGTCTTCTAGCTTTTGTCTATGCTTGCCTTGCGATTACATTTTTTCTTAACTCTTCTGCTTTGCAAGGCGGCACTTTTTTCGGCGACGGTGACCGCCGAATCAATAGTGTCGATTCGGACGACCGATTTTGCGCCCAGTCCAGACGCACTTTTTAGCATAGCGGGTAAGGCGGAGATGGCTGTATACCGTGCCTTTCGCGAAAAATATCCGAATATCCGTCCAGAGGGTAATTCATTGTCACTCAAACTGGAGGGACCAGCAGGTGAAGCGCCTCTATTGATGTCCATTGCAGGGCGCACTGCACCGGATGTGATACACGTGAATACA
>QXZH01000123.1:2475-11347 GCA_009886465.1 Opitutaceae bacterium
TACAATAAAACCGTCTTTCAAGAGGCGGGGCTTGATCCCGATGAGGATTATCCAAAAACATGGGACGAACTTGCGACAGTTGCGCGACAGATTCAAAACCCCGATGAAGATCGTTACGGCATTATTCTTGGGAAAGAGGGCGGTGCTGGTTGGACCTCGCTGCCTTTCTTCTTCTCTATGGGTTCAAAAATTGTCGAGCGCGAGGTAGGCACAGGCAATTGGGTCGCTCGTTTCAACGACGCGGGCGCGGTGCAGGCGGCTGACTTTTACTCCAGACTCGTAGATGCCCCCTGGACCGATGAGGACGGGCAGCAGCGTTATGGCGTTGGGATGAGTAGCGGTGAAGCTTGGTCAATTTGGGACCGTGGCCGTATTGGGATGGGCTTGCTCTACATAAACGATATTCTGATCAATGCGGATGATCACATTTCCAGCATGAGCCCCGGAGAGCTTGGCTTGGTGCCTGTTCCGTTTGCGCCTTCGGGGCAATCCATCACAGAGTTACATGTGCGGGGCTTGGGGGTCTGCGCGACCACCGAAGATCCGGAGAAGATTGCGGCGTCGTGGAAATTCCTGCGCTTTGTGGGAAGTCCGACTGCGGAGCGCGTAATCGTACAAACTTATGTGGAAAATGGATACGCTAGTTTTATTAATCCAGAGAAACTGGCATTGCATGGCTATAACGAATACGTAGCGACCGTGCCTGCACAATGGAAGCATACCCTCGAATTCGCGTTGGAGAATTCATTACCTGAGCCGTATGGCGAGAATTGCCAAGTTTACATTGAACGCGCAAGTAAGCCCCTGCAGAGCGCATTTTCTGAGGGGGTCCCGCGTATTGCGGATGATGCGACACGCCTGGCGCGGTTACAGGAGTTATATGATACGGCCGTGCAGGAAATTAATGAGAAGATGCTTGGGCAAATTCCTGAGGATGTGATGGCATTTCGGCGTAAGGTGGCCTCCGCGGTGATGCTCTTAGTCGCGGTATCATTTGGATTAATGTTTGCGTATATTTGGCGCCTTTTCTCTGGATCAGAGGGTGGAGTGAAACGTGGCTTTTTTGGGTGGCTGAAGAAATATTGGCTCGCATATGTATTACTTGCCCCCGCGCTTGCTTCGATTTTTGTATTTAATTATTATCCCTTAGCAGTTGGCGCTCGAATGGCTTTTTTGGACTATAACGTGATCGGCGAATCTACGTTTGTGGGTGTGGATAATTTTGCTGCCGTGTTGTTTGACAGTGTCTTTTGGGTATCAATTTTGCGCACGGCAGAGTATGTTTTCTGGAGCCTCTTGTTGGTATTTCTACCGCCGATTATATTAGCGCTTTGTTTGAGCGAGTTACCCCGAGCGAGTGTCTTATTCCGCGTATTGTATTATTTGCCTGCCTTGGTCTCGGGCCTGATTGTGATGCTAATGTGGAAGATGTTCTTTGACCCATCAGAGGCGGGTGCTCTGAATCAGGTGTTGGCAATTCTAGATTTTGGTCCGCAAAAATGGTTGCAGGACAAGTCGCAGGCAATGGTTTCGATTATCATACCCTTGGCATGGGCGGGTATGGGTCCAGGTTGTTTAATCTATCTCGCTGCACTAAAGACTGTGCCCGAAGATCTCTATGAGGCATCTGCAATTGATGGCGCCGGCTTCTTAGGGCGTATCTGGCATATTACACTACCGACGATTCGGCCTCTCGTAATGATTCAATTGATCTTTGTATTGATTGGCGCCTTTCAGTCGGCCGATAACGTCTTGGTCATGACCGCTGGTGGTCCGGACCACGCGACGCATGTGATCGGCCTTGAGATTTTCTACGATGCTTACGTGTATCTTCGCTTTGGCGTTGCGATCGCGATTGCATGGATTTTGGGCTTCTTCTTGATTGGATTGACAATGTTCCAAATGAAACGGATTTCCCGCATGAGTTTCACCACCGCTAAGAGTTAATCGGATGCCTGTTATTTTACCATCTGAGAAACGACAATTACGTTCGCGCCTTGTCTATCTTGTTCTCTATGTTTCATTGGCCTTGGGTTCACTCAGTATGGTCTACCCCTTTTTGTTGATGGCCTCTGGCTCGTTTAAGAGCCGAGTAGATGTGCAAGACCTAGATCTCGTGCCGCGCTTTATCCACGATGACGCAATGCTCTTTCGTAAGTACGTGGAAGCGAAGTATAGTGAACGAATTGTAGAATATCGCTCGGCGACGGGGGATGATGCGCGCAACTTTAGAGCGGTCACATTACCCGATGCCAATCCAGTATTAGTGGCAGACTGGACGGAATTTGTTAGTTCTGCGGAGATGCCAGCCAGTTGGTTCCTAACTGCGTTCGGACCGACCCAGGAGGGTAAAATAATTCAACGCAACGAGCGCGCATTTCGTCAGTATGTAAGTGACCTGTGTGGCAACGATCTCGAGGTCTTTCGTGAGCGTTTCGACGAGCCGATGGAGAGTTGGTTCTTTTTGAAGTTTCCGCCTGAGCGCCTTACAGACCGCAAGTATCAATTGAGCGCCTCCCCATTAATTCGAGTCTTCTACGCATTCAAGCAGACCCTGCCGCTCGAAGATCAGATATACGTGTCCTGCAATGCGGCCTATCTTCGTTATTTAAAGCTAGCCCAATTGGGTGGCACAAATTCTCGACTGAATGGCCGTTCTAATCTGCCAGAGTGGGAAGCGTATGTGCGCGGATTCTTGCATCCGCAGTTCATCAGAGTGGATGCGTCCCAGAAGGAGACATGGTTGCAATACTTGGAAAACAAATATGAAGACGTGGCTTATCTTAACAAGCTTTATGCAACGAACTACACTGCATTTGATTCAGTAGCGATGCCGGAGGATAAAATTACGGCGTCGGTTAAGTTGACTGATTTTTTGCATTTTATTTCGAACCCAGACCTGTGTGACCTGGAGGCACTATCGCTGGACACCCCAGAGCTTCGTTGGCACGCCTACTTGGAAAATAAATACGGATCCATTACTGCTGTAGCTGCAGCACACGAGCGGCGCTGCGAATCTTTTTCGGAGGTGGGTATGCCGCAACTCGAAGCGGACCGCCAGTATGTAGAGTCTCATGCGGGGGATTTAAGGATTTACTTCGGAGGCAATAATTACCGGATGGTGCTGGAATACATCTTTTTCTACGGCAGTGGTATTGAGAATACTTTGATCTACTGTTTGGCGGCAATCGGGCTGGCGCTGCTGGTCAATCCCTTGGCGGCATATGCTTTGTCGCGCTACAAGCTGCCGGGACAATTCAAGGTGCTACTGTTTCTCATTGCGACGATGGCGTTTCCAGGGGTAGTGACGATGATCCCAAATTTCCTATTGCTGCGCGATTTAGGCTTATTGAATACTTTTGCGGCATTGCTACTGCCTACTATGGCGAATGGTTACTCGATCTTTTTGCTGAAGGGATTCTTCGATAGCTTGCCGCAAGAGCTGTTTGAAGCGGCCGACATCGATGGGGCGAGTGAGTGGCAGAAGTTCTGGATGATAACCATGAATCTGTCCAAGCCGATTCTTGCAGTGATTGCGCTGGGGGCTTTCAACGGGGCCTATGCGAACTTCATGTATGCATTCATCCTGTGCCAGGATAAGGACATGTGGACGCTAACTGTATGGCTCTACCAATTGCAGCAGTTTTCATCGCAAGGCGTCGTCTTTGCATCGCTCATGATTGCGGCGGTGCCAACTTTATTGATTTTCATACTTTGCCAAAAGGTGATCATTCAGGGGATCGTTGTCCCGACCGAGAAATAATAGCTTAATCTACTAAATTACTATCTATGATACCAATCGAATTAAAGAAGAAGATGAACCCTATGCTGGTTAAGGTGATCGTCATCAGTGTTTTGGTGCACGTGGTGGGAGCTTTTATAGCAGGGGTGGTGACGATTGCTACAATTGTGATTCAAGACGATGCACAATTTGAGGAACCGCCATCAGTCGTCGAAGAAGAGCCCCCGCGCGAGGTAAAGGTGGTGATACGACCTGAGCAGGCGAAAGTTCCGCAAACGCAGCGGTTAAGGATGCGTCCTGTTTCAAATATCGCTGTTGCGGATGTGGATGTAAATTTGCCTGATATGGATCAAAATTTTACCGTGAGTGCAGGCCTCGGGGGTGTCGGCGGTGGCAGGTTACTC
Source organism: Opitutaceae bacterium (assembly GCA_009886465.1). Taxonomy (GTDB): domain Bacteria; phylum Verrucomicrobiota; class Verrucomicrobiia; order Opitutales; family Coraliomargaritaceae; genus Thalassobacterium. The sequence goes on from QXZH01000123.1 coordinate 6,622, forward strand.
GGAGGCACGCGTGGGAGCATCGGCATGGGACTCTCGGATATTAGTGTGTTTGGCTTGAAGACGCGGGCAGAGCGTATCCTGTTTGTGATTGATACCAATCGCCGAATGGTGACAGACGAAAAGGGTGGATTGGATAGCTACCGTGTGATCAAAGATGAGATTTCTGATATGGTGGGTAATCTTTCTGCGGGCACATTATTCAACGTCATGCTAACGGATATTCGACGTATTAAGCTCTTTAAGCCGCAGCTAGTGCCATCAGGTAATGAAGTCCATCAGGAGTTGATAAAATGGATCGCAACAGTGAATAATAATGCGGCAACGCCGGGGCTCGAAGGTGTTTCTGGCTCTATTATGCCGCTGCTCAGAGCATTGCCAGAAAGTGAGATGCAAGCTGCGGTGTCGTGGAATAATGGGCACAATCACACTGCATTTATGACTCAGCTTGTTATTGAACAAAGTGCAGATGCGATCTTTATGATTACTGGCGACCATCGAGGCTTTGGCCAGGTGGTGGCTCCGGCGAGTGAGGCGCAACTCATGGCGTGGGAAGAATTTAGATCTTCCCCGACCTATCAAGAGCAGGAAGCTGCATTTCACCAAGAGGAGCCTGAGATGAAGCAACGAGTCGCCAATGAATTGGCTAAAATCAATAAGGCTCGTGCCAGTCGCGGGGAACCACCCCGTGTACTTGCTCGCAACAGCAATGACGTCCGTGGCACAGCCAATGAGCTGGGACTTAACTGGAAGAACCCTCACCCTGGGGGCGGCCCTGGCCATACGAGTACCAGCCCGAGAGACGTGGAAAAACACTTCACCGATGTGATAGAAAAGTTATACACCAGCAGAGGGCAACAGCCGCCATCTTTAAATGTCATATTGTTCCTCGCCGGGGATGAGGTTTATGAAAAGAGCTGGGAAGATGAGCTTAAGTCTTATGTGCGCTTTTTTAAAGGGAGGAGCCGAATCATCCGCGGTAAGAACGAAATCAAGAGCGCTCGGAGCGCAACGGAAACAAAGAATTAAAAATCTAAAGTCATAAAAATATACAAACTCCTTTTTTACAGGTCATTGCTACTCTTATGCTTTGTAGTTTTATTATAAATACACTATGAAATCGAGAATTCATGCAAACGAAGTAGCTACTTTCGGGCAGCTATTAGACGGCCGCGAAGCGCACATTTATACGCTGATTAATCAAAACGAAATGACCGTAGTGGTCTCCGATTACGGCGCGACCTTGGTCTCTGTGTTTACGCCAGATCGTGACGGAACGATTGAAGATCTGCTGCATGGCTATGACTCGGTCGATGGCTATGCGGGGCCGAAGAATCCTTACTTTGGTAACAGTGTCGGCCGGTTTGGCAATCGTATCTCTGACGGGAAGTTTTCACTGGATGGCAAAGATTACGCACTCGCCACGAATAATGATCCTGGTGGTATTCCATGCCACCTACACGGGGGTGTGGACGGCTTCAATCGACGCCTCTGGACTGCGACACCAAACCCCGAAGCGAATGCGATCACCTTCACCTATGTATCTGTCGATGGGGAAGAAGGCTACCCTGGAACGCTGACGACGCATGTGACTTATCAGCTTAATGATGATAACGAACTGAGCTGGACGGCGGTCGCCACGACGGATGCGCCGACGATCCTGAACATCGTACAACATGCCTATTGGAACCTCTCGGGCGATCACACGACGACGATCAACGACCATGTTTTGATGCTCCCCTGTGACCGCTACCTGCCTACGAATGTAGGCTTGATCCCGACTGGCGAGTTGGCGTCTGTTGCCAATACACCCATGGATTTTACGCAGCCCACCGTAATTAGTGCACGATTGGATCAAGCATTTGAAGCGCTCGAATTCGCTGGTGGTTATGATCACTGCTGGGTGCTGGAGCAACCGAATGTCAATGGCTTGGCCTTGGCGGCACGCGTGAAAGACCCGAAATCGGGGCGTGCTATGGAGGTATATACTAATCAAGTTGGCGTGCAATTCTATGGGGGAAATTTCCTGACCCCAGAAGACTTCCAAGGTGAATTTGTATCCGGGAAGGATGGACTCGCCTATGAGTTTCGAACAGCGTTGTGTCTAGAAACAGAAGGCTTTCCCGATGCCCCCAATCAAGTGAATTTCCCGAGCGCGGTGTTGCGCCCTGGCGAGACTTATGAGCATCGTATGCTCTATCGTTTTTCATCTGAATAATCGACTAGTGGTATTGATTTTTTAGTAAATAGCCCCGATGACCGCGAAACGCCCCAATATCATTACTATTCTGGTCGATGATATGGGGTTTTCCGATCTCGGTTGTTTTGGAGGAGAAATTGATACACCAAATTTAGATCGCTTGGGGGCGGGTGGTTTCAGGGCGAGTCAGTTTTATAACACGCCGCGCTGCTGCCCATCGCGTGCCTGTTTGTTGACCGGGCTGTATCCGCATCAAGCGGGAGTGGGCATGATGGTATACCGAGATTTTGGCGACGGTTATCAGGGAGGCTTGAATGACCGCTGTGTGACAACTGCAGAAGTGCTTCGTTCTGCTGGTTATCAGACTATGCTGTCAGGGAAATGGCATGTTGGGCATGAGCCGCAGTTTCGTCCCGAGGTGCGCGGTTTTGATAAATTCACTGGAATCTATACGCACATTGATAGTTACTGGAAAGTACTCCCGGGTTGTGAGATTTATCGCGATGGCGAACTCTTTATCGGGTCGGATGGTGTGCCTACCGACCCCTATGCGCCCGATCAGGAATTTCATACGACTGAATTTTTCACCAATGTCGCATTGGATTATATAGACCAGGCCTGCCGCGAATCGGACGATCCGTTTTACTTGCATCTATGCTACAATGCGCCGCACTTCCCCTTAGAAGCTCCAGATGAATTGATTGATAAATACCGAGGCCGCTACCGAAAGGGATGGGATCAACTTCGCGCGGAAAAGTTGGAGCGCATGCAGACCATGGGAATTGTGCCGCCGACCCAGACTTTGCCGAAAGCGGTTGGATTTGATCAAGAGGACCGCGAGAGCTTTGATTTTAAACCCTCGGTGGATTCCTGCGCGTTGCCGGCTTGGGATAGTTTGTCCGATACCGATCAGGGAGAACTAGATTTTCGCCGCTCACTGTATGCGGCGCAGATCGAACATATGGATTTGAATGTGGGGCGGGTGATTGATGATTTGGCCGAGCGGGGTATTTTGGATGAGACACTGATTTTGTTTATGTCGGATAATGGCTGCTCCGGAGAATTGGGTCCCTTCGGAATGAATTGGCCAAATTATCATTCTGGTAATTACCCTGACTGGCGCACCGAGGGGGGGTGGGCCACTGCGCAGGGGCAGTGTTGGGCGAGTCTTTCCAACACGCCGCTGAGGAAGTATAAGATTTTTGTGCATGAAGGCGGCATCGCATCGCCCTTGATCGCACACTGGCCGCAGGGCATTGCAGAGCCAGGGCGGCTTTGTAAGGATCAGACTTTCCATTTAATTGATATTATGCCGACATTATGCGAGGCCGCTGGGGCTCAGTATCCTGAAAGCTACGAGGGGCGTTTGATTACGCCTGGGGAAGGCATGAGCTTGCTGCCATGGTTCGACGGATCCGCTTCGGCGACAAGGCGCACCTTGTATTGGCAGCACGAGATCAATGCAGCCATTCGGGACGGTAATTGGAAGCTCGTGACATCGGATGACCGCGATCCAAATGCGTGGGAATTGTATGATTTGAGCGCTGACCGCAGCGAATCAGAGGACTTAAGTCAGCGTCACCCAGAAAAGCTCGAAGAACTTAAGGCTAAATGGCGTGCATGGGCAAAGTCATCGGATGTTTTACCTCACCCAGAAACGCGTGATTCGCTACGTCGGATTCCGTGGCCACCTACATGAGCGATCTGAAAAAATCTGAATAGAGAAATAGTATATTTCTACAAAATTGGCGCAATGTGACAGTTTTTGGTCGTGTTCACCAATTGTAATATTTCCTGGATTAGGTATTATAGAGATATCCTGTTTTTGGGATCCCATCCTTTATTAATTATGCGTTTCCTTTTTTCACTTCTGACCCTCACTTTTTTAGTTGTTTTTTCTGCGGGTTGCAGTGCGCCACAGGACGATGCGCACTCTGTCGGACAATCTACTGAGAGTGTGAATTCTTCTAGCTTACCTCCACGCACCGATTATTGCAAAATGCTCGAGCGTGATATCCAAGGAGAGCACTATGGCTTCATCGCGGGTAATAAGCTCTACTATGTAGCGGGCTCTTTTGGTGCCTACTGGCACGAGTATTGGGAGTCAGAAACACTTGGCTTCACGCACCCGCTCTTTCGTGATGGCCGTGCACGTGGCAATGCGATTGTTCAGTCTGAAGTCGGTGGTGATGGCCATGACTCTTGGGGTTGGGAGTTTTGGCGTAAGACGCGTTCCGCATATGGCACCTTGATCGTTGACGGCAGCGAACATAAGCACCCCAAGCCAGAGACTCTGGACTGGCGCCCAGATAAGATGGTCGCCAAGTACGAAATCGCTGGAGTGAACATTCGCGAAGATAAATTCATTAGCCGCGACGATGTGCTTACGACAGTGATCGTGTCCGACAAGGATGTGTCCATTCGTTTTGAGGGTGAAAGCTTCTGGGAGCCTAGCCAGATTCCTCGTTTTGATGGCGATGAGGTAGAGGGCAGTTTTTCACGCACTTGTGAATCTGAAATCACATTTGA
>QXZH01000124.1 GCA_009886465.1 Opitutaceae bacterium
GTTAAAATATCCAATCATTGAGAAATATAGCTTGTCTGTTCTTGGCTTACAGAATTGAAACGTAGTGCACGACGACCTCTCCACTAGTCACTTGAAGCGACTGCCCTTTTTTCCTTTATGAGCGATTTTTTGAAGCACGAATGCGGTATCGCAATGATCCGCCTTTTGAAGCCTTTATCCTACTACCAGGAAAAATATGATACGCCATTGTATGGCTTTAATCAGCTATTTTTGCTGATGGAAAAGCAACATAATCGCGGGCAAGACGGTGCTGGAATTGGCTGTGTTAAGCTCGGTGTGGCGCCAGGTGAACCCTACATGGCACGCGAGCGCACAATCAAGGGCAACCCACTCTCACGCATCTTTAAAGGACAGCTCAAGGTATACCAAAAGATGGTTGATAAGGGCATCATACACCCCGAGTTTCCAGAAACGGTAAAAGATAAGTTTGGATTCGGTGGCGAAATATTGCTAGGGCATCTTCGCTATGGCACTTCGGGCGTCTATTCCTCGACTAGCTGTCATCCTTACGTGCGTCAGTCAAATTGGCCTACGAAGAATCTAATGTTAGCGGGTAATTTTACCATTACTAACGAGAAGGAGCTGAATAACGACCTGATCAACCGCGGCCAACATCCGATCTTCGGCACGGACACGCAGGCAGTGCTTGAAGAGATCGGCTTCCATCTCGATGAGGCACACGACGCGATCTACCATAAGATGCGAGATCAAAATGTGAAGGGTAAGAGGATCCCGAGCATCATTAGTAAAGAATTAGATCCTGTACGCATTTTGCAAAAAGCTGCGGCTAATTGGGATGGTGGCTTTGCCATTGCGGGGCTGATTGGTAATGGGGATAGTTTTGTGATGCGTGACCCGCAAGGGATCCGACCTTGCTATTACTTCCAGAACGACGAGGTGATCGCTTTCGCCTCCGAGCGCGTCGCACTAATGACGATCTTTGATCAGCCGATCGAGAATGTTTGTGAAGTTGAACCTGGCACGGCTACGGTTGTGAAGAGCGATGGTAAAATCTACTCTGAGCGCTACACCGAACCGAAACCGATTACCCCTTGTTCCTTCGAGCGCATTTATTTCTCGCGTGGCAACGACGCTGATATCTATGCAGAGCGTAAGGCACTGGGTGGTGCTTTGCTTGAACAAGTGGTCAAAGCGATTGATAACAATTTTGCCGATAGCGTCTTCAGCTTCGTGCCTAACACCGCAGAGGTTGCTTATTACGGTTTGCTCGATTCTGTTCGGCTTCACCGCCGCCAAGAAGTGCGCGACCGTCTGCTCGAAGCCAATGAGGCTGGCACGCTGGATAAAGAATTGATCGACGAACTCATAATGGGTAACTGGCCGCGCGGTGAAAAGATTGCACACAAGGACATCAAATTGCGCACTTTTATCTCGCAAGAAGAAGGACGTGCCAAACTTGTTTCCCACGTCTATGATATTACCTATGGCGTCGTCAAAGAGAATGACTGCCTCGTCTGTATCGATGATTCTATCGTCCGCGGGACCACGTTGAAAGAGTCTATCCTTAAAATATTAAGCCGCACCAAGCCGCGAAAGATCGTAGTCGCTTCCACTGCGCCGCAGATCCGTTATCCTGATTGCTACGGCATCGATATGTCGGAACTGGGTAAATTCATCGCCTTCAAAGCCGCCGTAGAATTGATTAAGGACGACGGTAACAACGATCTCTTGCAAGATGTTTACCGAGACTGCATCGCGCAGGCTGATATGGCTGCCAGTGAGATGGTGAATCACGTGAAACGCCTGTATGATCGCTACACTGACGAGCAGATATCCGCAAAAATAGCTGAACTCGTTTACCCCAAGAACGTGCATTGGGAGGGCGAGCTAGAGATCGTCTTCTTGCCCGTCTCGAAGATGCGTTCCGCGATTCCTAAGCACCATGGGGATTGGTATTTTACAGGTAACTATCCGACGCCTGGCGGTGTCGCGACAGTGAATAAGGCTTTTATCAATTATTTCGAGAATAAGGCGGGACGAGCCTATTGATCATACTGGAGTCGTTGCCATTGCCCTCTGGCTTGCTGCGCATGCTTTCATGAGTGATAGAAGACTAAAATCTAACTTATTTACTCACTAATCGCCGCGATCACATCGTCCAACGAACCGGCACTTTTTATCTGCTTACGTAAGCGCTCTCTGCGGCAGTTCTTTGCGATCTCGGCCAGCGTGGCGAGGTGACCTTCGGTGTCACCCTTCGGACTGATAATAAAGAAAATGAAGTCAATCGCTTCGTCCTGCCCGGAAATGGTAAGTCCCTCTTTGAGCTGTGCGACAAAACAAATACGGTAGTCGAGATTCTCGCAATATACGTGTGGGATAGCGATGCCGTGACCGAGTAAGGCAGGGAAGACGCGGCCTTGCTCCTCGAGGTCTTCGAGTACCTGTTCTTCGGAGCCCGGAGGTATGTGTCCGGCTGCAATTTTTACAAGTTGCCGATAGAGGCTTTCGATGTTTTTACATTCGGTATTGATGAAGCTACCGCTATGAAGCGCACGTAAGAGGAATCCCTCTGAGCGGCGCAGGCAGATTACCTCGTCTCCCTCTTTGACCATTGCCTTAAGTAGAGCGTCGTGCGGCACGGTTCGGAGTTGTTTTCCTCGGCGAATGAAGAGGGGATGCCAGTCGCCAGAAGCGAGGCTCTTGCCTTCTTCCCATTTAACTGTCTCAAAACTGCTCTCACCTTGTAATAGCTCGCTACCGATCACTGCGGGACGCGACAGATCGCCAAAGACGCCTTGACCAGTCAATTGGTGGGCCTCGGTCGGGCTATCGAGTGGAATCCAACCAAATACTTTTTCGTTATCAAGCTCCTTAGCCCAGCGCTGCATGAGGATTTGGTTCAATTCGACATTATCGGTTAGCGCGAGCACGTATCCCGCGCCGAAGAGTGCTTGCTCATTTTCATAAAGTTTCTCCGCTTCCATGCCGTCACGGTTTAGTGCGGGTAGGCCTTCTTTTTTTGCGAGCGTGATGTTGCGTGCATTGGTGTCGAGCAAGAGGACGTGTTGTTCATCCTTGCGCATCAGCATGCGCGCCAACTCACGGCCAAAGTGGTGGGCACCGATAACGACCCAGTCGTTTGGCGCGGGACGTTGCAGGCCGAGCACTCTAGCGAAGATACCCGCCGATAGTCCTTGGATCAGCACGGTCGCGCAGATTACTGAATAGACAAAAGACTCTAGTAGGGCGGGATCGCCCACTGAGTTTTCTTTGCCGCTGAGACTTAAGGCAAAGAGTGATGCCATTGATGCGGCGACGACGCCGCGCGGAGCGACCCAGCTGAGTAGTGCCTTTTGCCTGAGATTCAAGTCTGTCCCGAATGAGGACGCCGCGATACTCAAAGGCCGGATGATGAGAATGACGGAGAAGAGCACCCAACCGCCTCCCATTTTGAAGAAATCGATGAACTGTTGCAGCTCCAATCGAGCGACCAAAAGTAAGAAAAGCATACCGATGAGCAGATCGACGATCTCAGCCTTAAAAGCTTTAATTTCACGAAGCTGTCGTGGTTTTTTGATGCCTACGATGAGACCAGCAATTGTCACGGAGAGCAGACCAGCTTCGGGTTTAATCAACTCGGTTGCTCCGAAAATGAGCATGGCACTGGCCAGCGCGAAGGCATTAACAATGTTATCTGGCACCCAATTTTTCTTCATTATCCAATAGATTGAGTAACCACCGATCAGACCGATGGCTGCACCGCTTGCCACACGAATCAAGAAGCTAGGAATAGCCACAGCGCCGCCGCCTTCGACCACCCACTCGTAACAAAGAATCGCAGTGAATACACCGATCGTGTCGATCAATACCCCTTCCCAGTGAAGGATACTAGCCAACTTTTGCTGCACACGGATACGGCGCAGGAGCGGGACAATCACGGTTGGTCCCGTCACGATAATTAGGCTGCCCATGAGTAGGGCAAAGGCCGGCGAAGTATCAAAAACGATGTAAGCTGTCAGTGCAGAACCGAGCCAAGTGATGAGCACGCCGACGGTGAGTAAGCGCTTAATCACGGTCGAGGTTTGCTTGAATTCCTTGAGGTCCAGCGTAAGCGCGCCCTCAAAGAGAATTAGCCCGACCGCTAGTGAGACTATCATGGGTAGGAAATCGCCCAGCGCATTTGGGTGGAGTACGCCGAGCCACTCGGGTCCCAGTGCAAAACCGCCGATTAGCAACAAGACAATGGTCGGCAAATGCAAGCGGCGCGAGAGAACCGTAAGCAGGCACCCAGCTCCGACTGCAAAACAGAGCGCCCAGAGGGCTCCTTGGGAATTACCCATAGCTAGGATTTGAAAGGTGTCCATGAGTGAGAGTAAGCTTATTATTTCTTATTCTTAATTATACTCTTAACCCTAACCTCACTATCGGAGTGGCAGGGGATTATGAGTAGGATTAAGACAGACGAACTAATCTAGTTTGTGGCACATGCCGAGCGCAGGCGAGACCTCGCTGGCTTTACCAATGATTTCCGCAGGTACGCCAGCAACACTCGTGTGTGGCGGCACATCTTTGAGTACTACGCTGCCCGCGCCCACTTTGGCACCTTCACCAATTTCGACATTGCCGAGTATCTTGGCACCCGCACCGAGCAGCACGCCCGAGCGCACCTTCGGGTGACGGTCGCCTCGGTCTTTACCCGTGCCACCTAGAGTAACTGCATGCAGGATAGATACGTCGCTTTCAACGACGGTTGTCTCACCCGCGACAAAGCCAGTTGCGTGATCGAGCAAAATACCATGTCCGATCTGGGCAGCAGGATGGATGTCGACCGCGAAAGTTTCTGAGATGAGACTTTGAAGGTAGAGCGCAAACTCCGTCCGTCCAGCATTCCACAGGTAATGCGATACTCGGTAGCAAACTAATGCCTGTAGGCCTTTGAAGTAGAGGAGTGGCGTGAGCACATCTGGGCAGGCTGGGTCGCGCTCTTTCACCGCGATCATATCGCAAGCAATGTCTTGCAGGATCGTGGGTTGTTGTAGAAAGGCGTCCAAGAAAGTCTCATGGAGCACATCGATCGAGGCCGAGTGATTGACCAGTTTGCGAGTCAAGCGGTAGGTAAGGCACTCGGCAAAGGAGTCACGTTCGAGCACAGTTTCATTAAGTAAAGTCTCCAAAGCAGGCTCACGCGCCACAATTTCTTTCGCGTGGAGGTGAATCTCGCTCCAGTGAGCATCTAAGTCGATAGCTGTCATAGTATGTAAAATTATAAGCCGACTACTGAATAAATGCCAACCAAAAGAACGAAAAGTGGCATCGAGTTCTTTCACTTAGTAGATTCCGTGCTTTCTGATTGATTCTCTGTCAGCTGGAGACAAATAATGCACATTTACTGCATTAAAATTATCAAATTATGGCAAAAGGAATACTTTTCTCTGGGCAAGGCGCTCAAACAGTCGGCATGGGGCGCTCGCTTTACGAAAATTCAAAGACAGCTAGGGCACTCTACGAAGAGGCCAACGAGGTGCTTGGCTGGAATTTAAAAAGCATCTGCTTCGACGGTCCCGACGAAACTTTGACTGAGACGAAGGTCTGTCAACCCGCACTTTATGTGCAGGGTTACGCACTCTTTAGTATTTTAAAAGAACGCGGTAAGCTGAGTGAGCTTAAGGCGGCTTGCGGCCTCAGTCTCGGCGAACTTACTGCATTGGCTTCAGCGGGCGTCTACGATTTTGCGACTGGCCTGCGCTTGGTGGCGGAGCGTGGTCGCCTTATGCAGCTGGCCTGTGATGCAACCAAGGGGGGCATGGCAGCCGTGATTGGTGGTACGCCCGAAGATGTGCAAACTTTCTGCGATGAGTTCGATATCGAGATCGCTAATTTGAATTGCCCCGGGCAGATCGTTATCTCGGGTGATAATGCAAAAGTAATCGAAGCCGTCGCCGCCTCTAAGGGACGCTTTAAACTTTGCAAGCCGCTCAATGTGGCGGGCGCTTATCACAGCTGCCTCATGCAATCGGCTCGGGATGCTTTTGCTGAGTTCATCAAGGACTTCGATTTCAAAGCTCCCGAGATCATTTGCTATACCAACGTCACGGGCGGTCAGGTCAGTGATCCAGAAGCGATCAAGGAGGCGCTTGTCAGCCAAGTCGTCTCTACAGTCCGCTTCGAGGATAACTTACGCAACATGGCTGCGGATAACGGTCTCAACGAATTTTACGAGTGTGGTCCAGGCAAAGTGCTTGCAGGGTTCGCTAAGCGCATTGATCGCTCGCTTGTGGTCACGCCGATGTCTGAATTTGAGGAGGTTCCAGAGTAAATGCTATTTTTTTCATACCCGAGGGCTCGCGCTAGTCGTTTCGATTGGGTCCAAACCATGAGCTTGTCGAATGGTGCGAGAATTAGCCTGAACGCTTTCCTAGATTCGGTCTCATTCCGCAAGCGTAAGCACTTCATTCTATAATGCGTATCTATTTCATGGGTATCTGTGGCACGGCCATGGGTAATGCAGCGCTCCTTGTTAAAGAACAAGGTCATGAGGTGCTCGGTTGCGACGCAGCTGTCTATCCGCCGATGTCCGATGTGCTGGCCGATGCCGGCATCGAAGTGCTCGACGGCTTCGACGCGGCTCGTCTTGCTGGACTTGAGCCCGACCAGGTTGTGGTGGGCAATGCGATGAGCCGCGGTAATCCTGAGGTGGAGTGGCTGCTTGACCAGTCAGAGATTACTTTCATATCCCTGCCTGAGCTTTTTCACGAAACTGTTCTTCCGAAGCGCTACCCTGTCGTCATCACGGGCACTCACGGCAAGACAACGACCTCGACCATTACCGCCTATCTTCTCGAACGCTCAGGTGCCAAGCCCGGCTGGTTGATCGGTGGCGTTCCCCACGATCTACCTGGCGGCGCAAAACTAGGAGAGGGCAAAGCTTTCGTAATTGAAGGTGACGAGTATGACTCGGCCTTCTTCGATAAGCGTAGTAAGTTTATCCACTACCGCCCGCAGATCGCGATACTCAACAATCTAGAGTTCGATCATGCCGACATCTTTCGAGATCTCGAAGATGTGCAACGCTCTTTCCGTCACTTCCTTCGTGTTATACCCGCTTCGGGCTATGCCTTGGTCAATGGTGACGATCCCAATATCGCCGCGCTCTTACCGGCCCCATGGACTCAAGTGGTTCGGGTGGGCGTAGGAAAGGACAACGATCTCCAAATCACAAACTTCCAAGACGCTCCTGGAGGTGCCCAGTTTGACCTTGTTTGGAAGGACGAGCATTGGGCGCATGTCTCATGGCCTTTGCATGGTCTCTTTAATGCGCGTAACGCGGCCATGGCTGCGCTTTCTGCGGCTTTGGCTGCAGACCACCTGGATCCGCTCGATTTTGACCTTTTAACCTTGGCTGACTTTCAAGGTGTTCGCCGACGCCAGGATATACTTCATTCGGATGATAGTTGGACGATTGTCGAAGACTTTGCGCATCATCCCACTGCGGTCGCAGGTGCGATCGAGGCACTTCGTGCCGCCTACCCAGATCGTAAGATGACGGTTTGCTTTGAACCACGTAGTAATACAGCTGCAAGCGCACGCTTCCAAACTGAATTCCAAACGGCACTCTCGGGTGCCGACCGCGTCTATTTTGGAGCGGTGCATCGAGCAGATCGTATGCGTCCAGAGGAACGACTGAATACACCTATGATGGCTAGCGCGCTACCCGACGCGAAGGCCTTTGCTGACAATCAATCGCTCCACGAAACGCTTAAAATGTGTGTCGGTGATGAAGCGCATGGGCTCATCGTTTTTTTGACGAATGGTTCCTTCGATGGATTGCCGCATTCACTTGCAACTACCTGCTTCAACGGTCGCTAAATTCAAGTTACGATAGCGAGTCAACCTACTAGTCAGGCATCTTTATTGGTAAGATGTTTCATTCAATTCTTTGGGATATTTGTGCTTCACTATTCACGTCCTTAATAACGAGCTCGATTTGAGGTGTAGACTCTGACCAATTAATGTAGATCACGCCATAACCAAGGCCAGTGAACACCTCGCCCACGCGGTGGCGGTTTGTTTCGCCAGGGAATCCATCCCAAGAGTGGGTTAGTCCGCTGGAAGTGATATCGGAGAGGGGGAATTTGCCTGGCCAGTCTTGAAGTATCGAAATCTCATGGATGTGCCGATCACCACTTAATAATATGGTTGGGGTTTGTGTATCGGAAATTTCTTTAAGCAACCAAGCTCGCGTCTTTGGGTAGTCCGCCCATTTTTCCCATCGGTGTTCTTCGGAGATGATTTGTGTACCACTGACCAAGATGTGTAGATCGGCTTCGCTCTCGCGAAGAGTCGTTTTCAGCCAAGCGAACTGCTCCTGACCGAGGAGATCTGGTTTGTCGGCTTTTTTGCCGCTAGCGAAGTAGCGGTTATCGAGGAGAATGACTTTAGTTATCTTACCGCTTGTCCCAAAGTCGTAGGCGCCATAAAGGCCTTCTCGCTGCCAGCGCGGATCACCAATGGGCACTTCCATGAACGAAAGAGCGAGATCTCGGGTGGTTTCTTTGAGCGTGTATTCCGCGCCTGCGTTATTACGTCCGTAGTCGTGATCGTCCCAGGTGCCGATGATGGGTGTCTTTTCGCGAAATGTGGTATAGCCTGGCTGGTTAAATTGCGCGGCGTAGCGCTTGGTCACCCATTCACGGTTAATTGTAAATTTCACCCTTTGCCCGTTAGGGTCTTCATGCCAGTCGGCGTAGATATTATCGCCCGCCCAGATCCAGAGGTCTGGATTTTCCTCGGCGATAACAGGCCAGAGTGGCTGGGGTAATTCGTCGCGGTTGCAGGAACCGAATGCGATCACTTCGAGTGGTTTTGCGAAGTCGTTGGGGAATTTAGCCAATGCGCAATGGAATCCGCCCACGAGGACAACTGACGTTAAAATAAAGGAGCCTATTCGCATAAGATAAAAATGTTTAATTTATTGTAGTTTGCAAGCCTAGGTAAACCAAGCGCCCCTCTCCAAATTAGAGTTTTGAGGCTAGTCGGGGCATAAGTTGGATTGACAAGGCCTCCGCTGATTCCGTCAATCGCAAGTCTAATGAGTGAAGCAAAGCCAGTTATTCTCACTTGCGCCCAACCGACCGGTCAATTGACGATCGGCAACTATCTCGGTGCGGTTAAGAATTGGGCGACCATGCTCGATGATTACGAGTGCTACTTCGGTGTTGTCGACATGCACGCGATCACGGTGAAATACTCGCCCGCCGAGCTGCGCAAAAATACACTTTCTTGCGTCGCACAATATATCGCCTGTGGGCTCGATCCAGAACGTTCTAATATTTTTGTGCAGTCCCACGTCATCGGCCACACCGAGTTGGCTTGGTTACTCAGCTGTATTACGCCGATCGGTGATTTGCAGCGCATGACCCAGTTTAAAGAAAAAGCAGCTAGTCTCGGCTTTAAGGTAGCGGATGACAACGACCTTAAGTTTACTCACGACGGCGCTCGTGCCGGAGCTTCTGTGAATTCAGGTCTACTCATGTATCCTGTTCTGATGGCGGCGGACATTTTGCTCTACAACGCCGACACTGTGCCCGTAGGTAACGACCAGCGCCAGCACCTAGAGTTATGCCGTGACCTCGCGCAGCGTTTTAATCACAACTATTCAGATACCTTCACGATTCCGAAGCCCTTTATTCCAAGGCAAGGAGCTCGAATTATGGCGCTGCAAGACCCAGAACGTAAAATGTCGAAGAGCGACGAGAACCAAAGCTCGACTCTTTACATTCTCGACGAGCCTTCTGTGTTGAAGAAAAAGATTATGAGTGCTGTGACGGACTCAAACAGCGAAATTGTGGCGAGTAGCGATAAGCAAGGCATCTCAAATTTGCTCCAGATTTACTCCTCAATGAGTGGGCGCACCGTCGCCGACATTGTAGGCTCACTGAAGGGTGAGGGTTACGGAACTTTAAAAAAGGAGGTCTCTGATGCTGTGATTTCCGTATTCGAACCTGTGCAGGCTAAATACAAAGACTTGATTGACGATAAGTCCTACTTAGAGGAGGTACTCCGATCGGGCGCGGGTGCAGCTCAGAAGCGAGCCTACAAAGTATTGGGTAAGGTTTATCGTAAGGCTGGCTTCGTCGAGCGTCCACGATAGATAGGGTGACGCGCACTGCGCGGGGTCTCTGGCGACTAATTAGGACAGGCGAAGCGTTCTGTGGTCATATTACGGCTCCCTGCATTATACTTACCTTTTCAGTTGAGATTTTGGCGTGTTAAGCGAGTGTAATCATTGTGACGACACTACCTTCATTTGATTTTGCCCGCGTCCGGGCCGACTTTCCCATTCTCTCAACCGAGGTTCGGGGTAAGCCTTTGACCTTTTTGGATAACGGGGCCACATCGCAGAAGCCCGCTTCCGTGATTGAGGCCATCGACCGCTACTACCGCATGGAAAATTCTAACATCCATCGAGGCGTTCACTATCTCAGCGAGCAAGCGACAGACGCCTACGAGTCTGCTCGTGCCAAAACTGCTAAGTTTATCGGCGCGCCTGATCAAGACGAAATTATCTTTGTGCGCGGCGCGACAGAGGGGATCAATCTTATCGCTCATGGATTCGAGGAAACTCAACTCTCCGCTGGCGATGAGATTCTCATCACCCACATGGAGCACCATGCGAATATTGTGCCATGGCAAATTGCTGCCGAAAAAACGGGTGCTATCCTGAAGGTCGTTCCCGTGCTCGATTCTGGCGATCTCGATATGGAAGCCTACGCCGCGCTCCTTTCGGATAGGACCAAACTTGTTAGCGTCGTCCACATCTCCAATTCTCTCGGCACAATAAATCCCGTTAGAGAAATTATCGACCAAGCCCATGCGCGAGACATCCCCGTATTGCTCGACGGCTGTCAGTCCGTGCCCCACATGCCCGTCGATATGGCTGAACTCGACTGCGACTTCTTTGTTTTTTCAGCCCACAAAGTCTTTGCGTCTACTGGCGTTGGTGTGCTATGGGGGAAACGAGAGTGGCTCGAAAAGTTCCCCCCTTATCAGAGCGGTGGCGACATGATTGAGCGGGTCGATTTCGACGGCACCACTTACAAAGGCATCCCTGGTAAATTCGAGGCAGGTACGCCTCATATCGAGGGTGTGATCAGTCTTTCTGCTGCCATCGATTATGTGTGGAGCCTAGACCGGGCGGGAGCACTCGCTCATGAGAACGCCCTGCTCAAAGATGCGACCGCAAAGCTCTCAGCAATTGACGGTCTCCGAATCATAGGCACTTCGGCGAACAAAGCTTCCATTCTTTCCTTCGTGATCGACGAGATCCACCCGCACGACATCGGGACATTCCTCGATGCCGATGGCGTTGCGGTGCGCGCCGGCCACCACTGCACTCAACCGCTACTTAAGCGCTATGGCGTGCCTGCCACAGCTCGTGCCTCATTCGCTTTCTACAATGACTTTGAAGACGTCGACCGCCTGGTGACTGCGGTGACCAAGATGCAAGGTTTCTTCGGTTAATCTATGCAAAATTCCAAACCATTGACCTTTTCGTAATCCGTGACTTTGATTCCGCGCGATGGCTGGATTTGACGAAAACATTGTGCGTGAGTATTTTGAACTGAATGGGTTCTTTGTGCGACAGTTACGCAAGTATCTTGTCCAATCGCGAAAGAAGCGAGCTGACGAAGAGATTGATCTAGTTGTCTATAATCCAAACGCTCCGATTGATGGTGTGCCCGCGGGCTTCCAACTTTTTTCGGCTGATATGGCGAAGATTCGTCGCGCCATCGTCGTGGTTAAAGCGTGGCATACCTCGCGCTTTACACCAGCTATGCTTAAGAGCAGTTCGCGGGTCTTTGATTTCTTAAAAAA